>CADBQU010000053.1 GCA_902796905.1 Oscillospiraceae bacterium | reverse complement strand
GCCATTCAATAAAGCAGACGGAACGAAGTTCAAAAACCAAAGGTTTTAAAACAAAGCGATAGCTTTGTTTTGTCTGCGAACATTATAACACATACTTTTCTTTTTTAAAAGCAGCTTTATACATTTATATTTTTATATCTTTAAAATAAAAAAGTTCCTGCAAAAGTTATTGCAAGAACTTTTGCAGGAACTTTTTGTTTTTATACTACAAGAAAGAATTTAATTAAGAATAAAGCCGAGATTATATAAGTTAAAACAGAAACTTCTTTGAATTTTCCGGTAAAAACTTTAATAACCGTATAAGCTATTAAACCCAAACCTATGCCGTGGCCTATAGAGCCGGATATAGGCATACAAATAAGCATAATAGCCGCCGGTAATCCTTGGCTTATATCCGAAAAGTCTATTTTTTTAAGTCCGCCCAACATTAAAAATCCAACATAAATTAAAGCGGATGATGTTGCTGCCGCCGGTATTATTGCGGCTATCGGCGCTATAAAAATGCAGGCTAAAAACAATATGCCTGTTGTAAGCGCAGTTAAACCGGTTCTGCCTCCGGCTTCAACGCCTGCCGCCGATTCCACAAAAGTAGTTACCGTAGAGGTGCCCGTTAAAGAACCGGCAACGGTACCTACGGCGTCGGAAAGCAATGCCTCTTTCATTTGCGGCATATTGCCGTTTTCGTCGGTCATTCCGGCTCTTGAAGCAGTGCCTACCAATGTTCCTATTGTGTCAAACATATCTATCATACAAAATGTAATAATAAGAGTAATAACGGTAAACCAACCGATTTGCATAAGATGAGAAAAATTAAATTTAAATAAAGTGGTGCTTGCCAAATCGGAAAAAGCCGGTAAAAACGAAGCGGTTTTTAAGGATTCAAAAGGATTGGTATGTAAAAACAAAGCTTCGCCAATCCAATATATAACCGATGCCGAAAGCATGCCCCATAAAACCGAGCCTTTGATTTTTTTATGAGATAAAATTGCGATTATAAATAATCCTACAAACATTGTAACAACGGTTAAAACCATTGCCGGGTATGCGTCGCCCATATTTGTTTTTGCAAGAGAAGGAGTTAAAGCTCCGAAAAAGTCGCGCATAACATAAAAAGGTCCGCCTTTTGAAGAATATACGCCGGCATTAGAACCAACGCCTATATTTAAAAGCATAATTCCTATAGCGGGGGCTATACCAAGCCTTATTCCCAAAGGAATGGCGTTTACTATTTTATCTCTTATGTTAAATATAGATAATATTAAAAATAAAACGCCCTCTATTAAAATAATGCATAAACCGGCTTGGAAGGATTCCAAATAACTTAAACCGGTAATACTTACAATGTTAGAAATAACTATGGCAAAAAAGCTGTTTAGACCCATACCGGGTGCCATAGCAAAGGGTTTATTTGCCAAAAAAGCCATACAAATAGTACCTATTGCCGAAGCTATGCAGGTGGCTAAAAATATGCCGTTCCATAAAGAGGTGCCGCCGTTTTTGCCAAAACCCGTAAGAAGATTAGGGTTTAAGGCAATAATATACGCCATTGTCATAAAAGTGGTAATGCCGGCAATTATTTCGGTTTTAACCGTTGTGCCGTTTTGCTTAAGTTTAAATAACTTTTCCAAAAAAATCCTACTTTCTTAATGCAAAAAAATAAAAACAAAATAAATATATTTTTATTTTTAATGCTTTTTATTTTTGCCGGCTTTAAGCCAAACAACATTTTTAATTATATAGCTTTTTAAAAATAATGTCAAATACAAAAAACAAACGGTATTTTTTGCAAATTGAACAAAAAATAAGCGGTTTTAAGGCAAACCGAAGGTTTGCAAAATGCTTCCCTTAACCGAGCCGGTAGCCTGATATCCCCTTATAATTGGCGGTGTAGTCCAATGTACGTTTGCATTTAAAATATGCGGGACTATTCCCAAAGCGGTGGCAAAATAAGAAATCGTATATGTAACCAAAGGGGTAATAACAAAAGGAACGGCGTAAATGGGATTAAACACAACGGGAAGTCCGAATATTAAAGTTTCGTTAATGTTAAATAATACGGGCACAAAAGAAAGCTTGCTCAGTTTTTTGTTTTTTGAAGTTTTACCGAATAATATAAGAGCTATCAATAAACAAATCGAAGTTCCGCAGCCGCCCATAAATACAAACGTGTCAATGAAAGATTTTGATACTATTTGACCGTTTGTTATGCAAAAAGGACCGGTAGCAGACGATAAAAGATTATCAAAAACATTGGAACCGTGTATTCCGAACAGCCATAAAACGGATATAACAAACATAACGGATAATCCGCCGAAAAATGTAGCCCCCATAGTTTCGAACGGTTTGTTTATTACTATTGTAACCAAATCGTTAAAATTACCTGTTGTTAAAAGGGAATCTATTACAAGTGATATTATAACGGATATGGTTACGCAGCATAAAAACGGTATCATGGCGCGCAAACTGCGCTCAAAAGATGTGGAATGGTTATCGGAATTTTTATTAAAAAACAAATTATATAAAAAGTAAAATACATGCGTACAACCTATGGCTACCAATAAAGCGGAAAATATGTTTGTCATTTTGGTGTAGTCTAAAACATCCGCTTTATTGGTGTAAATATCCGGTCCCATAAATCCGAAATAACACGAAACGGAACAAATGACCGAAAAAATTCGTATATCTTTATGCAGCTTGATTCTTTTGGATTCGTAGTACGAAAGTATAATTACCAAATATACCGAGGCAAATCCGTAAGTTGCGTTGTAAATTAAATTAAGAACCTGCAGAATCTTACCGTTTAATGCAGTTTTTATAAATACGCGTATAAAAGTTATGGGGAAAGATTTAAGCGAAAGCGATAAAGCGCCTATTATAAAAATAGGTACCAAAAACAAAAAAGACTGTTTTAAAGAAGCTATAACCGAATCGGATTTATTAAGCGAAGACCGTATAAAAAGCTTTTTGAAAAAATTCATAATAATTATCTTCCTTCTAAAATTAAAAATAAAAGCATACCGTAATTAAAATGTTTTTTCATCAAAAAAAGAAATATCGTTCTTTCCGTTTTCTTTAACGTGGTAAAGTGATTTATCGGCGTTTTTAAAAATACTTTCTTTTGAAAAAGAATTTAAATTTGAATCGGATTTTAAATTTTCCGAAAAAGCAACCCCTAAACTTAAAGTTATAGAAGGAATATCATTTGAAAAATCTTTTATGTTTTTATTTAAAACGGCAAATTTTTGCGTAATTAATTCTTTTTCGGCAGAAGTTGTATTTAACATTATAACTGCAAATTCATCTCCGCCGATTCTGAATATATAATCTTTATCGTTAAAAGTTGTTCTTAAATTTTTTGCCACAAAGCGCAGTGTTTTATCGCCTGTATCATGTCCGTAAATATCGTTAACGGATTTAAAATCATCAACATCGGCAATAATCAGCGCAAAAGGAATATTTTTTTCTATGCAGGAATCTAACGCTTTATTAAAATATTCTTTATTATATAAATTTGTCAACGAATCGTGTTCGGCTTTGTACTGTATTATTTTTTGCGATTCTTGGTTTTCTTTAAAAACCTTGTTGTAGGTTTTTGCAAGAGATTGCAGCTCTAAAGCGCCTTCAACGGGTATAGGCTCGTCTTTGGAAATTTTTTGTTGTAATTTACAAGAGGATTTACAATTGTTTTTTTAACTATCATACTGTACGCAAGTAAAAAAATCATTAAAAGAACTATACCTATTTCCTGTATAAAATAAAGGTATTTAAAAACCGAAGCGGAGTTCTTTTGTCGATTTTCCGTTTGTGAAACCAGTTTTGCCATACAGTTGTTAACATTGTTTGAAATTTCGTTTTTGGAATTTAAATAAATGCTGTCGCTTACCATACTTTGCGCTTTGGAAATTTTTTGTTGTTTGGATAAGCCTTTATCCTCGGCAGGTAAAGATACGGAGGAAATTTCGGTTGGGAGATGTGATTGGTCTATATTTAAAGCGTCGGAAGCTTAGCGCATAGCAACATATTCACGCTGCATTAATTTGCGGGAATCGTTTAAAGCGTTTTGAAGATTTTGAACAATATCGTTATCGTCAAGGTTTGCCTTAAGTTCCGCTACGGCCGAATCTCTGCTTTTTGTAACGTTTGCTTCTTTAAAATATTCGTTCATATATTCTTCCTGACCGGTTATAACAAAAAGCCTTACGTCCGTTGTAGAGTATCCGAACCTTTTTGCAGTTTTTGTGCCGCCTGTTCGCAAATAATATATTGTTCGGTGGAATTTCGCATATCGTAAAATTCTTTTGTGCCGTTAACCGATACCTTTAAAAATACAAACAGCATTATCCATACGGCTATGATGCTTCCGGTGCTGAATTTTTTTATATTTATTTTACGCATAAAATCACCCGCTTATTGTTTCAACGAAAAGTATACCACAAAAAATATAATAAAAAAAGAAAATTTTATATAAAATTTTATATAAAAACAAAAAACGACAAATCTTTAAAAGGTTAAAGAAATTATCGTTTTTTAAATTATGCGGCGGCAAGCCAAAGCCCTTTGGGCTTTCGGCAAAAGCCAATGCTTTTGCCTTAAAAAACCGTAAAACGGTTTTTTGGCTTGCCGCCGCGCTTTTAGTTTGGTTTTTTGTTTATTTTAAAACTGTATTCGTCCAAAGTTTGGGAATTTACTTCCTGAACTTTTATTTTTATTTCTTTTGTGTTAAGTAAAAAATCGGCTAAATCTTTTTCGTTTTTTATATTGTCGTTTATAAACGTGCCGCCTCCGGTTCTGTAAACATCGCCGTGAAAATCACATCCGCAGGTTACAATAAAACCCTTTTCTTTTTGCATTTTTATAATGTCTTGCGAATGCGTATTTAAATAAAAAGGATGACAGTTTATTTCATATCCGTCGCAGTCGGTATAGGGCAGCGGATGGGTTCCGTTCCTAAACGGATGCGCATGTATTACGCATATTCCGTTTTTGTGGCAAAGCTCGTAAAGCTCGTGGCTTTTAAGCAAATATAATTCTTTGTTTTTTCGTAAAAAATCAGGGGTGGCACCGTAAAGCAAAATATGAATTCTCGGGTCTGTTTCGTATGTAACTTCTACGCCGAAAATCACTTCTATACCCAGTTTTTCGCCTATTCTTTTTGTGCTTTCAAATTCGGCAATGTATTTTTCTATCCAAGCGGAATAATCCAAATCTTCTAAATATTCTTTTGTATAGTGGTTTGTAAGTACAATGCCGTCATATCCTTTGGCTTTTGCCTGTAACAAAATTTCTTCGGAATTCAGTCGGCAGCATCTGCTTATGCCGGAGGTATGGCAGTGCAAATCAAAAAACTTCAAAATTTCACCTTCAAAATTTAATATCTAAAATTAACAATAAAACTTAACAACAAAACATTATTAAAACATTATATTATATAATTATACAACAATATAAAGGATATATGTTTAATGCTTTGTGTTTATTGTATTGTATCAGCAAATAAAGGTGCTGTCAAACAAAAATAAAAACCGACAGGTTTAAAACCCGCCGATTTTTATTAAATCGCATATTTTGATTTAAATGCTTTTTAAAAAAATCTTACTTTTCGTCCGAACGACATAAAAGAAGAATACCGCCTATAAGGTTTACAAATAACAATGCGCAAACCTTAAGACCTGTTCCTACAGGCTGGTTGTATTTCATTTTATTACAAATAGAAATTGTAATAGGTAAGCACCATGCCAAAGGAAGCAATAACCAACCCTGAGCAACACAACCCAAAATAAGGAATACTTTGGCTGCTACGGCTAAACCGTCGTTTCCGCCGTTTGCCGCATTTTCGTTTGTGGCTGTTTTCTCGTTTTCAACGCTGCATCCGCAACTTGGGCAAACAACTGCTTCGTCTACCATTTCTTTGCCGCATTTTGAACAAAATTTCATAATTTTTATCCCCCTTAAATTAATTGCCGAAATTTGACACAATTTATTATATAAAAATACTATAAGCAGAAAGACATTTACTGAATGTCAAAATTTGCAAAACCAAAACAAAAAGAATAAACATCGGCAAATTTATATCATAATAAATTTATACTAATGTTTATTCCATAAATTCAATATATATTATTAAAATTTGATTATTTTAAATTCGGATATTTTTTAACTGCTTTAAATTTCGCTTTTTTCAGAAAAAACTTTCATTCTCACGCCGTAATCCTGTATAAGTATGTCTTTAGGAAACCGCAAAAATTTTACGGTTACAAACAAGTCGCCTGCGGCGCCCGAAATATTTGCTATTTGTAAAAAATAAACCGTCCAAAACCATTCTGTGGGAACTAAAAAGTTGGCAACCGCAATAATTACACCCAAAAAAACAATAGGAGACAAAGCGATAAAAATATAAGATTTTTTATCGTAAAAATCTTTGCTTCCGGCAAAAGCGTATAATCCGGTAAAACCGTATTTAACCTTTTTTGTTCCGCTAATTTTCATTGCAATTCCGTGTACCGATTCGTGCAAAATCATATAAGCAACAATTAAAGCCATTAAAACGGCAAATTTTAAAAAATAATTTAACAAACCGTTTTCAAAATCAAACAAATAATAAATCGGAACAAAAAAATTCATTACTGCCGCCATTAAAGCCGCAATAACCAAAGCCAACAAATTAACCGCTACCGCCGTTTTTTTATTTTTTTGCAAGTCTAAGGAATATATCTCTTTAAAACCTTCCGGCAAATTTTCCACAGCTTTCATAAAAACTCCTAAATTAATTAAATAAAAAATATAAATAAGCTTAACTTGTTGCCATAGTAACATAAAACCCATTAAAAAACAATAAATTTATTTTTGTTAAAGCATAATAAAAAATACAGCATTAAAAAATATAAAAACGGCAAATTTTAATTCGTTTGCCGTTTTTTATACCGTGCTTAGAAAAACAAAAGTATGATTTGGTAACTTATGTTTTAAAATTATATCCGCAATTATGGCAATAAAACATTCTTTTATTGCCGGAAAACCATTTTCTGCATTGCCAAACATAACCTTTTTTACAGCATTTTTTTATTATTGCCATCCACCAGTCATAGCAAATAAAAATTATAAAACCAATCGTCCACTTAACACAAATCCAAAAAATATATATCCATCCTAAAAGCAGTATCCAAAGACATCCGTGCTTACTTCTTTCGTTTGAAAGTTGGACGCGGTTACTGCCGCACTTGGGACATTTTTTGTTTATTGCCATTTTTCAGTTTACCAACAGTTTAATAAAATGTTTATTGTTTATTATATTTTATATTATATAACATACTTCGTCAATATTTTGCCGCATTTGGTTTGTAATAAAATTTTTAATATAAATAGATACGGTAATAAAAAACCGTTAAAAGAAAAAATTAATAAAACGGCAAAAAACAGTCAAAAACCGTTGTGCGCTTAAATTTTGCAAAATAAAAGTATGCAAGAATAAAAATAAAAGTATACACTTTTTGTATTTTTAACTTTTTGCTTTTTTATGTGCATATTTTGTTACGGTTGTTCCCAATAAGATAAGACTTGATAAATAAATTAGGTTTATATATAATAAATTTGGGTTGGTATACATAAAATAAGTAAATTTTTAAAATAAGTAAATTTTACGAGAGGGTAAATTATGTATAGTGTACTTGTTGTTGATGATGAAATTCGTCAAAGAGAAGCGGTTATACAAAACGTGGATTGGGAACAAGCGGGTTTTAGCGTTGCGGGCGATGCCGAAAACGGAATTGAAGCGCTTGAACTTATTGAAAAGCTTGAACCCGATTTGATTTTGACCGACATTAAAATGCCGCTTATGACAGGACTTGAACTTGCAAGAAAGGTAAGAGAAATAAGTCCTGCTACAAAGCTGGTTATTTTAAGCGGATATGATGATTTTGAATATGCGCAAGAGGCGTTCAAGTACAATGTTATTCGATATCTTTTAAAGCCTATTTCCGCAAGCGAGCTTAGCGAAGAGATTAAAAAAATCAAAGCGGAAATGGACGAGGAATTCGAAAGGCTTAAAACGGGCTCATCGAATGAAGAGGTTGAGCTGAGGCTAAAGAAAACGGAATTTCTTTTGCCGCTTCTTTTAGGAACGGGCGAGGATGTTTATACCCCTCAAGAATTAAAGGACAATGCAAAAAAGCTGGGGCTTATTAAAAGCGACGGCGATTGCTACAGTGTGGTTGTATCCAAATTTAAAACATTCAGCAATGAAAGCTGTACCGAGGCCCATCATATAGATTTTGTAAACAGCATTGTCGGTAAATACGCTACTTGCGAAAGCTTTTTTGTAAACGGCAGAATTGTAACGCTTGTAACAAGCGAGCCGGAGGAAATGTCCGCAAAATTACGTCTTCCGGTAATTGAACTGGTGCAAAGCGCAAAAAAGCTGTTTAACCAAAAATGCACAATAGGTATAAGTCAAACGGTTAACGACCCTTCGCTTTTATCACTGGCGTGCACACAAGCTATTACCGCACGGCGATACACCTCCGACGGTGCAGGCGATATCAGATTTATTAACGACCAAGAGCGCAAAAGCACATACGAGCTTGAAAATGTTGAAAAATCGGTTTACAAGCTGGAACAGCTTTTAAAGGTAGGCAGCAAGGAAGAAATAAGCAAATTTCTTGAAGATATGCTGACGAAAAAAAGCAGGGACGGAATAGATTATTTAATTATTCAAATACTGGCAACGGCACACAGGTGCGTGAGCGTATTATCCGACAACAACGCATTATCGGAACTTTTTTCATCCAACAATTTTTTCACTTCCCGCTTATCTTTTGATTTTAACGAGCAATACAAAAAAGACCTTATTTCGCTTTGTTTGGATGTAAGAGATATAATTTCACGCTCGCAAAGGCACGAAAGCGAGAACATTTGCGACAGAGCGCTTCAAATTATAAATGAAGAATATATGAATGAGGATTTATCGCTTACGGATGCAAGCGACAAGTTGGGCGTAAGCCCCAATTATTTAAGCGCGCTTATAAAGAAAACAAAATCCCGGAATTTTGTAACACTTGTAACCGAAAGAAGAATGAAAGCGGCAAGCGATTTACTGCTTTGCACATCTATGAAAATATTTGAAATATCGCAAAAATGCGGCTACAACGACCAGCATTATTTTAGTTATTGCTTTAAAAAATATTATGGTATGTCGCCAAACAAATACAGAGAAGAGCATTTAGGAGGAGGCAATGTTTAAGCATAACAAAATAAAGCTGTCGGTATTAATTATTGCAATAGTAGTTTTCGGCGTTATATTTTCAACACTTGCGTCAACATTGTTTTTTGGCGTGTTTTATGAAAAGTCAATGTTCAATTCGGCTTATTTTTCAAGCAAGCAATCTGTTTTGCAGGCTAACGAAACGGTTTCGAATTATGTGTCGTCAATAAAAAACAAGCTGGATAATTTATGCAAAGAAACAGATGATTGCGTTGATAAGTCATCGCTTAAAAGTGCGGTATCCACAGCGGCGAGGCTTGAAGAAGACATATATTGTGTAATGATTTATGATATGCAGGGGAATTTGCTTTTAGACGGAAACGTTAATAAAGAAAATGTTAAAAACAATCCGACAAATTTATCTTACGATAAGTCTGTTTTTTCAAATCTTAAAGACGGATATGTAATTACTCAGCCGCATGTTAACACACTTTACGAAAACAAATACCCTTGGGTTGTAACAATTGCCAAAAAGGAATATTCAAATCTTTTTTCGCAGCAGGTTTTTGTTGCGATAGATTTTAAGTTTTCGTCAATTGCAAAATATATTGATAAGCTTAGTATAGGTCAAAGAGGCTATTGCTATATTATAAACTCAAAGGGCGAAATTATTTATCATCCGCAGCAGCAAATGCTTTTTTCGGGACTGAAAAAAGAAAATACGAACGAAATTTCCGGCTTTGCCGACGGAATACACAGAAAAAAAGATAATATTTACAATATTTCATCTCTTACATCATGCAATTGGAAAATCGTTGGCGTAAGCTTTAACGACGAGATAACGCAGACGGTTAGAAATCAAGTGGTTATCGGCTCGGTTTTTGCAATTCTTTTCAGTCTTTTAATATCAATTGTAATTTATTTTTTACTTTCAAGAACCGTTACAAGACCTGTTAGAAGACTGGTTGATTCAATGCAAAAATTTGAAAAGCAAGCGGAATCGTTTGAATACAAAGCCGATATGAGTAATGTGGTTGAATTTCAAACGCTTTCGGCATCGTTTGAACATATGGTGCTTATGATTCAGTCGCTTGTGGAAAAGGTACACGCCGAAGAAATTGTGCTTAGAAAAACAGAGCTTAAAGCATTGCAGGCTCAAATTAATCCTCATTTTCTTTATAACACGCTGGATTCGATACAGTGGATGTGCGAGCAGGAAAACAGCAAGGATGCCGTTAAAATGGTAGGCGCACTTGCTAAGCTTTTTAGAATAAGCATAAGTCATGGCAACGAGTTTATAACCATAAACGATGAGCTTAAGCATGCCGAAAGCTATCTTATTATTCAAAGCTACAGGTATAAAAATCAATTCACTTATTCTTTTGACGTCGATGAAAGCGTTTTGGGCTATATGTGTAACAAAATTACCATTCAGCCCTTTATTGAAAATGCTATTTATCACGGACTTGACAGAATGGTTGACGAGGGCGAAATAAAAATTATTGTTGAGCGCAGCGGAAAGGATATTGTTATAAAGGTTAAGGACAACGGTCTGGGTATGACGGAAGAGCAATGTAAAACCATTCTTCAAAAAGACAGAAGCGATTCAAAGGGTATAGGCGTTAAGAATGTAAATGACCGACTGAAAATTTATTTCGGTAAAGAATACGGTATTACTATTGACAGTGAGCTTGATGTAGGCACAACCGTAACCATTAAAATACCGAAGATTGTGAAAGGACAGGAAAATGAATATTAAAAAATTAACTGCCGTATTTACTCTTGCCCTTTTTCTTATTGTTTGCCTGTTCGGCTGCACAAAATCCGGAAACATCAATTTAAAAAACAAAGATGTTGCCATAATAACTAAGGGCAGCGACTCGGATTTTTGGAACGATGTAAAAAGCGGGGCGTTATCTGCCGCAAATGAATTTAATATTAATGTTACGGTAGAAGGTCCCGAAAACGAAGAAGATTACAATACCCAAAACGAAATGATTGAAAATGCGGTTTCAAGAAAAGTAGGGGTTATAATTCTTTCGGCGATAGATTATGAAAAAAACGCGCCGCCTGTTCAAAACGCTATCGACAACGGAATTAAGGTAATTACGGTTGACAGCGATGTTAATGTAAAAGGCAAAGAACTTTTTATAGGAACAGACAATATTTCGGCAGGTGAAAAAGCGGCAAAACAAGCCGTTGAATTTTGCAGAGGACAAAAATATATAAATATAGGTATAGTAAATTACGGCGAAAATACCGAAAACGGTAAAGGCCGCCTTAAAGGATTTACGGACTTTATAAACAAAACAAAAAACGCAAAAATTGTTGATACGGTTAATATTGAGTCGAACGCACAAAATGCAACGGCAGGTACAAAAAAACTGCTTTTAAAAAACAAAAACATAAATGTGCTTGTAGGATTTAACGAATGGTCAACTTTAGGCGCCGGATATGCAATAAAAGAGTTGAACCTAAAAGACAAGGTTTATTGTATTGGTTTTGACAGCAACGTTAACTGTGTAAATATGCTTGAAAGCGGAGAAATTGACACGCTTATAGTTCAAAATCCGTTTTCTATGGGTTATCTCTCCGTTTTAAAAGCTTCCGAAATACTTTCGGGTAAAAAGCAAAACGACGGTACGGTTGAAACCGATACCTATATTGTCAATCGCAAAAATATGTTTTCATCCGATATTCAAAAAATACTGTTTAGGTTTAATGAAAGTACAAATTAATAAATAATTAAACAAAGCTCCGGTATGCCGTTTTTGGTTTATCGGAGCTGTTTTTTTATAATTGTGGTGTAATATTAACATAATTTTTTTTAAAAATCGTAAATTTTTATACACTTTGAATAAAAAATTGCATTCATTTTTAATAAACCCAAATATATAATAAAGATGCTGAATGACTTAAAAATAAATTTAAGGAGGTAATCTTTATGAAAAAGTTATTGGCATTATTATTATCGGTAGTAATGGTAGTAGGTTTGTCGGCTTGTGCTTCGAAGGGCAATGACGGCGGTGCTGCAAAAGCAAAAGGTGAAGTCTCGGTATTTTATTACACCTTTAGCGACGCGTACATTTCAACTGTTCGTTCTTCAATGGATAAAATTTTAAAGGACGGCGGATACACCTATAACGATTACGACGCAAACGGCAACCAAACAACACAGACCGAGCAGGTTCAAACGGCGCTTGCAAAAGGCTCGTCAATGCTTATCGTCAATGTAGTTGATACAGGCTCGAACGACGCCGCTCAAAACATTATCAATCTTGCAAAAGCAAAGAGCGTTCCCGTAATATTCTTTAACCGTTCGGTTGATCAGTCGGTTATTGAAAGCTATGAAAAGTGCGTATTCGTAGGTACAGACTACGAGCAGGCAGGTCATATGCAGGGCCAAATGATAGGAGAATATCTTGTAAAGAATTATAATAAGCTTGACCTTAACGGCGACGGCAAAATAAGCTATGTAATGTTTAAGGGTCAAGAGGGCAATATGGAAGCAATTGCCCGTACAAAGTACGGCGTAGAGGACGCCAACAAAGTTCTTGAAAAAGCAGGTAAACCCAACCTTGAGTTCTATGACTCGGCAAACAAGAACAAATACCTTGTTGACCAGGACGGCTTGTGGTCTTCGGCAGCAGCCACAAACTATATGAGCACGGCTCTTGCTCAATATACAGAGTCAAATAAAAATATGATAGAGCTTGTAATTGCAAACAATGACGAAATGGCTTTAGGTGCAATATCGGCTCTTCAAACAGCAGGCTACAACAAGGAAAACAAAAAGGTTATTCCGGTATTCGGCGTTGACGCTACGGACGCCGCCAAATCGGCTATTAAATCGGGTTCTATGATAGGTACTATTAAACAAGACGCACAGGGTATGGCTACGGCTATTACAACTATTATGAAAAATTACTTTAACGGTACAAATGCACTTGACGGTATCGACACTGCAAATGTAGTAGGTACTTGGAGAGTTAATATTCCTTACTCGGCTTATACGGCGGATTCAGAATAACAACATAGGCTGTTACAAAATACGGTTGGGGCGTTTCGCCTCAACCGTACTATTCAAAGCATATAGGAGAGATACGTATGCAAAACAATATAAATAAATCCGTTTCTGCAAATGACAAAGATATATTGTTAAAAATGGTTGATATAGAAAAAACTTTTCCGGGTGTTAAGGCACTTGACCATGCTCAGCTTACGGTTAAAAAAGGCACCGTTCACGCCCTTATGGGTGAAAACGGTGCCGGTAAATCTACCCTTATGAAATGCCTTTTCGGCGTTTACAGCAAGGACAACGGCCATATTTATGTTGAGGGCAGCGAGGTTAATTACAAAAACAGTAAAGAGGCTTTAGAAAACGGTGTTGCTATGGTGCACCAAGAGCTTAACCAGGCGCTTAAGCGTAATGTTATGGACAATATGTGGCTGGGCAGATTTCCAACGGTTTCAAAATACCTTCCCTTTACAAGCGAAAAGAAAATGTATGATGAAACAATGAAGATTTTTAACGACCTTGAAATAAATGTTGACCCCAAAACCGTTATGAGCACCATGTCGGTTTCGCAAAGGCAAATGGTTGAAATTGCCAAGGCGGTTTCATACAATTCAAAAATAATTGTTTTTGACGAACCCACATCATCACTTACGGAAGAAGAGGTTGAACATCTTTTCCGCATTATAAATATGCTTCGGGACAGAGGCTGCGGCATTATTTATATTTCTCATAAAATGGAAGAGATTTTGCGAATAAGCGATGAAGTAACAATTATGCGCGACGGCAAATGGATTGCTACTAAGCCTGCAAGCGAGCTTACTATGGACGAAATTATTAAGCTTATGGTTGGCCGTGAGCTTACAAACCGTTATCCCGAAAAGGATAATAAAATAGGCGATGTTCTTCTTAAGGTTGAAAATTTAAGCGGCGAATACACCAATCTTAACAATGTTTCTTTTCAGGCAAAAAGAGGAGAAATTTTGGGAGTGGCAGGGCTTGACGGTTCGGGCAGAACGGAGCTGCTTGAACAAATCTTTGGTATAACCACTAAAAAAAGCGGTAAAATTACGCTTAACGGCAAAGAGGTTAAAAACCATAATCCCCATGAATCTATTAAAAACGGTTTTGCTCTTTTAACCGAAGAAAGGCGTGCCACGGGCATTTTCGGCATTCTTAATATAAGAGAAAACACAACAATTTCAAGTTTGAAAAAATATCAGACGGGTCCCTTCCTTAACAAAAAGAAAATGAAGGAAACGACTGACGAATATATAAAATCACTGAGAGTAAAAACTCCTAACCAGGAAACAAAAATCAGTTCTCTTTCAGGAGGAAACCAGCAAAAGGTTATTCTTGCAAGATGGCTTTTAACCGACCCTACCGTGCTTCTTCTTGACGAACCCACAAGAGGTATTGATGTAGGCGCCAAATACGAAATTTATCAGCTTATTTTGGAACTTGCTAAAAAAGGCAAAACAGTCATTATGGTTTCTTCCGAAATGGCAGAGCTTTTGGGCGTATGCGATAAAATTCTTGTTATGTCGGGCGGCAGACTTTCGGGCGAAGTTGACGCAAAGACTACAAATCAAGAAGAAATTATGACTCTTGCAGCAAAATATGTTTAAGGAGATTTTATTATGGCTGACACAAGTATAAAAAAGGCTAAGCATTCGGGCATCTCACTTTGGATTGAAAAATTTAAAGCGGCAGATAAGGGCGATAAGAAAAGATTAATAACAGATTTATTATTTAACAATGCAATGTATATCATCATTGCAATAGCGGTAATTTTTATAGCTATTAAGGTTCCGGCATTTTTAAGCGTATCATCAATAGTTAACATTATATCACTTACCGCCGCAAAGTTACCTATAGCTTTAGGTATTGCGGGCTGTATTGTATTAACCGGAACGGATATTTCGGCAGGCCGATGCGTAGGTCTTACCGCCTGCGTGGCGGCGTCCCTTTTGCAAATGACGGGCTATGCAAATAAGATGTTCCCAAATCTTAAAACAATGCCCTTATTTGTAGTACTTCTTGCGGTTATCGCAATCGGTGCCGTAGTAGGTCTTGTAAACGGATTTTTTGTTGCTAAATTTAAGCTTCACCCGTTTATAGTTACGCTTTCAACACAGCTTATCGTATTCGGTACCGTTCTTATGTACCTTATGATCGGCGGCAACAACGGTCAAACCCTTTCGGGTCTTGATTCATCTTACACAAGCTTTATTACAGGCACGCTCTTTACAATCGGCGGTGTTGCTATCCCTAAATATGTTCTTTACTCTGTAATTTTAACAGCTGTTATGTGGGTTGTTTGGAACAAAACAAAGTTTGGCAAAAATATGTTTGCGGTAGGCTCTAACGAGGAAGCCGCAAGAGTATCGGGCGTAAATGTATTTATGACAATTTTAATGGTATTCGTACTTGCAGGCGCTATGTACGGTATAACAGGTTTTATAGAAGGCGCTCGTATAGCTTCTTGCTCTGCAAATACAGGCCTTAACTACGAATGCGACGCTATCGCAGCTTGCGTAATCGGCGGCGTATCGTTTGTAGGCGGTACAGGTAAAATCAGCGGTATTGTTATAGGCGTACTTCTTTTACAAATTATTTTTGCAGGTCTTAACTTCCTTTCGGTATCTGCAAATATGCTTTACATTATTAAAGGCGTAATTATTCTTGTTGCATGTGCAATAGATATGAGAAAATACCTTGCAAGAAGATAAATATTAATTCGTAGTTTAAATAAAACAATAGGGGTATAACAGTTTTAAAACGGAATATTTTCCCGTTTTGTGTGTCTGGTATAATAATTCCTTTATATCCTTTAAACAAAACCCTTTAGAAAGGCAGTGAAAATATGAACGAAAATAACACAATAAATCTTAACACCGAAAGAAAGCCCGGTGGACTTTATCGAAACATTAAAATGTCGGTAAAAACAGCCGATAAGCTTATCCTTGGGGGAATTATCGTTCTTATAGCCTGTATGATTTTTGCTATAGGACACGCAGGCTTCACTGTTACTTTTAATACAAACGGCGGCTCGCAGATAGAAAATCAAAAGGTTATGTACGGTAATAAGGTTAATGTTGAGGAAAAACCCGTTAAAGAGGGCTACAGTTTTACAGGCTGGTATGTAGATAAGGACTGTACCAAGCAATTTGACATTAACAAAGATACTGTAAACGACAGCTTAACCTTGTATTCGGGTTGGGAAAAGAAATAGATAGGTGAGGAAATATGTATTTTGCCAATGAAAAAAGATATGACGCTATGGTTTACAACAGATGCGGAAACAGCGGTTTAAAGCTGCCTGCCGTTTCTTTGGGTTTTTGGCACAATTTTGGCGATAATTGCCTTTATTCAAATATGAAACAGCTTTGCTTTACTGCGTTTGATAACGGCATTACCCACTTTGACCTTGCCAATAACTACGGTCCCGAACCGGGAAGTGCCGAAAAGAATTTCGGTAAAATAGTTAATCAGGAAATGAAAGCCTACCGTGATGAAATGATAATAAGCACAAAGGCAGGCTATGAAATGTGGCAGGGTCCTTACGGCGCTAAAAACGGAAGCCGCAAATACCTTATTGCAAGCCTTGACCAAAGCTTACGGCGTATGGGTATTGATTATGTTGACATTTTTTATCATCATTGCCCCGACGCCGAAACTCCGCTTGAAGAAACTATGGGGGCTCTTGCAACGGCGGTTCAAAGCGGTAAGGCGCTTTATGTGGGAATTTCAAATTATGACGGCGAAAATTTAAACAAGGCCTGCAAAATATTAACCGACTTAAATTGTCCGTTTGTTATAAATCAAAACAGGTATTCAATATTTGACAGAACGATTGAAAATAACGGCTTAAAGGAAACGGCGGTAAAGCTTAAAAAGGGCATTATTGCTTTCAGTCCGCTGGCACAAGGTCTTCTTACAAACAGATATTTAAACGGTATTCCGAGCGACAGCAGAGCGGCTACGGATAACAGATTTTTAAAACAATCGGCCATAACGGAAGAAAAGATAGAAAAAATAAAGGGTCTTTCAAAAATAGCCGAGGAAAGAGGTCAAACCCTTGCCGAAATGGCGCTTGCATGGGTGCTTAAAGACGGTGCGGTAACTTCTGTTTTAATCGGTGCGTCAAAGCCGGAGCAAATACTCGATAATATTAAGGCTATCCAAAACACTTCATTTTCTGTTGAAGAGCTTAAAAAAATAGATGAATTAAGCTAGTGCATAAAGGAATAACCGAATATTAAGCTTTGGTATTTTCCGCCCGCAAAAAAGACTCTCTGCAAAAAAAGCAGAGAGTTTTTTAAGTTAAAAACCATAAAAATGATAAGTAAAAAGTAAAGGGCACAAAAAAACAGCACAATTATTTTTTCGGAACTGCGAGTAAACTAAACCTTATACAATTACAAAGATACGGCACCTCTATTGAAAATTTTTCTTTTGAACCCCAAGGAGCATTTTCTTATCAATAACGGAGTTTCTATTATACCAAATGCACATCATATATACAGTATGCTTTTTATTAATAAAAAAACAAGGCAAAGCCCGGCAGAATACTTTTTCACTTTTTACTGTTACTTATTACTTTCAAAGACCGAAGGCGTTTTTAAGTGAGTAGTGAAGAGGTAAAAGTTAAAGTCCCAAAGACTCATGTCTTTGGGACTTTGTGATTAAGCTACGAATAGGCATGATAACCATAATCGCCCTCAGCTGTTTCAGTTTTATTACGGATTCAGTTCATAATAATCTTTAATCTCATTATATGCATCATATGTTGTTTTACAAGATTTGCACATTCCGCTCCTAGCGATTGACATATAGTTTCCGGCAGCATCACCTGCATAGTACTTTGTACCACAAATCGCACATTTTTCTACACTCCTTTCGCCACCCTCGCATGCAGCAAACATAAGAAAAACACAAAAGATTAATACGGCTAAAATCAAACTTACTATTCTTTTCATACATTTCCCTCTTTATAAATTTTATTAACCGATATTGGTTAATGTTATTATACACCATAATCGGTTAATATGTCAATAGGGAGGATTGAAAAATTATGATTTCCTATGATAGATTATGGCAAACCATGAAACAAAAAGGCATTACACAGTATACACTTATTAAAAAATACAATATCAGTCCTGCACAAATTACACGATTAAAACGAAATGAAAGCGTAAGTACACATACAATAGAAATGTTTTGTAAGATTTTAAAATGCGATGTTGAAGATATTATGCAGTATATAGATGATGAAAATATATAAAACCGAACTGTAAACTTACAGTTCGGTTTTATATGTTTATTTAATTTATTTTTAACAGTGTTATTTGAAGAAATTAGTAATTTCTTAACTGCAATACATTTTTCTAAAATAGCGTTATTGTCATAATATCCACTCTCGATTAAAAGCTCAAGCCAATATTCACTTTAGGAACATTCTTTAAGGGCAATTTGTAATTTAGCAATAAAGTCGGCAGTTCCGCGCCCGTAAAATGCTTCACGAATATTCGCACCAACGCTTGTGCCGCTATGGATAAGTTGATTAATAAGTACACTTTCCTTTTTAGTTTGTTTAATATGGTTGCAAATCTTAATTATTTGTAAAGCAAATTCTTTGGATTTAGTAATCAACGGACTATCAGCCATAATATTACCGCCTTTCTTGTCATCAATATACCAGTATAAAGCAAAAAGAACAATGAATAACCTTGCATTTATAATTCGTGGCGAAGCCACCACCCCAAAAAAACTTATTACCTCTTACTTTCCAAAAATCCCGTGGAGTTTCGGTCGAGGTAAGAGTGAATAGGTAACAGGTAAGAAGTAAAAATCCCGCCCACTATCGTGAACGGGATTTTTGTCATTCGTGTCCGAAAAAGAACTGGGTGAAAACCAAGAATTTTCTTGCAAATTTATTAAATCGCATATAATAACATCTTAAAAATCAAGGTTATCATTTCTTATTCCAACACCATATAACTTGCGGACATTGGTGGAACACTAAATTCTCCATTTATAAATCTCGCACTACCATTAAAACTGTATATAACATTTTTAATTGCGATGTCCCCTACCTCCACAGAAATTTCTTTATCCATAGGATTTATTGCAACGATTACCTTGCTTTCTTGTGTATATCTTATATACACAAGAGGATATCCGTCATTTACAAGTTCAAATCCTGCGTTTTCCTGCAACGCCTCAACACTCTTTCGCACAGCAATCTGTCGTTTTAATTCATTATATATGGAATCAGTATCCTTAATTTGCTTTTGAACCGTAGGTCTCTCGCTGTCCGGGTCCTGCATTATATAAAGTGAATCAGAATCCGCAGTTGAAAAACCGCTGTTTACGGAGCTATCCCACTGCATAGGTGTTCTCGTACCCGTTCTGCCGTAACCACCTTCCACCGATTTTAATCCCGGCAAATATCTCATACCTATTTCATCGCCATAGTATATAAATGGCACACCCGGCATTGACATCAAAAAGGCATAGACAAGCTTTATCTGTGTTTCATCGCAGTAATATGCCAAACGCGCCATATCGTGATTTCCCGAAGGTATACATATTAAGCCCTTACCCATAATCTCATTGTATGTATTCATATAATACTCGAAGAATTCCTTTGCCGAGCCTTTACCATCCTTATTGAAATAGGGATTATTTGAATGGAACATATCGGTATAATGAGAAGGGCCAAAATGAAGTAAAAAGTCCATATCAAAGCCGCCTCTTAATGCCTTAAGCGGCTCTCCCCATTCAGACACAAAGGCAGCCTGGGGAAATTCTTTATTTACTACTGTAAATATCTCCTGCCACAACTTAATGGTTTCTTTCTGTCCTTCATCATTCTTAACAAGCGATCCTGCCATATCAACACGAAAACCATCGCAACCCATATTACACCAAAAACGAATAATATTTAAAATTTCCCCACGTGTTGCAAGGGCGGCCTCAGAGTCAACTGCACACTGCCAACTCCTTGTAACCTCAGCAAAGCCATAGTTAAGTGCCGGTTGAGATGAGAAAAAATTCACTCCGCAACTGCCATCACGATCGGAAATTGCTCTTAGACTTCCACTTATCCCGCTAACTCCTTTAACATCTTCCCATATACTATCGGTCCATATATATCGGTCGGTATACTCGTTTCTCTCAGCTTTCTTAGATTCCTCAAACCACTTGCACTCAACAGATGTATGGCCGGGAACAAGATCAAGTATAATATGCATATTTCTCTTATGTGCCTCATCAAACAGACACCTTAAATCTTCGTTTGTGCCATATCTTGAAGCAACCTTATAATAATCCCTCACATCATATCCAGCATCATTAAAAGGTGAATCAAAACATGGATTCATCCAGATCGCTGTAAAACCCATATCCTTTATGTAATCAAGCTTTTCTATAATACCTTTAATATCACCAATTCCGTCTGCATTTGTGTCGTTAAAACTCTGAGGATATATTTCGTAAAATACCGCATTTTTAAGCCAACTTTTCATATTTGTTTTCCCCCATAAAATTTATTTAGTTTAAGTATATCATTTTTAAAAAATATATGATATAATATTTTTAATTAAAAATATCATATTTTTACGATTGGGGCTAAAGCTTTTGAAAGTAAGTTTAGAGGAAAATTTTAAATTAAACGGTTTTGATAGCCGAATACACTGTATCAAATTTGATTTTAAAGAGCCTTCGAAAGTTGGATATCATTATCATGAATATATTGAGATTTTATTCTTTTTCTCGGGCAACGGCATTGTTTTCGTAAATGGACGGCCTTATCTGTACAGAGCAGATACCCTTATTATAGTAAATTCGCAACTCGCCCATGCCATCGATATAATTAGTCCGTCACAATATGCATGTATTAAGGTGATGCCCGATATTTTCTATGCCAATGAATTCCAATATGCCCTACCCTTTATTTCTGAGTTAAGGGATGCCCATATATTTGAGCGTGACAAAACTACTGAAATGGGGATACATTCTTTAGTGCAGGATATCATGCAAGAATGGGAACAAATGCATTTTGGTTTTGAAATGGTCATCCGTTCACAACTTTTGGAGCTCTTTGTATATGTTCTCAGATGTTTACATAAAGACTGTAGCATTTATCCGTTAAAAAAAGTAGGCCCTGAAATTCAAACTGCCATTTTTTATATCGCCGAACATTTTGCGACAGTGACCGAGCAAGAGCTTGCGAATATATGCCATTTAAGCTATACGTATTTTTCATACCTATTCAAAAAAACTATAGGAAAAAGTTTCAAAAAATACCTTAATGACACAAAAATCTACCAAGCTGAAAAACTGCTTTTATCCACCAAAAAAACCATAACAGAAATATCGCAGGAAACGGGTTTTTCAACAACCAGCCATTTCATAGCGCAATTTAAAAAGAAAAATGGCACCTCCCCTGCCAAATTCAAAAAAATCCATTGCTTTCGAAATGGATAAAAAAATTCCAAGTCCGATGCGCTGTGTTCTTAAGGACAGTAGTTCAAAGACACGAGCATTAGCGAGGCAAAGAGATACCGAGATTAGCAGAAATGCTTTTCTCGGTATCTCTTTTTTGCTTTTATAAATCCACACATTCGATTTATCTGAGTCTTTCCCCTATAATAAAGGGGTAATCAAACAAGGAGGTCGAAAGACTATGAAAACAAAACGGAAATACTTCTATTTGGATGACTTTGAGCACAGGCTACTGGTCGGTTGCCTTGTGACTGCTCGAAACGAGTATATTCACGAGGACAAGCCGATTGAAGACGTTAACGATTTAATTTTGAAAATCATTGACGCTCCCTCAAAGAAACTGCGGGTTATCACAAAGGAGGATGCATAATGGATAAGTATATTACAGATGAACGCACTGGTCTGAAATACGAACTTGTCGGCGATTACTACCTCATTGCCGATGATAATGGGCCGGAGGAACGGTTCGTCGGGATATGGGGTCAGCGTCATCTGCGGTATTTGAAAAGGCATCGTAGGACTGATTACGCCGAACTCCTTGCAAACGGTAATTTGAGTGAATACCTTGCTGATCTAAACGAACAGGCAGAGAATATGTTCTCTCGTCTGGTAAAAGAACTTACCGAAAAGGAAGGCATCACAGAAATGCTCAAAGCGGAGAACCAAATGTTATGGGTGCAACGTATGAATGCAGTCCGCGAACAGGCAATGGAGATCGTTAATAATTATTGGATCTACGCATAACGGACATAACGCAATGGGAATTGCCAAGGATATTTCAATTCTCGTCGCCCAGCAAGTGCAAAGTTAAACAGCCATTGTGAATTGTTGAAAGATCCACAATGGTTGTTTTTTATATTTTACAATGCCCAGTAGTCCGATTCCATGCATTGACAGCTTCGTTAAAATGTTCGTTTAACAACTGAACAGCCTTCTTTACTTTTGCTCTCCGGCAATTTACTGGTTCTATTACCGATTTATCT
Organism: Oscillospiraceae bacterium; assembly: GCA_902796905.1. Classification (GTDB taxonomy): domain Bacteria; phylum Bacillota; class Clostridia; order Oscillospirales; family Acutalibacteraceae; genus UMGS1279. The sequence goes on along the minus strand of CADBQU010000053.1, from coordinate 10,855 downwards.
ATTAAACTTATAACACAGAAATTTCTATTATCATTATAAGCAACATGAACATGAGGAACATGATGGCCACAGTTCTCATTTGAATGTGTATAAATCTTTATGCAATCCTTTCGGCATATTTCTTCTTCATTCAGAATCACTGTGCCGTTTTCTGTTTCACGAATTTCAGGAAAGGAGCATTCACATATTATTTGTTCTTGATCATTATCTATAAAACTGGAATCCAGTACTTTGGGTATGTTCATTGTTGATGATTTCCATTCCTCATATGCAGAATTTAAGTCATATGATTTATAGTTATATGAATTATCCGATAGTATTGCCTCGAATCTTTGGCTTTCTAACACATCCACAGAGTATAATCGAATATCCATCCCAATTGAGAAAGCAAAGTTAGATTCTAAAAGTATCTGCATATTTTGTATGTTGTTTGCTAAAAAAATCGCTACTTCATACGGATTATCTTTATCTTTTGCTTGAATAGTATAAAATTTTCTCATGTTAATCCCCTCACCATCTATTTGATTTTACTCAAACATTTTTCCGCTGAATTACGGCCAATCAATTTTGTAGTCAGGACCCTGACACGTAACATACAAGCGTTTTCTGATTTTAAGAAGGGCTTTTATTAAGCCAAATTTCTTTAAGCATAAAATTGCATATTCTGAGCAAGAAGGAACACACAGACATCTCCGGCGGGTTTCTTCTGTGGCATAATGCTGATAGCATTCTACTATTTTTATCCCGAAGAATCTCCCATATGTTTCAAAAATTATGACTAATAACACAACCATTATGGATATTCGTAGCCAAATCGGTTGTATTAGTATAATGCAAAAGACAGCGTCAAGTGTAATAAGAAAAAGGAAAACAATTACCCACGCAGCCAGCATCGCTTTATTAGTTTTAGGGACAGACAATATTCTTGCTTTTTGATATTTTTCGATTTGTTTTTGCTCTTCGTACAGTCGTCTGAGTTCTTTATGTTCTTCAGAATTCATGTTCTGCCCGCCTTTTGTATTTGTTTGCAAAATCCCTCCTTGTTTCCAAGAAGGGATTTCGTTTCGTAATATAGGCTTTTTGCTTAGTTCTTGCTGTTAGAAAAAGAAATGCAACCAGCCTTCTTAGGCAATTCATAAGAGGGGTCAACAGCCTGAATCTTAGCGGCGTATGTTTCGGCATCACCTTTGGGTGCATATGCATACCATTTCTGAGCCAAAGAAACATACTCTTTCCACGCACTCGCCGCAAGTTTCATTCCTTCCGGAGATGAACTATAAATCGAAGCAACATAGTCGCCGATGTCCTTTAATGTAGCCATTCCTTCTTTGCAGACCGATGTAATCTGTGAATTTGAAAATACCGTTACGTAAGAATCACCAACTTTTGTCTCGTGATTCTTGTTGTTCATGTAACGATTGTTCGCCCACGTCTCCGGGACAAATGCTCCAAGAATAGCGCTGATGATGCTAAGTTTTTCTGCTTCATCGGAATCGGATTCTTTAACAAGCTTGATAGACGATTTCAAGCCACCGCAAAGATTGGAAAAACGCTTCGGGATTTCTCCGTTCTTGCCTTCATACAAAGAGTAAAACGCAAAGAAGAATTTAGCTTCTCCATTTTCCGGATCGTCGGTTCTTACCATATCGTAATACCGCTTTGCGTCTTCTGTGTTGTCCTCCTCTCTTGCCGTTCTTGCCAGTTTCAAATACTTGAGTCCTGATTCTGTCATAGCCATTTTTTATTCCTCCATTTTATTTTATTTCTGCTACATTCCCTTTGGAGGAATGTAGATGACAGACTAAATTAGCGTCTGTATGTGTGGCCGTCAGACCACTTTACATAAGTTATCTCATAAGTAATAGTCAATCCGTCTATGCCATTATTGTACAAAGTTACAAACAAATCTGACATTGATGAAGAACTATACCATTCCGAAAGATATGTCTCCTCGATTGTTTTTTTGTGTGCTTTCAAGTTAAGTGATGAATTACCGTAGTTTGAACCGAAAGTCGATGTCATAGTTCCTACGGATTTTCCTTTACCGTCCTTGAAATACGTGGTGACTTCAAGGTAGTCTATTGTGGCACCGGTATGGTTTTCTATCGTAAAATCGGTATACACATAGTAATATTTATTATCACTCTTAGAAGATACATCCGTAATAGAAACTTCAATGTTGTTAGCATTGTGGGCAATCTTTGTAATTCCTATTTTGAGTGTAATAATACAAGCAATTGCTACAATGACAGCAATAATTATTTTTATCTTTTTCTGCTTTTTCTGTTCCCTTGCTTTTGCTAAGGCGGCATTTTTCTCTGATAGCTCTTTTTGTTGCCGATTAATTAAATCCAAACATGAGTCTCTTTTTTGCGTGGAATCTTTATAATTGGGAATGGTATTGAACAATTCTACCGCTTGAGACAGAAAATGAATGCTTTGATTTGCAGCAAATGAACAAGCTTTTTCATATACTTCTGCCGTGCGACATTGCTCAGCAGCGGATGAACACGATGTCTTTAATACTGAAGAGTCCTTATAATCTTCAATTTTCCCGAAAAGGCTGCTGGCATTTATATATTCCTTTTCTGTGGTAGCAGACGTCATAATACGATATGCACACTCGTATATTTCCTCCCGCTGTTTTTCGTCAATAGCAGCTTGGCATTGAGAGAGTTTGATAGCTGAATCTCTATAATCTTCAATACGGGCAAATAATTTAGCTGCTTCGTCAAAATCTGCTTTCTCCAGTAGCATGACAGCAGAAATATATGTTGATTCATATATTTCGATTGGAATTGAATTATTACTCTTTATATTTTGGGTTACTGGTTCTTTGTTGTCTTCGAGAGTTTGAATTGAGCCGCAACTTTGACACAGGAACAATCCATCTGACCCTTTAACAAGTTCTCCACCACACATCTTGCATCTAAGAACGGCCATTTCGTCACCTGCCAGATCTGATAATTATGTTTCTTTTATTCAACGAATTTACTATTAGGTCCAATATTTGAACAGTATGGGCATTGTTTGAGAATACCTCAAGCTGGTTTTCAATATTTTTTTCTTCGACTATACTGTCTTGGGAACTTCTCAATTCGCTGTATTTTGCAACGTCCGCTACTTCCTGTAATTTTGCTTTAATTACTGGATCCTTTTCATCAATAATCAAACAGTCAATTTGTTGACGGAAATTTTTTATAAAAGTAGTATTGTCGCTGATCTTTTGCTCAACATTCTTAACTGTATTTCTGCTGATTTCTCCGGAAATGATGAGCAAGCAGAAAACCCCAAGAATAGAGACTGAGGAAACAACGGCAACCCATGACTGAGCCTTACTTGCGACAATTACTGTAAAGCAAATAAGCTGAACAATAAGATACAGAACGCTGACATATATTATGGGGATACCGAGAAACTTGCTTTTCATCTCATTGGCATTTCTGAAAGCACGCTTCCAAAAAACGAATTGAAGGATGAAGGCAATATTTGTAAAAGAATAAGCAATCCAAAATGCAGCCGAATGTTCTGTGGGAATTGCTAAAGATACCGCGTTGAAAACAATCAGCCCAACAATTAAGGCGATATAGCCATATCTCTTGTTCTTCATGTCATTCACCCCGCTTAGTGCCGCATTTAGGGCAAAACTTTCCGGGCTTTATGAATTTGAAGCCACACTTTATACATACATCGACAGTTTGATGGGCACCACAATTGTCACAGAAGGAAGCTCCCGGTGTAAGTTCGGCACCACACTGATCACAGAATTTTGAAACAGCGACTGTTTCGGCCGAAAAACCGGAAAAGGCGTTATTGACTGCGCCGCTTACCGCTGTCCCAACGGTACTCCCGACGCCTACCATCATTCCAAGACCTATACCCATGCCTGCCAGATTTCCACCGCCTTCATTTTTTGCCGCACCTTCGGCAACATCAAAGCCACGCTCCTGCTGATAGGTATAGCCTTCAATTGTTCGTTTCTGCGCAATTCCCTGAGACTCAATAATCATCTGTTGAGCTTTTGTTTGCTGTTCAATAATTCCCACTTGTTGCTGAAGTTGAGCTTCGGCAACGGCAGCATACTGCCTATAATGTAAATCCTTAAATCTTTCATACTGAGAATCGCCGTCAGGCTTGACTATAGTTGTTACAAAAAATCTTGCCAGATTTACTCCGTATGAGAAGAAATCAGTATCCAGGCGGGATTTAATTGCAGATGAAAAATCCTCGAGCTTTTCATCGATTTCAAAAATGTTAATTGCACTGGAACGCATTTCCTGCGCTATATAGGTTTTGACCTTTGTCATCAAGAACGCACGGAAGAAATTCGTGAGTTTATCCCTTGTCAATGATGTCTCTGTTCCAACGAGTTTTATTAACAGTTTTTTTGAATCTGTAACGGAAAGTGACATCTCTCCGCTTGCGCCGATGGAAAGAGGAAATCTATATGTTGGCTCAACATATTGTACTTTACTGTCGGTACCCCACCGGATCGCCATCTGTTCGGTTTTGTTTATGAAATACACCTCACAGTGAAACGGAGAAATGCCTCCCGTTGGAAGATTGGTTACTTTCCGAATCAAGGGTATGTTCTCTGTTTCAAGTGTATATCTTCCGGGGCCGAACAAATCTAAAGCCTGACCATTCATAAAGAAGATCGCTTCTTGCGATTCGTGGACAACCAGCTGCGAAGCTGTGTTGAAATCCTCGCAGGGATGCTTCCATATAAATGTGCTATTGTCGCCCTCGTATTTGATTACATCAGCGATTGCCATTTTTAGACCTCCTTTTGAGTAGCAACATAATCGGTATTATGCTTCAAAAATCGCCGATATCGTTCATCGGCTAACCATCATAATCAGCATTATGTTCTTGTTCGTAATTAACGGGGAAAAGAGAAAATGTAAAAATAGGCGCACAAAATCAAGTCCATTTCATAGTCTTTTCAAAACACTTTTGAATGGGCTTAGTTTTTCATGCTTAATTTTCGACGATTTCTTAAACAATTCCATACCTTTCGTCAAGATTTCACCTGAACCACTTGATTTTTCAAGGCGTTCGTGCTATTATTATAATAGTAAAATTGGGTTTAGTATATGTACTACCCGTTTTTTTACAACATAATACCGATTATGTCATAGTCGCAACTTTCTGCGACTTTTTTCATATTATCAGCCGCATACGTTCCATACGCTGACGGTGTTCCGTTCCGGTCGAGATAATATAGATTCTTGTCGTATTAATGCTGCTGTGTCCGAGAATATCGGCAAGCTTTGCAATGTCCTTTTCGATACCGTAAAACACACGGGCAAACAGATGCCTCAGGTTGTGCGGAAACACCTTTTCGGGATTCACCTCTGCCTCGATGCAGAGGTTTTTCATTTCCCGCCAGATGTTGGTCCGGCTCATCGTCTTGCCCGTGCGGGTAATGAAAACTGCGCCCGCCGTTATCTTTTGCTCGGATATATACCGAAGCAGTTTCTTTTGCAGATCACGGACGATGAAAATGCTTCTCGTCTTGCCTTTAAGGGAGACAGTCGCTTCGCCTTTTCTGACTGCCTCCACTGTGATGAATTGCAGTTCGCTGACACGGATACCTGTACCGCAGATTGTTTGCAGTATCAAGCAAAGCCGTTCATTCTGCTTTCTCTCCGCTGTCCGGCACAGACGCTCGTATTCTGCCTTCGTCAGTTCCTTTTCTTCTGGGCAGAAGACTTGCTGTTGAACTTTCAGCGATTTCACTCGCAACTCGTACCAGCCGAGAAAAGAGAACAGGCTATTCAGCGATGCTATCATAGAATTAATGCTTCGTGCGGCGTAACCTCCGTCTATCAAACTTTGCTTATAAGCGATAACGGTATCTTTTGTGATTACCTCCTTGCAGAACCCCGAAAAAGCCGTTACGTCACGGATATACTTTTCCAGCGTATTTTCACTTTTTTCTTCCTCACACAAATGCTTACGGAATCTTTCGATTTCTTTTCTTGTTAATAAATGTCCTTTCATTGTATTTACCTCCGGATTAGTGATAGTATTATTCTATCCGAAAAGTATGAAATCATAGAATCGTCGATTCATTGTAACTAATCTTCCCGGATAAAACGAATGTGTGGATTTCCCTGTATAGCAAAGCCCCGCCCGGAATCAAGATTTATGTCTTGGCTCCGGACGGGGCTTTTTGTGTTTTATGGGCTATATTTTCGTGATCGGTATTACCACCGTCTGCGGGAACTGCTCTCTTGTGGCTTGCCTGACGATCCGGTCTCCTGCGGCGGCAAAGAAGAACCCGCCTTTCTTATCTGCGTATACATAACGGGCAACATCGTAATCGTCATCGCCGGGCGTGTAGTGAATTTCGCCCCAGTCGTTATTGTGGTCGGCGCAGTATTCATATACGATTTCGGTTTTTGTCTTTTTCTTTCGCCGCAATTCTACGATGTGGATATATTCGTCAATGGCAAGCTCAATAAGGATTTTATCGTATGCCTTATAAACGATGCGGTATGCGGTATCCGGTGACGAAAGCGTATGCTGCAAAGCAAGATCGGCGTATGCCTTTTTCTGTCGGAACAGTAATATCTTTTCACCGTTTTCATCGGTGCCGTTTTCCAGAACGCCGTGACATTCTCTGCAAAAACCGAGATGATCGGCGATCATAGACCGTTCCCGAATATCCAGCTTCTCATATCGGTCGAATACGGCATCCGCCCGCCACTCGTCAAAGTACATCTTTGCCGGATCGGTGGAATCGTCTCGCGTCACATCTTCTGCCGAGCTTTCGCCATCCTCATCAGCATACTGCCTATAAAACTCGGCGTAGCTCATGTTCCGAAGCCCGGCGGTGATGATCTCCCTTGTGTCCTTGACGCTCTTACCGATTTCAGTGGCAATACGGGTAATCGTTTCGTCGTCGGATTTCCCGTATTTGTTGTAGAGCGCCATTGCACGGCGGAGTAGCTTGTATTCATCACTGCTCTGCACGGTATAGCCCGTCCGCATCGTGCGGATGTAGTCGTCGATCTCGTTTTTGACGAAATATTCCTTGTAAACGAGAAACGGAACGCCGAGAGATATATCGTAGTTGGAGAGCGCTTTCAGAATCCCGTACACGGTAGCTTGCTTCATATCTACGAAATGCCCCCGCATACTGTATTCCTGCACGGCGGTCATTATCTGCGTATTCAGCGTTGGCTCGTAGTAATGCAGAAACCACGAAAGATATGTTTCATCCTTTTCGGCAAAATACAGAGCGATATATTCTTGAAAATCGTCTTTCTTCGGCGGTGCCGGTGTCAGACGGTAGCGGTATAGATCTTGTTTCCAGTCATCGTTCTTCATCGGCACTCACCTCCTATCCGACAGAACGGTATCGTTATTTCAGCCCCGCATCCCGGTAAAGTTTTTCGCGGGACATATCCTTTTTGTACTGCTTTTTGGCGTAATCGTCATCCATCAGAGCTGTTTTCTTATGATCTAAAGCCAACATTTTTGCCGCCTCGCCGAGCTCGGCGGGGATGGTGCCTCGCTTAACTTCGGTACGGATGGCGGAACAGCGGTTTGTATAGATAGCGGAGATCGGATCGTTCTCCGCTTTTTCTTTGCGTTTCATTGAGGCGGCATATCTGCGGCAGGTCACGTTCTGCCCCCGTATCTGTTCGGGTGCAATACCCATACAGTACTGCTGACGGCGGGCGGACTGCATAAGGAAATACTTTTTGCATATCCCACAGCGTCTCGGATAATGTCCGTAGTGCAGACCTTCAAAGAAATCCGTCAGCACGAAAGCGATATATCTGTCAAAGGTCAAACGGCGGGCTACGGTTTCTCCGCTGCTTGCCTTGTTCTTTTTGAGGGAGATATATTCCGTCGTTATCGGAAACGGTATTTGGCCGAACACTTCAAGAGCTATCGGAAGCAGATGCTTTTCATCAAACCGCTCTGCATCGTCAATGTGTTCCACAAAGGCGGTCAGCTTGTCGTGTGCTGAGATAAGGTCGGTGCTGACGTTGTTGAAGAATTGCAGGATCGTTATAGCATCGTGGATAACTGCGCCTGTTTCTTTGTCCGTTCTTTCATCATATCGGTACGCTGTGCCAACTGCGACCTCATCCTGCGGGAGCGTACTGATTTTTGCCTTTTGGGAAAAGTAAGCACAGATACGCTCGCCGTTTTTCTCTGTAAATAAAACTGTTACGCAGTCTGTTATGGCAGAGTTATCCAACGTATCAAACGGGTGCAGTTTCGGCAGGGACTTCATAGCTTCTAATACATTTCTGCCGGTACTGACAAATTCGGAGATGTTCAGATAACCATTCTCTAATTGCCGGACGATATTGTAATTAACGTCATCACTGAAAACGGCGATCCGTGCGGCGGTATCGTTCAGATAATATTGATTCAGCAGATGTGTGGCGAACAGCCCTGCGGCATAGACCTTGCCACCTACATATACCCGTCCGTCCCTGTAATCTGCCTTGAAACTGAAAAGATTTTCCGTCATATCCGTTCCTCCGTATCTATTCTATCATAGGAAGTGTCCCATAAAACTCCCACTGCGGTTTTTGGAAAAAATGTCTTTTTCTTTTCGCTTTTTCTATTATATCATAAAAACGCCTTGTTTTCAATGGATCAGTGATGTTACGCATATCATTTCCGTGGTGTTACGCTCTTTTCTCACAAAACTGAAAACTTCGCTATTCTATACGTAGAAGGCAGTAATGCACAGCCGTTCCGACACCGGAGCGGTTTTTTTGCTGCCCGGATTTCAGGACGAACGGAGGTGATGTGTATGATTCTGAAACTCACGGCAAAACAGTCGGCAAAGGTCAGAAAGCTTGCCCGCAGAGAATGCTGCAACTGCGTGGATGGCAACTGCCTTTTGCTGGACGGCGGCGAGCCTTGCCGCTGTGTGCAGCTAATCTCCCGATATGGGATTTACTGCAACTATTTCCGCAAAGCAGTATTGCCCGCCGAAAAGGAGCTCTATGAAGAAATCTTGCAGCAGAACAAAACCAGATAACTGCTCCCACTTTTGCAGTTACAAAACAAATCGGCACCCCGGAAAGACGGGGAGAAAGAGGTAAAAAACTATGAAAAACTTTAACAACACCAAAATCATCGGCGTGGATGCAGGCTACGGTAATATGAAAACAGCGAATTACTGTTTTCGTACCGGTATCGACACCTATGAGACCGAACCGCTCTTTACACGAGATATGCTTACCTATAACGGCAAATATTATCTCATAGGCGAAGGGCACAAAAACTATGCGGCAGAAAAGACCGGCGATGAAGACTATTATGTTCTTACGCTTGCCGCCATTGCTATGGAACTGAACCGTGAAAGTCTCACAGAGGCAGACGTTCACATTGCCGCAGGGATTCCCCTTGCGTGGGTAACGGAACAGAAGGCAGCATATCGGGAATATCTGCTCAGAAATGAAGAAGTGCTCTTTTCTTTCCGCAAGAAAGATTACCACATTCATATCATCGGAGCCGAAGTATTCCCACAGGGCTACGCCGCCATTGCAGATAAGACTGCCTCACTGAAAGGCGTGACCTATCTCTGCGATATCGGGAATGGTACGATGAATCTGCTTTGCTGCCGTAACGGGCATCCCGATTCTCAGAAAATGTATACGGAGAAATACGGTACTCAGCAGTGTATCAACGCCGTAAAGGACGCCGTGATGAACAAGTATCAGGTCGTAATGGACGAAGGTATCATTGAGGAATATCTGAAAACCGGCGAAGCGGACGTATCAAAGGAATATCTGAAAATTATGAAGACCGCCGCTGTCGGATATGTGAAAGATATCTTCCGCCGTTTGCAGGATCACGACTACAACGCCGGACTGATGCGTCTGTATATCGTCGGTGGTGGCGGTTGCCTGATCCGCAACTTCGGGAAGTACGACGAAAGCCGCGTGACGATCGAGGATGATATCTGCGCTACGGCAAAGGGATATGAATATCTCTCCGAGAGACAGTTACAGAAAGGAACGGCAAACAAATGAATATTTACAACGTAAAAGTCCGTTTGAATCTGGACAAGCCGGAACACCTTGCTGCTTATGAAATCCTCAAGGGTAGCGAAAAATCTATGTCGCAGTTTGTAATAGCCGCCGTAAACGCTTACGGCGGCTATCTTTCTAATGAGGAAGAAAAGGATCTGCTTCTTCGGCAGGTCAGCGACACAGTGCGCTCTACGCTTTGCGAAGTGCTCGGTGTTTCGCTTTCGACTACAAAACCCGTTGAGATTCCCACAGACATTGCAGAGGAAAGTGGAGAAATCGCAGACGATTTCCTTCAAAATTTCTGATTGCAGTCAGAAATACGGTGATTATGCCTGCAATCTTGAAAAAATGACGGCAGTTTTCTGCGGATTATGGCGGCAGCGAGGATGGAAAAAGACTTTCTATCTATATCGTTACCGTCAGCTTTACGGAGAAATTGACTGCAAACAACGGTTTTACGCTGACGAGAAAGAAAAGCAGAGCGATATTTTAACGGTTCACGGCGTGGACGCACAGACATCGTGGGGATTTATCCCATACGGGGTGTGTCTCACACCGTATCAAGCAGGGACGATGTGTGCCACACGTCCCCCTCACAGCCGCCCGACGGCTGACTCTTTGAGGGCTTCACGCCCCCCAATCCCCCGTGAAAGGAGTTGATGTAAATGGGGAAAGATATACGAATATCCGTCCGTCTGTCGGAAAAGGAAAAACAGACAATACAGGCAAAAGCGAAAAAAAGCGGATTATCCGCATCCGAATATGTAAAGCAAAGAGCATTGGGTTACGAACCGAGAGCGGTTCCGCCGAATGCTCTTTTTATATTACTGGAGAAAATC
>CADBQU010000052.1 GCA_902796905.1 Oscillospiraceae bacterium | reverse complement strand
TACATAAGGCAATTCCATTATTACGCTTTCTATTTCAAACGGTCCTATTCTGTATCCCGAAGATTTTATAACGTCGTCTACTCTTCCCACATACCAGTAAAATCCGTCTTCATCTTTCCACGCCGTATCTCCCGTATGATAATAGCCGTCATGCATAACTTCTTTTGTTTTTTCTTCGTCTTCAAAATATCCTTTAAACAAACCGCACGGAAGTTTATTTTCGTTATATTTTACAACAATTTCTCCCGTTTCGCCTATAGGTACGGTATTTCCGTTTTCGTCCACTATATCTACGTCGTAAAGCGGTACGGGTTTGCCCATAGAGCCCAATTTGTGTGGGTTTCCGTTTAAATTGCCTATTGTAAGAGTTAATTCCGTTTGACCGAAGCCTTCAAGTATTTTAAGTCCCGTAGCTTTTTCAAATTGTCTGTATACTTCGGGGTTTAAGGCTTCGCCGGCGGTTGTCATATTTTTAATTGAAGATAAATCGTACCTGCTTATATCTTCTTTTATCATCATTCTAAGCATGGTAGGCGGAGCGCAGAATGTAGTAATATTATACTTTTTAAACATAGGCAAAATATCGGAAGCCGAGAACCTGTCGAAGTCGTATGTAAATACGGCACATTCACACATCCACTGACCGTACAATTTACCCCATAGTGCTTTTCCCCAACCGGTTTCGGAAATAGTAAAATGTAATCCGTTTTCATCGGCTCCGTGCCAATATTTTGCCGTTATGTAATGTCCCAAAGCATATTTATAGCTGTGAACAGCCAATTTTGGATATCCCGTAGTTCCGCTTGTAAAGAACATTATCATATCATCGTTTCCGCAAGGTGTTTCCTCTGTTCTGTAGTAATGTGCGCTGAAAAGCGGATATTCTTCGTTAAAATTATGCCAGCCTTCTCTTTCGGTTTTGCCAACCAATACTTTGGTAACCAAAGTGGGGCTTTCTTTTTGAGCCAAATCCACCTGATGCGCCACATCGCCGTCCGCGGTGCATATAACCGCTTTTACGCCCGCTTTATTAAATCTGTAGGTTAAATCGTGTTCCTGAAGCTGATTTGTTGCCGGTATTGCAATTGCGCCCAATTTATGCAACGCCAAAATGCTAAACCAAAACTGATAATGCCTTTTTAATATAAGCATTACTTTGTCGCCTTTTTTAATTCCCAATGATTTAAAATAGTTGGCACATTGGTTAGAGGCCCTTTTCATATCTTTAAAAGTAAATCTGCGCTCTTTTTTATCTTTATCTATATGCAGCATTGCAAGCTTATTGGGCTCTTTTTTAGCTATAACATCTACAATATCAAAAGCAAAATTAAACTTGTCCTCGTTTTCAAAATCAATTTTTAAAAGTCTTCCGTTTTCGTCCTCGGTAGGTTTAACAAATTTTGAACACGCATATTTTTTATCTATAACCTTATGAGGGTAAAACAGAGTTTCGCTTACGTTTTGTTCTTCCATATCTTCGCCCGGCAAAACCACAGCCACAAAGTAACAGTCTTTGCCGTCTACGGCTATCATTCCGTGCGGAAGCGAGCTGTTATAATAAATGCTGTCGCCCTCGTTTAAATATTCTATGTTGTTGCCGACCTGAACTTTAAGTCTGCCGCTCATAACCAAGTCGAATTCCTGACCGGAGTGCTTTGTTAAATGTATAGACTTTTTTTGTAATTCTTCTTCGTAACTGTAATGTACATAGTAGGGCTCGGCAATTTTTTTGTTAAATAACGGAGCCATATTTTTAATATCTATTCCGTTTTCTTTTGCGGTTTGCTGTCCTTCGCCTTTTCTTGTAACGGTATATGTGGAAAGGTGAGCACTTTCGCCTTCAAGCAAATCCATAATACCTACGCCCAAAGTAAGCGAACATTTATGAATAAAAGTAAAAGGAAAATCAAGTTCTCCGTTTTCGTATTTTTTGTAATCGCTTAAAGAAACTTCCGTAGATTTTGCCATTTCTTCTAAAGATAAGCCTTTTATTTCGCGCATCTCCTTAATTCTAAAAGCTACCTCTAAAAGTTTTTCGGTTGATTCCAATGCCATAATCCATTCTCCTTTTTTATAAATTTTGTTTTTTAATTAAATTTAAAATTAAATATTAAAAATTAAAATAAAAATAAAAAAACCCGTCTCAAAGAAAACTTTGAGACGAGTAATAATCTTTACCCGCGGTACCACTCAAATTGCGGTTAAACCACCACTTCGGAATCCAACAATTCCTTTACATTAACGCAGCATCACGTGCAACGTCTACTCGCAAAAAATGCTTTCGGGCTGCCGGCTCGGAAGGGATAAGCTTGTAAGATACTTTACTGTTGGTTCACACCTGCCACCAACTCTCTGAAAGAAAGAAATCTACGCCGTCTTCGTCATAGCCTTTAAAAAGCGTATTTAATTTTTAAACTATACACAGTTTAGCACTTTAAAAAAACTTTGTCAAGCTATTTTTTAAAATTTTTAAATATAATTTTTTTAATGTTTTCATTTGGTTTTTACCGTCGTTTAAGCTGTGGCAAAGGTTTTATAAAAACATAAAAAACAAATATTTAAAAAAACATCAATAATTATTATTTAAAAAACAACGGAAGCTTTTCAAGAAAAATTATATCTTTCCTGTCGGCTGCGTCGCCTTCGGCCAGAAATGCGCAGGAAGCCGCTTCTTTTCCGCCGGCTTTTTCAACCAATTCTCTTACAGCAGTTAAACTTTCTCCGGTAGAAATTACATCGTCTACAATTAAAACTCTTTTTCCTTTTAAAAGTTCCATATCGTTTTCGCCCAAGTATAAATGCTGTACTTTTTGGGTGGTAATGCTGGTTACTTCCACTTCAACGGCTTTTTTCATATAAACCTTTAAGCCTTTTCTTGCAACTATATACGGTTTTCCCGACTGTCTTGCCATTTCGTAAGCTATGGGTATGCTTTTGGCTTCGGGTGTTACTATAACGTCAAATTCCGGCACTTTTTTCAAAAGCTCTTCGGAACCTTTTACGGTAAGTTCCACATCTCCGAAAATTATAAATCCGGCTATATCCATTTTATCGTTTACCGGAAAACGCTCTAATTTTCTTTCTAATCCTGCAATTTTTAACGTATAAAAACTCATTTTAATCCTTCTTTTATTTTATTTATATATTTAGTTTTTTATTTGTTTTTTGCCGAAAAAATTTATACTTCTATACTTCTATAGCTTTTATAATTCTTATAATTTTTTATAGTTTTTCAATTTCTTTTAAAAGATCTTCAACCTTATCGGTTTTTTCAAAAGATAAATTTAATTCTTCACGTCCGAAATGTCCGTATGCGGCAAGTTGTTTATAAATAGGTTTTAATAAATCCAAGTTTTTAATTATAGCCGCCGGTCTTAAATCAAAAACCTTGCTTACCGCTTTTGCTATTTTTTCGTCGCTTACCGTACCGGTACCGAAAGTATCAACAAAAACCGAAACGGGTTTTGCAACGCCTATAGCGTAAGCTACCTGAACTTCCGCCTTTTTGGCAAGCTTTGCCGCCACTATATTTTTTGCCACGTATCTTGCGGCGTACGCTGCGCTTCTGTCCACTTTTGAAGGGTCTTTGCCCGAAAAAGCTCCGCCGCCGTGCCGTGCCACTCCGCCGTATGTATCAACAATAATTTTTCTTCCGGTTAATCCCGTATCTCCCTGAGGACCGCCTATAACAAACCTTCCCGTGGGGTTAATATAAATTTTTGTATCTTTATCAATCAGTTCCCCTACTATTGGGTTTATAACGTATTCTTTTATATCTTTTCTTAAATCGTCTATTTCTACATCAGCGGTATGCTGACTGGATACTACAACGCTGTCTATACGGGTAATAACTCCGTCATTATATTCTACCGTTACCTGAGTTTTACCGTCGGGACATAAATACGGCAATATTCCCTCTTTTCTTACAGCCGTAAGTCTTTTTGCAAGCAAATGTGCCAAAGAAGCCGAAAGCGGCATTAATTCTTTTGTTTCATCGCAGGCATATCCAAACATCATTCCCTGGTCTCCGGCTCCGTTTAAATCAAACGGGTCGCTGCTGTGTTCTTTATTTTCCAAAGAATGATTAACACCCATAGCAATATCGGGAGATTGTTCGTCTATAGCAGTTAAAACGGCGCAGGTGTTTCCGTCAAATCCGGCCTTTTCGCTGTTATATCCTATTTCGCATACGGTAGAACGAACAATTTTAGGAATATCCACATAACAAGAAGTAGATATTTCACCCATAACGGTTATAACGCCTGTAGTGCAAAAAGTTTCGCAGGCAACATGCGCCGTTTTATCGTTTTTTAATATTTCATCCAAAATAGCGTCGGAAATTTTATCACAAACTTTATCGGGATGACCTTCGGTTACCGATTCTGAAGTAAACAACTGTTTCATTTTTTCCATTCCTCCATTTTTATATTTTTGCCCCGGATTTAAATTTTATATTTTAATAAAATTTTCGGTTTATAATAACCGTAATCAAGTAATAAACGTTTATCCGGGCTTAAAAAAGATTAATTATATGTATTAAATTTTATCAGTATTTAATTAGTGCAAATTATAAAATATTTTACAAAAATAAAAACTGCCTTAAAAAAGGCAGCCGTAAAAACAAAATTTTAAAATTAACCATTAAAATGCCAGTTTTTATGATTGCCTTATCTTTCGGAAATTCCGCAGGATTTAGCACCTTACTTATATAAGGTTGCCGGGCTTCGCAGGGCCAGTCCCTCTGCCTCTCTCGATAAGGATACAATTATTTTCTTTACCGTATTTTATTTTAGCAAATAATTGGTTAATTGTCAAACATTTTATTTATGCAGTTTTTAAAAAGGCTTCGCCTTTAAAACGCCGAAAGCTTTCGGCGTTTTGCAAACCGTAGGTTTGCTTAAAAACCGCAGCAGCGGAAAACAAAAAATTAATTATACATTCCGTTGGTGTTCATATAATCGTACAGTAATTTTCCGTGTTCCTGTTCTTCTTTTTGAATATGGTTTAAAGCATTTCTTAAAGCCGGTTGAGCACATTCAAAAACGCTTGTATTGTAACAGCTCGAAACATATTTTTCGGTTGCAAGCAGGTCGTTGCATAAAAACTTATCGTTTTCCCAAGTTTTGCTTTTGGCTTTAACTGTAGTGGAGCTTTTGGCATTTTGCTCCATTTTAGTTTGCTTTGCGGTTTGTTTTGCGCTTTGTGTTTGTGTCTGATTTGCATTAGCGCTTTGGCTTTTGGTACTTTTGCTTTTGCTTCCGGCAGAAATTGCCTTGCCTTCTAAAATATTATTTATAGTATTTAAATGATTTCTTTCTACCGAACCTATTTCTTTAAAAAGGCGTTTTAAAGAAGCGTCTCCAGCGGTGCCGGCATACTGTCCGTATTTATCAATACAAACCTGTTCCTGCTTTTTAAGGTCTTGTAAAAGCATAGTTTCTTTTTCAGTTAATTTCATAAAATATTCCTTTCTTTGGTAATGTTTTATTTTTGCAAGAATATTTTATGCATTATTTTTTTATTTATACATCTTTCCGTTGCAATTTATAATAACAAATAACAAATCGGTTCTAACGGATAAAATTTTCATTTGTAACTGAATATTAAACAGTTTAAATATTAATAATTGACCCAAACCGTCATATTGTCTTCTCCTCTGTTTGCAAAGGAAAAATAAGGAATATACTTAAGCACAGCTTTTTTTAATTTTGGCTTTTGTGCAGTATACAGCGAATTTTCGGAATAATTTATAACTTCTCCGAAGGCTTTTATAATATTTAAACCGCCGAAAGTTTCATTTATTAATTTGGGCTTTTCATTTACGTTAACCTTTAAGGCAAATACACTTTCGTTTTGATCCTGTTCTTCTAAACAATAAACTACCGGACCGTACTGTAAAGCGGTTTTAAATATATCGGCATGAACTTTATTATTTGCATAATAAAACTCCGGCTCCATTAAAAACTCTATTTTTATTTCATTATCGTTAAAATATAAATATCCGTTTTGTTCGGTATATTTTTGGCTGCAAATAACCTTTTTGCACCAACATGGTTTTCTTAATGCAATTTCTTTGTTTTCGGTTTTTATAAATATTTTTCCGTTTTTGGGATATTCTGTGGTTATTTCAACTTTTTTACCGTTAATTTCGGCCTTGTTTTGTATATACTGATTTACAAATAAACGGCTTTTGTTTTGAGAATATATATAATCCCCTATACTTGCTATAATTCTTGTAATATTCGGAGGGCAGCAAGAACATTCGAAAACTTTTTTACGCTGCGTGCAATATGCGTGACCTCTGGGTATATTAAGAGCGTCTAAATCCACAGCCAAAGGGTTTTCGTAAAAAAATGCGTCTCCCGATAAAGAAACACCCGATAACATTCCGTTGTAAATGGCTTTTTCTATAACATCGGCATATTCGGAGCAAGGCTCTTCTTCGTTTTGATTATTAAGTCTTAAAGCAAACATTGCCAAACCTATAGCCGCGCAGGTTTCGGCGTAAGCGTCTCTGTTAGGCAAATCGTATCTGCACGAAAAAGCTTCACCCAAAATTTGAGCCCCTATTCCGCCGGTTATATACATTTTTTTATCGGCAATATCATTAAATAAAGTTTCTGCCGCTTTTTGCAATTCTTTATCGTTTAACCTTTTTGCCAAATCCGCTATTGCACAGTATAAATAAACCGCTCTTACGGCATGGCCTACGGCTTCGGTCTGGTGCAAAACATCGGTATGCGATTGCGAATATACTCCGCCGTCGTTAGCAAAAATTTCCTGTTCTTTTGTTTTGCCTCTCTGTAAAACAAAAAACTTTGCAAGCTCCAAATACTTAGGTTCTTTTAAAAGGTCATAAAGCTTTATTAAGGCAAGTTCAATTTCTTCATGTCCCGGAGTAATAAATTTTGCCGAATGTTCAATTCTGAAAACTCTGTCTATATAATCTGTATTTTTTATTGCAATTTTTAAAAGCCTGTCTTCGCCGGTAGCATTATATAAAGCCACCGCCGCCTCAATCATATGCCCCGCCGAATAAAGCTCGTGCTTATCTCTGTCGGCAAATTTAGGCTCGGTTATACCTATGCTGTTAAAATAAGAGTTGTAATAGCCGTTTTCATCTACACCCTTTTCCACATCGTCTATTACATCGTTTACTAATTTGTGCAGCTTTTTATCTTCTTTTTTTGCCAAAATATATGCGGCGCCTTCCATCCACTTAAAAACGTCGCTTCCCCAATAAATATGAGGTTTGTATGGGTCGCCCTCTTTATACGAGCAATCCATTGTAGATATTCTTCCGGTACTTTTAAATCTGTCATAAACCGAATAAACCGTGGTTTCGCGGTTTATTTTTTGGCGTTCCGCCCAAAAGCCGCCGGTAATATCTACATTTTTAAAAGAAATCATTTCCAAATAAAACACATCCCAAAATTAAAAATCAATTTTTGCACAAACAAAATCAAATGCCGTAAATTGTGTTTTTAACTATATTTTTTTACAGAATTATAACATCGCTTATTTTTTAAAACAAGCGAAAAATTATTATAAAAAGGAATAAAATTATCTTTTAAAATTTTAAAAAACAATATTTCGGCTTATTTTTGCCGCACTTTTAAAAAACTTTTATTTTAAAGACTGCTGTTTATTTCATCGGCATACCTTACGGCTTCCATTGCGTCTTTAGCATATTTATCCGCTTTTATGCTTTTTGCATACTCTTCGGTTAAAACCGCACCGCCTACCAAGGTTTTACAATTAGGCAGCTTTTGGTTTAAAAGCTTTATGGTTTTTTCCATAGAAGGCACGGTGGTGGTCATAAGCGCACTCAAGCCTACTATCGGAGCGTTTTCTTCTATTGCTTTTTTTACTATAGTTTCTGCCGGTACGTCTTTACCTAAATCAAATACTTCAAAGCCGTAATTTTCCAAAAGCAGTTTTACTATGTTTTTGCCTATATCGTGAATATCGCCTTCTACCGTAGCCAAAATTATTTTGCATTTTTTGGTTTCGGAATTTTTACCGTCGGGACCGTTTGCGTTTTTGTTTAAAACGTTTTGTTTTATTTGTTCAAAAGCAAACTTTGCGGCCTCGGCGCTCATTAAAAGCTGCGGCAAATAGGCTTCGCCTTTTTCGTATTTTTGTCCTACGGTATCTAATGCCGGAATAATTATATTGTTAATTATTTCAAGCGGTTCTTTTACCGTCAGTTCCTGTTTGGTTTTATTAAAGGCAATTTCTTTTAAACCTTTTATTATAGCGTCTTTTAACGCAATATCGTCTTTATTTAAACTTACATTTGCGGCTTCTTTGTTTCCGCTTTTGCTTTGGTTTTTTTCGTTCCCGTTAACACTTTGTTTATTTGCGTTTTGGGATATATCGCTTTCTGCGCTTATAAAATTTGTATTGGCTTTTAACGCTTCGGCCTCTTTTTCCTTTTTTTCAAGGTCGGTCATAAACGAAATATAATTATTAAAATTTTCGTCTTTGTTGTTAAGCGCCAAAAAAGAATAATACGCTTTTAAAATATCATCCGAAAAAGGATTTATTATGGCGGCGGACAAGCCGTTGTACAAAGCTAAAGTAAAAAATGCGGCGTTTACCGCGCTGCGTTTAGGCAAACCGAACGAGATGTTGGAAACACCTAACGTGGTATGCGCTTTTAAATTTTCTTTAATTTCTTTTAAAGCGCCTAAAGTTACACCTGCGGCGTCCGGCTCCGCGCTTACTGCCATAGCCAAAGTATCAAATAAAAGATTATTTTTGCTTATTCCGTACTTTACTGCGGTATCTATTATTTTTTTGGCTATGTTAACTCTGCCCTGCACGGTTTTGGGTATTCCGTTTTCATCCAAGGTTAAGCAAACCACTACGCCGCCGTATTTTTTAACCAACGGAAAAACCTGCTCCATACTTTCGCGTTTTCCGTTAACGGAATTTATTAAAGCTTTTCCGTTGTAAATTCTTAAAGCTTTTTCCATAGCTTTTATATTAGAGGTATCTATTTGAAGCGGCAAATCCGTTACCGCCTGCAGTTCGTACACCGCGTTCGGCAAAACTTCGGTTTCGTCTATTTCCGGCAAACCCACATTAACATCCAAGGCATGTACGTTACACTCCTGTTGCTTTATGCCTTCTGCCAAAATATAGTTTATATCGTTTTCTATAAGCGCCTGTTTAAAACGTTTTTTACCCGTAGGATTAATTCTTTCGCCTATTAATACCGGCTGCTCGTTAAAATCCACCGCTTTTGAATAAGAAGAAATAACCGTGGTATTTTTAACCGTATTTGGCTTAAATATTACATTTTTTCCGTTATTCCCGTTTATTTCTTCGCTTACCAATTTTATATATTCGGGTGTGGTGCCGCAGCAACCGCCGAAAATACTTACGCCTAAATCTGCCGCCTTTAAAATACTTTTTGCAAATTCTTTTGCGGAAACATTAAATTTGGTAACTCCGTTTTCGGAATACGGCATACCGGCGTTGGGTTTAAATATTAAAGGTAACGAAGAATATTTTGAATACTGCTCCACTACCGGCAACAATGCTTCCGGTCCCATAGAGCAGTTAACGCCTATGGCGTCGGCTCCCATGCCTTCCAGTAAAGCTATAACGGCTTTGGGCGAAGCACCGGTTAACAAATTACCGTTTTCGCTGTATGCGTTGGTTACAAAAACCGGCAAATCGGAATTTTCTTTAACCGCCAAAAGCGCCGCTTTGGTTTCAAGCGTATCGTTCATGGTTTCTACGGTAATAAGGTCTACGCCGTATTTATAACCTAAAGAAACGGTTTTTGCAAATATATCTACCGCCTTTAAAAAATCCAATTCGCCCAAAGGTTTTAAAAGTTTGCCCAACGGACCTATATCCAATGAAATAAACTTTTCGCTTTTAAATGTGCTTTCTTCTTTGGCTTTTTTGGCATTCTCAATTGCCGCAAAAATTATATTTTCAAGTTCTTTTTCGTTATAATTAATTAAATTAGCGCCAAAAGTATTTGTATTTACCACATTGCTTCCGCTGTTAAAATAATTTTTATGAATATTCTTTATAATTTCCGGATGCGTCAAATTCCATTTTTCGGGTTTTTCTCCGCTTTTTAAACCTTCCTTTTGCAAAAGCGTACCCATTCCGCCGTCTAAAATTAAAAATCTTTTATTAAGCAACTCTCTTAATTCCATAGCTTTTTCCCTTTTAAATACTTTTTTGCGCCAAGCCGAAATTTTAAAAAAATTTCGGCAAAAGCCTTTGGCTTTTCGGCAAAGCAAAGTTTTGCCGTTGGCGCATAGCCTAAATATTAATTTTTTCTGTTTTACTTTTACTTATTGGTTTATTTACTAACATTTCTGAAAGCGCAATCGGTTTTGCTGCAGTTTTCACATTTATTATGCTGCTTTTCCGATTTGCTTGCTTTTATTTT
Source organism: Oscillospiraceae bacterium (assembly GCA_902796905.1). Taxonomy (GTDB): domain Bacteria; phylum Bacillota; class Clostridia; order Oscillospirales; family Acutalibacteraceae; genus UMGS1279. Next base: position 27,117 of record CADBQU010000052.1, on the reverse strand, counting down.
TAAGGCTTGGTTTATTTTTTCTATTCCTGCAATAGCCGTAACGGATTTTGTAGGCGACATTATAAATTTATCCGAAACGGTAAGACCTAATTTTCTTTCGCAATCCAAAAAAGCAATAAAATCCGTTTGTTTATTTATAGGTATATCTCCGTAGCCGGGACTTACCCTTGTTTTAAGCTTTTCGCCATATAATGCATTTAATTCACTATTTATATTTTCGCAAAAATCGTTGCACAGACCTTCTATTCTTTCGGCTCCTATAGCCTGCAATATTAAAGCTTTAACCGGCGAAATTTTACTGTATTTAATTATAAGCCTGTCTATATATGTACCTACTGTAGCGGCAAATATTAAGGCTTTATTACAATTTTTAAGCGCAATTTTTAAAGTTTCGGAATTTTTTAAGCTTTTAAAAAAATCGTCGTCTAAATTTAAAATGTCATAGCAAACGTTAAAGGTTAATTTGCCGTTGAGTTCGTTTAAGCATTCGTTTACTATTTCTTCAATTTCTTTACTGTCGGTTCCGGAACAATATCTGTAAATTTCTTTATAATTTATTTTAGGTTCTTTTACGGTAATTTTTTTAATCATTTTAATATTTTTCTTTTAAATAAAGTTTATAAAAATTTATATTTATAAAAGTATTTATATTTATAAATTATCTATTAATCGTTTTCTATAATGTGCGATAAATTATTTTTTATGCTTTGCGCCACTTCCGGCTTATTCATAGAATAAACATGTACATTTTCTATTCCGTTGGCGTATAAATCTATAATTTGGTCGGTGGCGTAAGCTATACCCGCCTGCTTCATAGCCAAATCGTTATGTCCAAAACGGTCTACTAAATTTTTAAATCTTTGCGGCATAAACGAGCCGGAAAGTTTAACGGCTCTTTCCACTTGTTTTGCGCTTGTAATAGGCATTATGCCCGCAACTACGGGAACGGTTATTCCGGCTTCTCTCAGTTTATACAAAAAGTTATAAAGCAAATTATTGTCAAAAAACATTTGGGTAATAAAAAACTCGCACCCTGCCTCGGTTTTCTTTTTTAAATAACAAATATCTTCTTTGCTGTTTCCGCTTTCGGGATGAACTTCCGGATAACATGCTCCGCCGATGCAAAAATCCCCTTTTTGCTTTAGCTCTTTTATTAAATCCGTAGCATGATTATAATCATACCCGTTCAGCTTGTTTTTTCTTTTTTCTAAAATTTCGGAAGTTAAATCTCCCCTTAAAGCCAAAATATTTTCTATTCCGGCATTTTTAATGCGTTCTGTTTTTTTGGCAATAATTTCTTTGTTTGAAGAAACACACGTTAAATGTGCCAAAGTGGGAATATTGTAATTTTTTTCTATGTTTTCGGCAATATCCACAGTATAATCTCCAATGCCGCCCCCGGCACCGTAGGTTACGCTTATAAACGAAGGTTTGATTTTTGCTATTTGTTCGGTAGCTTCTTTAACACTTTTAAAACTGTCCCATGTTTTAGGCGGAAACACTTCAAAAGAAAGCGTAAATTTACCGTTATTAAGAATTTCTGTAAGTTTCATATTTTTACCCTATAGATTTATTATAATGTGATTTTTAAGCTTGTAAATTGATTTTAATTTTACTGTTAATGCCATTAAAAACCAAAGACTAAGCTTTAACGGTTTAGCCGTTTTTAAAACTTTAACTTAAAAAGGTTTTTAAAAAGTTTTAGCTTTATTTTGCATTAAAAACATTTACCATAATTGTATTATAGCAAATACAATTATTTACTGCAACATTTATAAATAAATACTTAATACTATATAAAATAGGCAACTACGTTTAATAATGTAATTGCCTATTTTTTATTAACTGTTGCTATTAATAATTATTTATTTATTGCCGCAAAGCCGTTTTCCAAATCGTTTATAATATCGTCTATATGTTCAGTGCCTATAGATAATCTTATGGTAGAAGGAGTTATGCCTTGCTCTCTTAATTCTTCTTTGCTTAATTGTGAATGTGTGGTTGTAGCCGGGTGTATTACCAAAGATTTTACATCGGCAACATTTGCAAGCAATGAAAAGATTTTTAAATTATCTATAAATTTAAATGCAGCTTCTTTTCCGCCTTTAATTTCAAATGTAAAAATACTGGCTCCGCCGTTTTTGAAATATTTTTTATAGAGCTCATGGTCGGGATGATCTTCTAAAGAAGGATGGTTAACTTTTAAAACATTTTTATTGTTTTTTAAATATTCTACTACCTTTTTGGTATTTTCCGCATGGCGTTCAAGCCTTAAAGAAAGCGTTTCGGTGCCCTGTAAAAGCAAGAATGCCGCAAACGGAGAAATTGCCGCTCCCTGGTCTCTTAAAAGTATGGCTCTTATGTAAGTTACAAATGCTCCTGGGCCTATTGCGTCGGCAAATGAAATTCCGTGATAGCTGGGATTAGGTTCGCTTATAGCCGGATATTTTCCTGCGGCCTTAAAGTCAAATTTACCGGAATCCACAATAACGCCGCCCAACGTTGTACCGTGTCCGCCTATAAATTTAGTTGCGGAATGAACAACAATATCCGCTCCGTGTTCTATAGGTCTTATTAAATAAGGCGTACCGAATGTGTTATCAACTACTACCGCAATATTATATTTATGCGCTATTTTTGCAATTTCGTCAATATCGGGTATATCGCTGTTGGGATTTCCCAAAGTTTCCAAATAAACGGCTTTTGTGTTTGGTTTTATAGCTCCCTCAACCTCTTTTAAATCATGAGCGTTAACAAAAGTTGTAGATATTCCAAACTGTGAAAGCGTATGGCTTAATAAATTATATGTTCCGCCGTAAACGGTTTTTTGCGCTACTATGTGGTCGCCCTGCTGCGCCAAAGCTTCTATTGTGTAAGTAATAGCAGCCGCTCCCGAAGCTACAGCCAATGCCGCCGCACCGCCTTCAAGCGCCGCTATTCTTTTTTCAAAAACCTCTTGGGTAGAGTTTGTAAGCCTTCCGTATATATTGCCTGCATCTTTTAAACCGAATCTGTCTGCGGCATGCTGAGAATTATGAAAAACATAAGATGTTGTAGCATAAATAGGTACCGCTCTTGCATCGGTTGCGGGGTCCGGATTTTCCTGTCCTACATGTAATTGTTTGGTTTCAAATTTATATTCGCTCATTTTTATTTACCTCTCTTTTTATTTTTATTGTTTTTATTTTTGTTTTTTGTGTGGTTTTCGCTAAGGCGGTTTTAAAAAAACCGCCGTATTTTTGTTTTTATGGATTTTATTTTTATAACTTTTTAAATTCAAATATTTTTAAAATTTAAAATTAAAAATTTATAAATAAAACCGGAACACTGTTTTAAGCGTCCCGGTTAGCAATTTAAATATTTTTGTTTGTTTAAAATTTTAAACATAAATATCTAATTATTTATTGACCTTTAAATAAAATCAACATAAAAACTAAACCTTATAAGCAGACGCCGAAAACGGTTTTTGCATAGCAAAAAAGCAGTCCATGGAAACTTCCGTGCACATCTTTAAAACCATATTGAGTTTGCCTATAAAGTTTGTCATAGCAATTTTCCTTTTGTTTTATTTCCTACTTACTTAGTAGGTTAATGATATATTAGCATATCCTTTTAAATTTGTCAATTGTTTTTTTAAAATTTTTTAAAAAATTTTTAAACATAAAAAAACAAAAGGTTTAAAGCAAAAAACAAATTGCCTTAAACCTTTATACAAGTTTATTTTTTATTAAACACCGCGGTTTTAAAAGGCAAAGCCTTTTAACGCTAAACGGTACCGTTTAGCATTAGGCAAACTTACAGTTTGCCTAAAACCGCTTTTCTTTACATTAATAATATTTAGGTCTTATTATCATCCAAATTATCCATAATCCACCTGTAATTAATATCATAAAAATATCAAATAATATAGAATAGTGCCTTCGGATTTTTCCCGAAGCAGAAGCAGAAGCTGCAGCAGAAGCATTGTTATTGTTGTTAACAACAATAGGTTGGTCTTTTTGAACTTTGCTATTAAATTTCGAAGTGGCACACCCGCAAAACGGACATACTACCGCTTCATCATTTATTTCTTTACCGCATTTTTCACAAAACATAGATTTATCTCCTTTTCTATTTTAACATTCTGTAAATGTCATATTTTATTACATTGTAACATATAATTTTCTTATTGACAAGCACAAAATGTCAAAAATAGGAGATTTTTTATGTTTATAAACAAAACTTCTAACGGGTTAAACAATGTATGCGGCAAAAACATTGCAAAATACAGAACCGAACTTAAAATTTCCCAACGTAAACTTGCAGATAAAATGCAGCTTGTAGGTATAGATATAGATAAAAACGCAATTCAAAGAATTGAATGCGGGAAAAGATTTGTAACGGATATAGAAATTATTGCTTTTAAAAAAGTTTTTAATGTGGATTTTGAAGATTTGCTGAAAAACAACGAATAGACAATACAATCGGACTAATTTTCCGTTGCAGAAAATATTGTACACCCAGATTGTATTGTCTATTCTTTTTTTAAAATTCCAATATATTGTTACATACAAAAAATCCGATGTAAAATATTTTATATCTTTTTTACATCGGATTTTTATTTTTTGTTTGGTTTGCTGTTACGGCGGTTTTAAAAGGCTTTGCCTTTTAAACGCAAAAGAATTTTGCGTTTTTTAAAACCAAAGGTTTAAAAAAACCGCCGCTATTCCTGATTTTTTAAACAGTATTTTTTTGGAGTTATTCCCATTTGTTTTTTAAAAACCACATGAAAATAAGAAACGCTTTGAAACCCCAAATATTCGCTTATTTCTCCTATGCTTATTCCCTCTCGCAGCATCTTTTCGGCGTACCTTATTTTTATGGAATTAAAATATTCTATTATCCCCTTATCGCAAAACATTTTGAATATTCTTTTTAAATTGCTGGAACTTAAATTTAATTCTTTTGCTATAATATCCACCGTTAAATTTTTACAAATATTGTCTTCCAAAAAATCTATTATTTGTTTATATATTTCGGCATAACGATTTTCGGTTTTATACTCTTTTTTAAAATTACCGGTATATAAGTTTATAAGAAAAGTTTTTATTGCGGCTTCTCCCTTATTTGCCGCTAAACAATAGCTTAAGGTTTCCCCTTCTTTTTTATATATTTCTATGGCTTTTTTGCAAAGCCGATTTAAATTTACAAACTCGTTAAATCTAACCGTATTTAACTTAAATAACCCTTTTTCAAAATTTTGCAAAAAATCTCCTTCGGCGTCGAAAGAGGTTATTAAAACCCTTGGTGTAGAATTTTCGGCAGAAGCCAATCTGTGAAATTCCATAGGTTTATGAAAAATCAAATTCCCCGAAGTTAAAGTATAAACCCTGTCGTCTGCCGTAGCGTTAAGTAACCCATCCGCCACAAATACCATTTCCCAAAAATTATGCATTTCTCCTTTATAATAGTAATTTTCAGGATAAACCTTTTCAAAAGAGGTTCTTACCGCATTTATATTAATTAACGGTTTAAATTTATAAGGTTTATAGTAAGGCATTGTTTTCTCCTTTTAAATTTAGCTGTGTTTTTGTTTTAATAACAAAAATTGTCTTATTTTAAAATAAATTTGTCTTTTATTGCATTTAATTATACCATTGGATATGATATATTTCAATAAGAAATTAAATACACAGAGGCATATTTATGAAAATTATTAATGCAAAAAATTACGAAGAATTAAGTAAACAAGCGGCCGATATTATTTTAACTCAAATTAAAATTAATCCGTTTAGCGTTTTAGGGCTTGCTACCGGCTCTACACCGTTAGGAACATATAAAGAACTTATAAAAAGCTATAACGAAAAGCTCGTTTATTTTAAAAATATTAAAACCGTTAATTTAGACGAATATGTCGGACTTTCACCCGATAACCCTCAAAGCTACCGTTATTTTATGAACCATAATCTTTTTGATTTTTTAGATATTAAAAAAGAAAATACATTTGTGCCGAACGGTTGTACAAAAAACATTGAGTCGGAAGCCGAAAACTATGATAACATTATTAAAAATTTAGGCGGAATAGACCTTCAGCTTTTGGGAATAGGATTAGACGGACATATAGGTTTTAACGAACCGTCAAACTGCTTTTTTAAAAACACCCATACGGTTAATTTAACGCCTTCTACAATAAAAGCAAATTCAAGATTTTTTAAAAATGAAGAAGAAGTACCGAAACAAGCCGTAACTATGGGAATAGGCGCCATTATGCAGGCTAAAAAGGTTTTGCTTTTAGCTAACGGTAAACAAAAAGAAGATATTTTAAACAAGGCTTTGTTTGGAAATATTACCCCAAAAGTTCCGGCTTCGATTTTGCAGTTGCATAATAATGTAACAGTTATATTTTGCGAATAAACCGTTATTTTTAAATCTTTTTTATTTTTTTTTTTTAATATATTCAATTAATCGGTTTTATTTAAAATCAAAAATTGATTTATTTATATCCTATATTTAAAAAGAAAATAGAAAAAACAAAAAATAAACCAAAAAGATAATTCAAATTTCTTTTTATTCGGAGTACAATATGATTATATATAACGCCAAAATAAACAATATGTTAAAAGCCGTAAAAATAAAAAACGGGAAAATAGTTGAAATTTTAAGCAATCAAAAAAGCGGAGATATTAACGCAAACGGATTAAATTTAATTCCGGGATTAATTGACATTCATACTCACGGTTGCTACGGAACAGACGCTATGGATGGCGATTTTAAAAATCTCTGCCGTTTTTATGCCCAAAACGGAACGACATCTTTTTTGCCCACCGCTATGACTATGGATAAAAATTCATTAAAAAAAGTAACCGAAGCAGACACAAAATTTTACGGAGCAAATATTTTGGGGTTTCATTTTGAAGGGCCGTATATTTCAAAAGAACATAAAGGCGCGCAAAAGGAAGAATACATTAAAAATCCATCAATAGAAGAATTTAATGAATTAAATAAGCTTAATAATATAAAAATGATAACCGTAGCGCCGGAGCTTAAAGGCTGTGCGGAATTTATAAAAGAAGTATCTAAAAAATGCATAGTATCAATAGGCCATACTTCCTGTAATTATAACGAAGCAGTTACGGCTATATCTTTAGGTGCCGGCTGTCTTACGCATATATACAACGCCATGCCGGAATTTTGTCACCGTTCTCCCGGACCTATAGGCGCTGCGTTTACAAAAAACATATATGCACAGCTGATATGCGACGGCATTCATGTTTCAAAGCCTTCGGTTTTGGCAACATTTAAGCTTTTTGGCAACAATAAGGTTATTTTAATAAGCGACAGCATAAAACCCACCGGTTATAAAAACGGAAAATTCGAATGCGGAGGACTTACGGTAACCTTAAAAAACAATATTGCAACCTTAAGCAACGGAACAATTGCGGGCAGCACTTCGTTTTTATTAAACTGTGTTAAAAAAGCAATCGAATTCGGCGTACCTTTTAAATATGCCGTTAAAGCCGCAACGGAAAATCCCGCAAAGCTGCTTAAAATAAAAAAAGGAAAAATTAAAGAAGGCTTTGACGCGGATTTACTTATTACAGACGATAATTTAAATTTAAAAACCGTAATTATTAACGGAGAAGTGTTTGAATAATATTTTTAATTTTTTAAAAGGATTTTCTATAAGCATTTATACATAAGTACAAAAACCGTAGGCAATATAAGTATTCACAACATTAAAACGCGGTTTTTAAAAAGGCAAAGCCTTTTTAACCGTTCATAGCAAAACTTTGCTTTGAACGGTTGCAAACTTTTGGTTTGCAAAAACCGCGTAACGCAAAAAAGCAAAATAAAAAACTTTATTTTTAAGGAGTTTTATATGAAAAACACTGTAAAAACCGTAAAGGAATTAAATAAAAATACCATTAAAGACTTTAATATGTTCGGCGTAATGATAGACTGCTCCAGAAACGCGGTTATGAATGTTGAAGAGGTAAAACGCTTTGCCGCTGTTATTTCAAAAATGGGATACAACACCCTTATGCTTTACACCGAAGACACTTACGAAGTTAAAAACGAGCCGTTATTCGGCGCTATGCGCGGCAGATATTCCATAAACGAAATAAAAGAAATAGATTCTTTTTGCAAATCGATTAATATAGAATTAATTCCGTGTATTCAAACTTTAGCGCATCTTTCCACGCTTTTACAGTGGCCGGAATATAACTCTATAAGAGATATTGACGATATATTGCTTATAGACGACGAAAGAACATACAAGCTTATAAACAATATGTTTGCTTCTTTAAGAGAAGCGTTTTCCACAAACAAAATTCACATAGGTATGGACGAAGCGCATCACGTAGGCTTAGGAACATATTTTGATAAACACGGCATAAAGCCGCGTTTTGAGCTTATTAACCACCACTTGCAAAAAGTTTTAAAAATAGCAAAAAATTATTCTTTTGAGCCAATGCTTTGGAGCGATATGTTTATAAAATTTGCATTTAATACAAACAATTACTACTGCGTTGACACAAACAATCTTATAAACACCGAAAGTAAAATACCTACCGACGCTTCTTTGGTTTACTGGGACTATTATTCCACCGATTATGAACACTATAAAAATTTAATTGCGGCGCATAAAAAAATAAGCCAAAAAATAATTTTTGCCGGCGGTATTTGGAGTTGGGTGGGCTTTGCTCCCAGTAACGAGTTTAGCATAAGTACAACTACGCCTGCATTAAAAGCCTGCAGAGATTTTGGAATTAAAGACGTTATTCTTACAATGTGGGGCGACAACGGCAGCGAATGCTCCAAAAACGCTTGCCTTTCTCCGCTGTTCTATGCTTCGGAGCTTGCTAAAGGCAACAGTGATATTAACAATATAAAAGAAAAATTCAAAAATATGTTTAATATAGATTTTGACAGCTTTATGCTATTGGATTACCTTAACCGTCCAAGTGAAAAAGCCATAGCTAACCCTTGCAAATATATGCTTTTTAACGACCCGTTTACAGGTCTTAACGATTATCTTTGCAGTTATGAAGACAATGATTTTTATATAAATTTAAGCAAAAAAATAGCCGATATTAAAGACACCGGCGAATACGGATATATTTTTGAAGAATACAAAAAGCTTTGCGATGTATTGGCGATAAAATGTAATTTGGGCTTAAAAACAAGAGACGCCTATAAATCCGGCAATAAAGAAAAATTAAAAGAACTCGCCATTAACGATTACGAAAAAGCAATAAAACTAATCGAAGAATTCCATTCGGCATTCCAGAACGTATGGTTTAAAGAAAATAAACCTTATGGCTTTGATATTCAGGATATACGTTTGGGAGGTTTAATAATGAGACTTAAAACCTGTAAAAACCGTTTGATTTCTTATATTGAGGGTACCGCTTCTTCTATACCGGAATTAGAAGAGCCGCAAACCTCTGCCGATTACGGTAAACACTGGGGCACATGTGCTACGCCTAATTCGTTAAATTAAAATTTTAATATTTTTAAAATTAAAAAGCAAAACAACAAATTTAAATAATAAATTAAAGATAATGCGGTTTTAGGAAAGCTTTGCTTTCCTGCCGCCAAACTAAAGTTTGGCGGAAAAAGGCGCAGCCTTTTAAAACCGCAATAAGCCCAAATAAAAATACGACAGTTTCGGTAAACCTATTTGCCGGAACTGCCGTATTTTTATTAATCTATATTTTCTGTAGCAATAATATTTGTGCCGAAAATATTTTTTATAATTACTTCCCCTATTTTAACGGGAGCGCAAACCCTTGTATTTCTTACATACTCCATTGTTTTAAACATTTTATCTTTATCAATATTTTTTTCGGTTTTAACGCTTACCATTGTATCTTTTCGGTTAGAAACCCTCATACTTGAAGTAACTGTTCTTTTGGGATTAATACACTCATCTATTGCATATTGCTCTCCTTTAGGACAATTATTTCCTTTTACTATTATAGTATAATTTTTACTGTAACCGTTATTATATTTATTTTTATTGCTACCGTCGTTATAATTAACTTCAACATTTAAATTACAACCTCTCGGACAAATTATACATGTCAATTCTCTTTCCATTAGCTTAATTCCTCCAGATTTACCGTTATTTTTTCATCCTTGTTACTTATTTTTTCCAAATCGTTTGCTTTTATTGTTATCTTTTCCATTTCTCCGGGAGAAGCCTTTAACCGTATAGCGGTATTTAAAACTTTATCCCCTAATTTAACGGTATATTTAATTTTACCGAAAGGCTTGGTAACTCTAAAAAACAATGAAATTTCCCTTTTATAATCTTCTCGATTTTTATTATATTCATAAATTAAATTTATTCTTTGCGGTAACACATAACGCACTCCGTTTCCCGGAACGGTTTTTATTATTATTTGTCCGTTTAATTTATTCAAAACATAATCCGCCGCACCTTTACCGGCAATCTCGGCTTCATCCGAAACATAATCTACCAAATCATGTACTTGTAAAACGTTTCCGCAGGCAAAAATTCCGCTTTGCTCGGTTTGTCGGTTTTCGTCCACAATAGCTCCGTTAGTAAAATTATCAATTGATATTCCGGCATTTTTTGTAAGTTCGTTTTCGGGAATAAGCCCTACGGAAAGCAAAAGTGTATCGCAAGGTATATATTTTTTTGTTTCTTCTATAATATTTCTGTTTTCATCTACTTTTGCAATGGTAACACCCTCTAAACGGCCGCTGCCATGTATTTCTGCAACTGTTGTAGAAAGATAAAGAGGTATATTAAAATCTTTTAAACATTGGGTTATATTTCTTTTTAAGCCTACCGAATACGGCATTATTTCACAAACCGCTTCCACTTTAGCTCCTTCCAGTGATAATCTTCTTGCCATTATAAGACCAATATCTCCGGAACCTAAAATAACAACTTTTTTTCCTACGGAATATCCCTTGCAATTTATAAGTTTTTGGGCTGTACCGGCACTGAAAATCCCCGAAGGTCTTGTTCCCGGTATATTTAAAGCACCTCTGCTTCGTTCTCTACATCCCATAGCCAAAATCAGTGCTTTAGCTTTAATTTTAAAAATTCCGTCTTTGTTTTGAACGGTAATAATTTTATTTTTGGTAATATCTATTACCATAGTACCGCAATAAATCTTTATATTTCTCTCATTAACCATTTTTTCGTAATAAGCGGCATATTCCGGACCGGTTAATTCTCTTCCTAATTTATGAAGACCAAACCCATTATGAATACATTGTTTTAAAATCCCTCCGGGTTTTTCCTCCCGCTCTATAATAACTACATCTTTAACATTATTATCAAACGCGGATATAGCGGCAGCCATACCGGCAGGGCCCGCACCTATAACAACTATATCATGTTCTATATCGTATTCTTTATTATGTTCCGTATATAATTCTTTTTCGATTTCCATATTTTCGTTTTCAACTTTTTCTTGTTGATAACTTTCTTTTTTTGTATATTCGTAAAAATTTTCTTTATCTTTATTTTTTGTTTTATCTGTTCCGTCTATCATTTGTTGTTTTCCACCTATAAATTTATTTTTTAATTTTAAAAACTTTTCAGACAATACAATAAGGATACAACACTTTTGAATTTTTCTTAAAACTCAAATATTTTATTTCTTGATCTCTTTACCTCTGTATCAATTTAAAGTTCTTTATAAACTATTTTAGAGTTCTTACCTTTTTTGCTTACTTCGGTTAAAGGTATTTTAAGCTCTTCGGCAATTAAGCCTAATATGTACGGGGTACAAAATCCTCCTTGACATCTTCCCATTCCGGCTCTTACTCTTCTTTTAACTCCGTCTAAATCCAATGCCTTTGGATTAATTCTTAACGCCTCTAATATTTCTCCTTCGCTTACAACTTCGCATCTGCAAACAATTTTACCAAAGGAAGGATTATTTTTTATAAATAAATTCTTTTCTTCAACGGTCATTTTTTTAAAGGCGTTAATGTCTTTCCTTTTGCCGTTGTAGCTTTTGTTTTCGGTTAATTCTTTTCCGTCTTCTTGCAATATTTCTTTTAAAATATCTACAACATATTCAGCTATTGCAACACAAGAAGAAAGTCCGGGAGAATCTATTGCCGCCGCATGAATTAAGCCTTTTACATTTTTAGATTTTTGCAAAATGAAATCTCCGTTTTCCTCCGATGCCCTAACTCCCGAAAAAGAAGTTATTACCTCTTTAAAATTTATACCAGGCACACTTTTTTTAGCTAAACTTTTAACTGTATTTAAACCTTTTTGTGTGGTTTTTGTATCGGTATATTTATAAACTTCTTCCGCAGTAGGACCTAATAGTAAGTTGCCGTGTACCGTAGGGGTTACCAAAATTCCTTTTCCGTTTTTTGTGGGAACTTGAAAAATTGTATGTTCAACGGTTTTACCCTCGCTTTTATCCAGTAACATATATTCTCCTACCCTTGGTATTACAGTAAAAAAGTTATCGTCTAACATTTCGGCTATTTTATCTGCAAAACCTCCGGCACAATTAATAAAATATCTCGAAAATACATCTTCTGCGGTAGTTGAGGTTATCTTAAATAAATCCTCGTCATTATTTTTTGTTTTTTCAATTTTTAAAATTTCAAAATTTCTTTTTAATTCCGCACCGTTATCCATAGCGTTCCCTACAGCCGCTATGGTTAAAGAATATGGGCATATAATTCCGGCACTTTTCACAACCAAAGCCTTTGTTACTTCTTTTGATAAATTATGTTCAAGTTTTTGTGCTTCTTCTCCGGATAAAATTTCCATATCCGAAACACCGTTTTTTAATCCTCTTTTATAAAGTTCTTCAAGCACTAATTCTTCCTCTTTATTAAAAGCCACTATTATAGAACCGTTATGTTTAAAAGGAACATTTAATTCCTTTGCGGTTTTATATAAAAGCGGAACACCTTTTACATTTAATTTTGCTTTTAATGTGTTTGGAACAGGGTCAAAACCTCCGTGAATAATACCGCTGTTAGCTTTGCTGGCACCCATTGCCACATCGTTTTCTTTTTCTAAAATCAAAACCGAAAGGTTATATTTGGTAAGTTCTCTCGCAATCATTCCGCCTATAACTCCGGCCCCTGCTATTGCAACATCGTAAATCATTTTTTTCTCCTTATATCCGTTTTTTAATTTTTTGCCAAAAAACTATTTATAACTTTTGTATAAAATCATTCTTTTGTTACAAATACTATATTTTCTATTTTTAAAAGTTCCGAAATATCCATCTCTATTCTTTTATCAATAACTATTACAATTCCTAAATTATTAACATTTCCGCTTTTGGCGGCAAAAATTTGATATGTAAAATTTTCGGTTATATATATTTCTATTTTTTTAATTATTTCATTTAATTTATAGGCATTATCTATTTCCAAATATAATACTTCCGCCGATCTTCTTTTTTGCTCAAATTTTGCAAATAAAATTATAGTAGACAAAAAAAGGACCGTTACGGTTATGGCTCCTATATAATATCCGTAACCTAAAGCCACGCCTATAGTGGCGGTAGTCCAAACCCCGGCAGCAGTTGTTAAACCCGTAATTACATTATTATTTTTTAAAATAATCATTCCGGCGCCCAAAAAGCCTATTCCCGAAATTACCTGTGCCGATATTCTAAACACATCCCCGTTATTTAAAAAAGTATTTGCCACAAACATACTAGTCATAGAAGTCATACAAGAGCCCAAACAAACCAGTATATGCGTCCTCATTCCTGCTGCTCTTCCGTGCTTTGCTCTTTCACTGCCAATTAAACTTCCTATAATTACCGCCGCAAAAGAACGCAAAACGGTTTCCAACACAATGTTTCCCATATTTATAAAATCCCTCCGAATTTTTTAAAATATAAAAATAGAATATAAAAATAAAATATAAAATTAAATTTTAAAATCAAAAATGCAAAATAAATAATTCAAAATAAAAAGCGGAAAAACAAACGATAATTTATATATACCGTTTATTTTTCCGCTCTCTTTTATCTCCGCAGATAATTATTTTGTTTTATAATTTATTTTATAATATATTAATATATTATTTTAAAATGTTTTTATTTGTGTATAATTTTTTTAATTTAAGTAAATAAACCTCCACACTGTTTATTGATAAAAACGAAGCTCATCAATGTATTTTTTATCAATTGTAATATTAACTTACAATAAGTTCCATAGACTCTTTTTCCCGGTAGAAACAGCAATTGCACCGTTCCCCAATACCGAAGTTATTTCGGTCTTATTTTCAATAAGTCCTCCGGCTATTACCGGAATTTCTCTGTTTTCGAAAAGTTTTAAAGCTTTAGGAATAACGCCCGGCATAATTTCTATAAAATCCGGACTTGTACTTTCAAGGGTTTCCGCTATAGAATGCATACCTTTGCTATCTAAAATAAAAAACCTTTGAACAGCTAAAATACCTATTTCTTTTGCACTGCGTATCAATTGATTTCTGGTACTTATAATACCGTCGGCACCTTTAGCATAAAGCCACTCTATACCTTTTTTATCCTTTCCTATACCCTCTACCAAATCCATATGAATAAATATATATTTATCTGCCTCTTTGGCTTTGTTTATTTCTTTTTCAACAGTTAAAATATCTGCATTTAAATGAAACAAAATTTTCGATTTGGAATTAACGGCTTCTTCCCAACCGGAAGAATCCGTAGCGGCTATTATCGGAGCAGTAATTAAAATATCCAAAATTTTATCTTTTAACATAAAATAACCCTTCTTTTAAACTTGTAAAAACAAAAAAGATACAAAACACCCAAGGTATTTTGTATCTCTAAACTCCAATTACATTATACCATCAACCTATAAAAAGTCAATACAAAATTATATTTATTTAAAATCGATTTAATTTAAAACCGATTTAAATAAAACTAAAAAGCGGATTTTCTTTCTTTTACCGAATTTTTCCTAAATACAACAGGAGTAACTCCCATATATTGTTCAAATTTTCTGGTAAAATGCTGTACTGTTTTAAATCCGCAACGTATAGATATATCTTTTATAGGAAGATTGGTAAATTCCAAATGTTTTTTTGCTACCGATATTCTGTGTTTCCACAAATAATCCATAGGCGTAGTGTTAAGCTCTTCTTTAAAAATTTTTGTTAAGCTTGTATGATTTATGGAAGCGGCAGTTGTAATATTTTCTAAAGTTATGCTTTTATTGTAATGTGATTCTATGTAAATCAAAGCGCTTTTTAAATGCTTGTTTTTTATTTTTTTAATCTGCTTGGGCTCTTTAGTTTCAATTATTCCGTATACTCTTTCAAGCAATAAAATAATTTCCATAAAATAAGAACGGCTCCTGCAAGACCAATACCAATCTCTCTGGATTTTCAGCTCTTCTTCTAAATTATCAAACCACAGCGATAAATTTGAGATATACTCTTCAAAAAGCAAATACACAAATTTTTCCGAATCGGTAAAAGGCTTAAGCAAAAACATATCATGCATTAACGCCAACTGTTCGTAGTCTTCACTGCGAATTCTTTCAAAAGACATATTAATATTTAAAAATTCCGGGTTAAAATAAATAGAATTACACTTTAACCCTTTTTGTTTTATAAGCTTCGGATTTTCGGTTTCATCAAAACATACAAAGCAAGGACCTTCAGCTTCAAAAATTTTATTCTTACATTTAAAGCTAACGCTGCCTTCAAATATAATCATTAATAAATAGCATTTATTTTTTATATTTAAATCTTCAAGCTTATCGTTTTTTACGCAGTGTATTTTTGCAACTTTACCTGCGTCGTATTTTGCTCCTACAGTTTGCGGGATCATAAAATTCCCCTTTTATAAAAAAATTATTAACTTATTAGTACCGTTAATATTATAATTCAAATATTGTTACTTTGCAATCAATTTAAATCTAAATTTAAATTTAGATAAAATAAAATTAAAATAAGATAAAACAAGTTAAAATTCATTTAAAAAGATTTAACCTAAAAACTATTAAGAAAAACAAATAAATACGGCAAGCAAAAAACAAATAATATTATGGTTATACCATTATGCTGTTTTGCGTTTTAATTGTTTAATATTTAACCTGTTTTGTATTTTAAACTTTTAAGGTGAACGGTCTATGGGCGAAGTAACGCTTGCAAGCTTTTTATCAAAATTTTTTAACAGTTTAAATTCCTCTTGTTTTATTAACATTAACAGCTGCTGTATTTTTTCTATATCAAACACAGAATATTTTAAAACAAATTTTGAATAAATAAATCTGGCTTTATCGGCTAAAACAACAATTTTTTTATATTCTTCGCTTAAGCTATTATCCCAACCGCAATAATTTTCGCAGTATTCTATTCTTTTTTGCATACACTTTTTATGTTCCCAAATAAGTCTTAATATTCTTCTGTCCTTTCTTTCATATGGTATACTTCCGTCTAAAAGTTTATCAAAATACATACAAATAAAATCGTAAACCGCTATTCCCAAAACGGCGTCGGATTTATTAAAAGAATAAT
The DNA here is from genome assembly GCA_902796905.1 of Oscillospiraceae bacterium. Lineage (GTDB taxonomy): Bacteria > Bacillota > Clostridia > Oscillospirales > Acutalibacteraceae > UMGS1279. The sequence continues at coordinate 10,631 of CADBQU010000052.1, read as the reverse complement.
CAAAAGACTTTGAAAAAATATAATCTTCTACTGTTTCTCTGATAAATTTCAAATCCAAAGATATTTTTTTGTTGTTGGCTTTTAACGCTTCTATACATCCGTATTCCCCGTTTTTTATACAAGCTTTCATTCCTTCAAAAAAACATTTTTGCGGAGTTTCAAAAACCGTAAATATCCACCTGTTATTGTAAGAGGCTATAAAAAACGTGTCTTCTTCACAATTTTCGGTTTTTCCGGCTTTATTTGCGGAGTTTTCGATTTTGTTTTCAGAGTTTTCGGCTTTGTTTTCGTTTTTTTCGTTATAGCCTATTATAAGACCGTCGTGATTAAAATGCTTTTCTCTGTACCAGCTTTTACCCTTAACATAATAATCGTCTACTCCGCTGAAAGCCACATAAAAACCGCTGTCAATCATTCTTTTTATAATATCCGATATGTTTTTTTCGGTAAATCTGTAATTTACAACGCTTTGGTATAAAAACGGATATTCTTTTATTTCGCCTATTCTTAAATTTATAAGCGGAGAAGTGTATCCGTGCAAAAATTTCCTCATACAGCTCCATTGCACCGTATTATTGTAATACCAAATATCGGAGGTGTTATTTTGTTTTGCCGGCACGCCTATAACAGAAAGATAATTATAGGTTAAATACATCGGCTCACAATACGGCAGTATAACTTTGCTCATTTTTAACCCTCTCCAGTTCTTCAAAAAATCTGCGGCTTTTACTTTTTATGGGGTGGTAAACCAAGCCCAAATACCTGATAATGTCCGCAGCCAACAGTTTATCTTGACTTTTAAATTCAAACTCTATTTCATAATCGCATTTGCCCAAATACATATTTGTATCAAAGCAAATTTCGCCTGTAGAGCCAAAAGCGTATATTTTTCTTTTTGTACATAAACTGCCCTTTAAAAAAACGGTTGTTTTAACATTGTTTAAAACATTTGAGTTTATAACAATTTTATTGGGAAGCTTTTTAACCGAAAGATTGTATTCTTCGCTTTTTAAAAAATTTTCTTTAACGGATTTATGGTTCTTTATTTGCAATTTTATTTTTTCTTCATTTTGCCTTACACGGACGGTTATATTCGATTTATTTAAACTGTTGATCTCGGTATCGTAGTAATAATTTATTTGAGAAAAATTTTTTTCCAAAGGCAGTTTTTTGTTGCATTTATATAAAATATCTTTAAAACAATTACCGTCCACAATAAATTTATGCTCTGTTTCAATTTCCATAAGCATTTCTTATCACCTTCCCCGAAGCATTTTTAGGAATATTTTCAACAATTTCAATATCGTCCGGCATTTCGTAACTTAATAATTTTTGTTTGCAAATATTATAAATTTGCTGTTTTGTTAAACGGGATACAACTTTAATATGTATTTTTTCGCCCACCGTTTTTTCTTTGGTGCCAAATGCCAAAACATCTTCTATTAATTCATTTTCTTTTAAAGCGTTTTCTATTTCCTGTGGGTAAATATTCATTCCGGCTCTTATAATCATATTATCTTTTCTGCCGTTTATATAAATATTTCCGTCTTTGTCAATATATCCTATATCTCCCGTATAAAGCCATCCGTTTACTATTGCTTTTTTTGTTTTGTCTTTTTCGTTATAATATCCTTTCATAATATTTTTTCCAAAAACGGCTATTTCGTTATTTACCGTTTTTACTTTTACCGATTTTAACGGTTTCCCTACCGAAGTAGGATATTTGTTAAAGTTTTCGGGTTTAAGAAAAGTAACTCTGGGCGAAGCCTCCGTTAAGCCGTAAACATTATATATATTTGCGCTTTTAAACGATTCTCTTACGGTTTTGGCTACCGTTTCGGTAATGCATTCTCCGCTAACGGCAATAGTAAATAACCGTAACGGATTTTTTGATTTTAAATTTAATTTTGAAATATGATACAACAAAGTAGGAGTGCCGCACAGTACCGTTATATTTTCTTCTTTTGCTCTTTTAAGTATTTTGGCGGGAACAAAGCCTTCGCTTATAAAAAATATTTTTAATCCATTAATTAAAGAAATTAAAAATTCTCCCGTTAATACCGCACAATGGTATAAAGGCCGCGAAATAAGTATTCTGTCTTTATTGTTTATTAAAAAATATTCTCTTATATCTTTTAAATTTGTTAAAATATTTTTTTCGGTTATCATTGCGCCTTTCGGTGTTCCCGTAGTACCGGAAGTGCACATAATAAAAGCTACGTTTTTTAGGTTTTCCTTTTCTTTCTTTTCTTCCGATATTTTTATTATGCCTTTTTCGGTAATTAAAAACGAAAGCTCTGTTTTTTTAATTATTTTTGCCGTATGTTCTTCACCGTATTTTTTATTTAACAATATTGCCGTTTTTTTGGCATATAAGCAAGCCATTAAGGCCTTTGCCGCAAAAAAATCGGAATTAAACAAAATTCCGTATTTTTTTGCGCTTTGTTTTTTTAACGTTAAGCCAAAGCCTTCGGCATAATTAATAAGTTCGCCGTAAGTAACGGTGTTTTTGCCGTCGGATAAAGTTTGATTTGGGTATTTAAGCATTTGCTTTTTAATAAAATTATAAAGCATATTTTTTACTTCTCCGTATATTTTTCTATTAAAGTATATATTTGTTTTACCGTTTTTAAATTTTGCGGGTCCAAATCGCTTTCATCTATTTCAATATTAAATTCTTCTTCTAAATTTACTATAAGCTCCACTAAATTTAAACTGTCAAAACCCAAATCATCCGCCAATTTTAATTCTTCGGTAACATTTTGGCAAAAGCTTTTTCTTTTTAATATATTATTTATTTTTTCTTTTGTTTTTTCTTTCATTTTATTTTTGTCTCTCCTAAATTTTTTTATTACTGTTTTATTTTTAACGTTTTGGTTTATTTTTTTATAGCCTTTTCCGTTTCAAGCAAAATTCTTTTAAAACAGGTTTTTTCTGGTAATAAAGTAGAAATAATTACACCGTTGTTTTCCCTTGCTATGTTTAAATATAAATCGTGTAATTTATGCTGCAAAGGAACATCTATAAAACGGTCTTTTTCTTCCGGTCTTTTCCGTACCCTTAAAATCGCTTCTTCTACCGGCGCGTTTAAAAAGAACGCCACATCGGGTTTAGGTATAAATTTTGCCACTTCATATATCCATTTATCCTCTCCGAAACCCCTTGCTATTAAATTTGCAACGCAAGAATAAAAATACCTGTCGCTTATAACTATATACCCCTCTTTAAGCTTTTCGTTAATAACGCAATTAGAATGCTGAACCCTGTCGGAGGCGCACAGTAAGGACAACGCCCGGTAATTAAAACCGTTGGTATCGGGACAGTCCATATAAGTTCTGAATATTTCAGACTCTCTCACAAAATTTGTGGGTTGTTTGGTTAAATAAATTTTATCTTTATAACCGTTATTTTCAAGATACTCTGTTAACATTTTTATTTGTGTGGTTTTTCCGCAGCCGTCCAAACCGCAAAAAGAAATTAATTTGCCGCTGTAATTGTTTTCAAACATTTCAAGCTTCATAAATATTTTCCTTTCTTTTACCGCAAAATACCCAATTTTTATAATCCATATTATAGGTGTATGTTTTTCGGTTTTCGGGGTCCGATATACAATTCATAAACTCCGTATTTTCGGGTTTTATTTTTTTTAACAATTCATCCAACAATTTATTGTTTTTAATGTTAAAAAGTAATTTTGTATTAAAAAGCGTATAGTAGCATTCTTTGTTTAATTTTAAACGGTTAATATCGTTTGCTGTATCCGTTAAAAACTCTTCATTTAAAAATTCTTTTAAAAATAAATATATGTCGCAATATTTATACAAAGAAATATCTCTTCCCATATTTACCCAGCTTATTACCGTAGCCTCTTTATAAAGATGCGCGCACAAGTGCATTAAAAAATAAGATTTTTTAAGCGTATGTATTTGGTTTAAAATCAGCGGTTCGGTACAATTTAAAAATTCGCTTACAATACTTTTTTCTTCTGTTCCGCTTTCCGGTTTAAAATCCAAGCTGAAATTCACATCTATTTCCAAATACTTAAGCCCCGGCAAATTAACTTCTTTTACAAAAGGTACCGTTTCGCCTCGGTTTATTCTTGAAGATATTATTTTTTCTCTTTTTGCCGGAGCAAAAACTTCATTTTTTATTTCTCCCTGCAAAAAACCGTTTCTTTTTAAAATTCCCGACAGCTTTGTTATATTTTTAGGCTCTATAAGAATATCGACGTCGTTTGATGTTCTTAAACCCTTAGGATACAGCTCTGCCAAATATGCGCCTTTAAGAAACGCATACGGAAAATCAAATTCTTTACATATTTTTTTAAAAAGACCAAGCGCATAAATAAAACTATTGGTTTTATTTAAGTTGTATTCATATATGGCCTTAACGGAATTTCTGAATTCACGGTTTACCTTGCTTAACAATCCGTTGCTTTTTAAAGCAAAATATGCCATAGCTGCCGTACGGTTATAAAAAAGCTGCCCCAATATGTACGGATAATTCAAATTTTTATCCGTTAAATCCGTAAGTTTATTTTTATCTGCATATTTAAATTTGCATAACTCTAAAATAAGTTCGTTTTCATTAATAAATTCATCATTTTTAAATTCTTTATTTTCAAATTCATTATTTTTAAATTTGCTTTTTTCTTTTTTGTATTCCATAAAGCTTTTCCCTCTTTTTTCTTTTTTAAAAATCATATAATGAAAAATCAAACAATTTTATTTTTGGTCTACACTCTTCTTTCTTTTTAAAATTATTTATACCGGTATAATGTTAAAAATTAATTTTTATTTTTTCTTTTAAAATTAAATTTAAGTTAAATCTTAATTTTTATTTGTAAATTTATCGAGATATATAATATTTTCGGCATTTTTATACATTGAAGGTTTGTGGGTAATGGTAATAACCGTTACGTTATTTTTTATATTTTTTACGGTTTGTTTAATAACTTCTTCCGATAAGCTGTCTAAAGCGCTGGTGGCTTCGTCAAATATTAATATTTCGGGGTTTGGATTTTTTAAAAGCGCCGCGGCTATTAAAATTCTTTGCTTTTGTCCTCCCGAAAGTTTTACGCCTTTTTCTCCAACAACCGTTTCAAAACCGTTTGGCAAATTTTTAATAAATTCATAAATATCCGCTCTTTTACAAGCGTCAATTATCTGCCTATCCGTTGCAGTTTGGTTTGCAAATAAAAGGTTTTCTTTTATAGACATATTAAAAATAAAATTATCCTGCATTACTACCGAAATATTTTTATAAAACATATTTTTGTTTATTTTGTTTATATTAACACCATCTATTAATATTTCTCCCTTTAAAGGTTTATAAAGCCCTAAAATAAGTTTAATAAGCGTGCTTTTGCCGCATCCTGTTTTACCGGCTATTATAAAATGTTCTCCTTTTTTTATTTCAAAATTAATATTTTTAAATACCGGTTCTCTGTTTTTATAAGCAAAAGACAAATTTTTTATTTTTATGCTTTTATTAAAACTGAATTTTTGAAAACAATCCCCGTATGTACCGTTTTCTTCGGGAAAATCAAATATTTCAAAAACCCTTCTGTAATACGGTTCGTTAATTTTTAAAGCCGTGCTTTTTGCGTAAATACCGTCTGCCGCCGAAAAAAACATAAAAAAATATTCCGAGAACATCATTAAAGTGCCTACGCTTATTTTTTTATTTATTACAAAAAACGCACCTATAACATATACGGATATTTTAGTTAAATAATTAAGCTTAAAATCGTTAAAAACTTCTCCGTAAGCCCAATATTTTATAGATTTTACACCTATTGCAGCCAATATTTTTTTATAACCTTTAAATTTGTTTATTACTTCTTTTTCGGCGTTTTGCGCCTTTATTTCTTTCCAAAATCTAAGAGAATTGCAAGTGTAGTTATAATATTCACCGTTAGTTTTTCTAAGCATTTCATTTGTTTTTTTGGTTCCTCTGCTTATTAAAAAATTAACAAAAAACATAAGAGGAATAATAAGAACACAGTAAAAGGTCATTTTTACATTAATGTTAATTATTATTAAAAATGTGCCTACGGCAGTTAAAATGCCGGATATATAGTCAGATACCTCTTCCTTTACAAAATTCCCTAAGCTATCCACATCGTCTATAACACGCATCTTTAATTCTCCCGCTTCTTTTTGCTCTGTAAAAAAGTAGGGAGCTTTTTCTATTTTTAAAAAAATATCTTTTCTTAAATTGTACGCAAAATACCTAAACAGTTTATTCCCCAATTTTAAAATAACCGAGTCGTTTAAAAAATTAAAAATATATACCACCGTTAATACAAGTACAATTATTAAAAATTTTTCTTTTTTTCCGTCCTTTAAAACTTCATCTATAAATATTTGAAAAACTTTGGGAGAAATCATAGAAACAGGAACAGCAATAATACTGCACATTACAAGAAAAAATATTGATTTTTTTAAGGGCAGAATATATTTTTTTATGTTTTTTAATACAAAAAACCGCGTTTTCATATATTGTTGCCTCCAAATAACGAAGCATAAGTATCTGAGGTTTTTAAAAGCTTTTTATGCGTTCCCGAAATTTCTGTTTTTTTATTGTTAAGCACAAAAATTTTATTGCAGTTTTTTATGGTTTCAAGTCTATGCGAAATAATTAATATTGCCGAATTTTTGAATTTTTCATCAAAACGCTTTATAATCGCTTTCTCGGTTTTTACATCTAGCGCAGATGTAGCTTCGTCTAAAATAATAAACTCCGGATTTTTTAATATAACTCTGGCTATCATAATTCTTTGCTTTTGTCCTCCCGAAAGATTACACGAAGTTTGGCTTATAACGGTATCTATTCCTTCCGGCATTTTTTTAATGTCGTTAAATAAATCCACGTCTTTTAAAGCGTTAAAAATTTCTTCATCGGAATAATTTTTGCCTAAGCATAAATTGTACCTTATGCTGTCTTCAAAAATTGAAATTTCCTGGGAAACCATACCTATTTTTTCTCTTAAACTCAAAACGGATATTTTATTTATAGGTATATTGTTAATAAATATATTTCCGTAATTAAGAGAGTAAAATCCCAATAAAAGAGAACTTATTGTGGTTTTTCCGTTTCCGCTGGCACCTACCAACCCCACTTTTTCTCCGTTTTTAACCGAAAAGTTTATATCTTTTAAAATATCGGAATTTTTGTAATATCCAAAACCTACATTTTTAAATTCCACGCTTTTTATACTTGATATTTTTATACCCTCGTTCTTTTCGGGTTCTATTTTTAAAATTTCGTTAACTCTGTCTATACATACTTTTCTTGCATTTAAATCAAGATATATATTTAAAATCCAATTAAACTTTTTTTGCAAAAGCGAAATATAATTGACTATTGCCAAAAACATACCTATTGTTAATTTTTTATTTAAAATTAAAAAAGCCGAAAAACCGTAAATGCATAATAAAAAAAACAAATTTATAAAACCTGTAATTTTTTGGGATAAAAAATTTATATTTCCGCCTTTTACATTTAACTCAATAACTTTTTTTAAGGGAACAAAAAACTGCTTTTCGGCAAAATTATAAGAATTAAAAAGTTTTATTTCTCTTAATCCTTTAATAATTTCATATACCCTTCCGCTCATTTTCCCAAAAATATCTCTTTGCTTTATATAAATTTTTTCTATTTTTTTACCAAAAAATTTTGTTATAATAATCGGAATTATTCCGGCGCAAATAAGCATTAACGCAATAGCAGCGTTAATTTTAAAAACAATAATTAAAATGGCGGCGCACATAATAAAAGAATTTATAAAATGAAATATATTTCTTTGAATTATATTTATAAATTGTTCGCTGTCACCGTCTATTCTAAGCATAATATCCCCGCTGTTAATATTACTTAAAAACGAAGCCTTTGCGGTTATTATTTTTTTAAACATATCGTTTTTAACGTCCAGCACATAATGATTGTTTAAAAATTGCCACACGAACGCATATATAAAATTTGCCGCTGCGGAGATTAAAAATAAAATTATGTAATTAACTATAACCTTAGGCAGTAAATAAAAATTATTTTTATATAAAACATCGTCGGTCAAAAATGCCAAATTTACCGGCAGTAACACCGAAATCGCATAAATTAACACAATACAAATTTCCGCAACAACAAAAAACGGAATATATTTTTTAGCAAAAAACCAAATAGTTCTTATCCGTTCTTTATAATTAAACATTTTTGAACTTTTTCCTTTCCAAAATATAAAAATAACATTTATTAATATTTTTAACGATTTATTTTTACAACGATTTTATATTAGCAAGTATTTTTTTGTTTGTGTTTTCCAATCAACATTAATATGTTTACTAACGGCATAATATTAAAGCTTGTATTTTTTAATTTAAATTTTTATAAAATATCGAATTTTGTAAGATTAAGTTTACTATGTTTCCAACCCATTAATATTTGTTTCCATTAATTTTATAACTTATTAAGGTTATTTATTGAAATATTAATAAATATTATAATTAGATATTATCGGCTTTGATTTTTAAAAAAATTACACATAGTTCTGTTTTTTTACAACCTCCAACAAAAATCTGTTTAGTAAAATATAAAACAGTTAATACTATTAAAAATTACAGAAAGGAAGTGAAATTATGTTTTTCATTGGGACCGCAAACAAATTGGATCTTAACCGAACGGTACAAATTGAAACCTATTATTTACCGCGGCTGGACTTAAGCTATTTATCTAAAGATTGTTTTAGTATAATAATTATTAAAGCCGGCAGTTTAACCACAAAAATCAATAATACCGATTGCTATATATCTGCTCCGGCAGCAATTTGTTTAGACGAACGAAAAACTCTTCAAATTCTTTCTAATAACAGTTCAGATGTTAAAATAATTAAATTCAATCCTCAATTTTTAAATGTTAATATGATTATAAGCACCATACGAAGCTCCCACTATAAAAACCTTTGTCAACAACACGCTTTTTTTCAGCTATCCCCTTTTTTAACTCCAAACATAAATAAATCTTGCATAAGATTAAGTGATGATTCACTTAAAAAAATAGAATCTTCTTTTAACAATATAACCAAAAATTTAGAAGAGCAAAAAGATTGGTATTGGTCTTGCCGAGCTCGCTCTTATTTTATTGATATTATTAATATTTTAGAGCGTATATATCATAATTTTTATATAGAAGAACCTTATGACGCTTGCATTAAAATTGCCATTTCAAGTGAATTTAAAACTGTATTAACCTATGTTAATACACACCTAAATGAAAAATTAACGTTAGAATCTTTATATGAAAAATTCAGAATAAACAAAAATCAAATCGAAAACCTTTTTAAAGAATTTTTAAACACAACTTTTTATAATTATTTAAAAAACCGACGTTTTGAAGAAGCGGCATATTACTTGCGTTTTACCGAGCTTGACGGCGAACAGATAGCTTCAAGAATAGGTTTGTCTTCTTCGCAGAATTTTTGTAAATTTTTTAAATCCATAAGCGGAAAAACACCAAATAAATTCCGCAAAGAAAGCGTTTTAAAAAGAAAAAACGATTTTGAACTATATAGATTGCTAAATCAAAACCGTTAAAAAAATACATAAATATTTATATAACAAAAACAAAACTGCAACTTCTTAATTAAAAAGAAATTGCAGTTTTATTTTTTATTTTCAATTTTTAATTTTTTAAAATTTTTACAGTTGATATTTTATATTTTTTAATCTTTTTCGGATTCTTTAATTCGTTTATACATATCCTGCATCTGACGGTCTATTTCGGCAATTTTATCCGCACAGTTAAACATTTCTTCGTTTATTCCCTGCGGAAGTTTTGATTTATCGGCCTTATATCTTATGTCATGCTCTAAGCTTGCCCAAAAATCCATAGCTATGGTTCTTATTTGTATTTCGGCGTTAACATATTCCGTACGGTTTGAAAGATAAACCGGAACGCAAATATCCAAATGTAACGAACGGTAGCCGTTATAGTTGGGCGTTTTTATATAGTCCTGATATTTTATAATTTTTACATCTTTTTGGCGTTCAAACATTTCCGCCACATGGTATACATCGTTTATATAATTGCAAACAACCCTTACGCTTGCTATGTCATTTATATTTTCCCTTGCCGAATTTATGGTAACCGGCAAATTCTTTTTGCTTAATTTAGCTTCAATACTTTCGGCGGATTTTACGCGGCTTTCTATATGATGAATGGGACTTCTTGCATAAAGCACATTAAATTCGCTGTTTAAAACCTCAAACTTTAAAGCCAGCTGTTTTGCCGCCGATTCATATAAATTTTTTAAAGCAATAAATTTGGGGTCTTTTGCCAAATCGGATTTGCTTTTGTTTTTTATGTTTTCTTCTGCCAATTATATCAACCCTTTGCCTTTTATTTTAAGTTTTCGGCTTTATTACGGCGGTTTTTACAAAACCAAAGGTTTTGTAAAACGCCAAACAAAGTTTGGCGTTTAAAAGGCTGCGCCTTTTAAAACCGCCTTAGACAATACAATCAGGGTACAATACTTTTTTGAAGAAACGGCGCCGTTTTCTTACAAAATCTTTGACCCATAGCGAGAAAATTTTTTCGTTTATGAAGTCGAGGAATGCAGGAATACTGCCGTATTT
>CADBQU010000051.1 GCA_902796905.1 Oscillospiraceae bacterium | reverse complement strand
TGACATTGATTATGTTTATGTATTCGGAGGATATGTACTTTTCAAAATCTATTGAAAATGAGGTTCGTGAAAGCAAGGCTCTTTGTGAAGCGGGAAAGACCGGGCAAGACATTGTTTCATTTACACCATTCTTCGATCCTTTGGAAATACTCAGAGAATCACATTCTTTAGATAAAAGGCACGAGATTCCAAATTTGCTTTCAGAAAAATATAAATTGGCATAACAAAACCGCCACCTTAGAACTTAATCTAAGATGGCGGTTTCTGTTCGTATTAGAGCATCACCTTGACGGCAAAGCCGACACTAAAGAAATAGGTGTTCATCCAATACACGTTTGGTGGAGACGAAGAGGATTGAACTCTCGACCTTACGGATGCGAACCGTACGCTCTCCCAGCTGAGCTACGCCCCCATAATGCAAACCGTTAAGGCTTGCGGAATTTAAACTTGCAATATATATTGTACAATCATTTTGCCGAATTTGCAAGACTTTTTAATAAAAAATCATTATCTTTTTCGGTTTTTTCTATATTTTTTGCTTTTTCAAGCAGTGTACCTTTTATTATGCGTTTACAAACATATAAATCTTTTACTGGTAATGCAAAATTTTGAAGCTCTTTAAAAAATTTAAAGTTGGTTAATTTTAAGGCTTTTCCGTTTTCATCCGGCAAATTACAGTTTACAAAAAAACCGCCTTCGTCTTTTTTAATTTCATCTATATATTTAAAGGTTTCGGTGTTGGTTATATAAAGCAGAGCTTCTTTGTTGCCCATAGCGTTTATTTGCAGTTTTTGCTGCATAGAAATTGTGTAGTTATAGTTGGTGTTATCGGATTTATTGTAAGTACAATTCATAGCCGAAACCGTAACTTTGCCGTCGCCGTTTAAATCTTTGCCGTATTCGGCAATGCCTTTTTCTATAATTTTAATTTGTTTTTCGCTTAAAACGCAGTTTTCCAGCGCCACAACAATTTTATAATCATATTTTTCGGAACTAATGCATTGAGCCGTGGTAACCGTTAAAATTATCGCCGCCAAAATAATGGCTATAAAATGCCATTTGTAATAATACCAAAAGTTTTCAAACCAACTTTTCATAATTTGATTTCCGTTTCTGTATTTTTTAAAAGTATAAAATTAATGAATTAAATAATTTTAATTATTATATTGTAAATTTAGTGCCAAAGACTTTAACGGTATATACTGTATTTTTGCAATATAAAAATATTTTGAAGTTTCAATAAAGCAGACGGAACGAAAGTTCCAAAGGGCGAAGCCCTTTAAAGCAAAACAAAGTTTTGCTTTGTCTGCGAATATTTTATTTCAAAATTCAAAGCAATAGGTTTTGAGCAGCATAAGCTGTATTTTTGCAACGCAAAAATAATTTTGAAATTTCAATAAAGCAGACGCGGCGAAAGCCGCAAAAAGCAACGCTTTTTAAAACAAAGCTATAGCTTTGCTTTGTCTGCGAATATTATAACATAAAACCTTTAATGTTGGCAAGAGTTGTATAAAATAATAAAATAAAGTTAAAAATAAAGTAGAATAGTTTTAGGAGGCGCTTAATATGTTAAGAGGAACAAACCGTTCGGTAATTGAAATTAACAGTACCGACAGTAAATATTTTGAAAAAATAATATTTTTTATTAAACCCGAATATCATACCGTACCTAAATATATATTAAAAAACGAAGCCGAAAGTACCGCCGAAAAATTGGGCAAAAACTTTTATAAAAAAAAGAAAACCGCCTTTAAAAAAACGCCTTTAATGATAGGCATAGCCTTTGCAGTTTTGGCTGTTTTGTTTTTTATATTAAAATAAAGCAGTTTTAAATAGTATTTTTTTAAAAAATATGGTATACTTTTTATAATGAATTTTTTATAAGGAGTATGTTTTGGGAACAGATATTATTAACAGTAAAAAAAGCGAAAACAATACAAAAAAAGTATTGTGCGGTATGAGCGGCGGAGTAGACAGCTCTGTTTCGGCTTTAATGCTGCAAAATATGGGCTTTAGCGTAGAAGGCTTTACAATGCAGCTTTTTAATAAAAATTTAACCGATAGCGGAAATACGTCTAAAAATGATGTTTCGGATGCAAAATCGGTTTGCGATAAACTTAATATTAAACACAGGGTTTTAAATTACGAAACCGTTTTTAAAGAAAAGGTAATAAACAAATTTATTGAAAGCTATGTAAACGGTTTAACTCCCAATCCTTGTCTTTATTGCAACAAAAACCTAAAATTCGGCAAAATGCTTAACGACGCCGAAGCCTTGGGTTTTGATTATATTGCTACCGGGCATTACGCAAAAATAGAAAAATCGGGTTCGGTTTATTATTTAAAAAAAGCAACCGATTTATCTAAAGATCAGTCGTATGTGCTTTATATGCTTAATCAAAAAACATTAAGCAAGATTATTTTTCCTCTTGGAAACTTAACTAAAAAAGAGGTCAGAAAAATTGCGGAAGAAAATAACTTTGTAAACGCCGATAAAGGAGACAGCCAAGATATTTGCTTTGTGCCGAGCGGTAAATACGTCGAGTTTATTTTAAAACAAGGTGTTTTTTGTAAAACCGGAAATTATTTGGACGTAACGGGAAAGGTTATAGGTAAGCACAAAGGAATAATAAATTATACCATAGGGCAAAGAAAAGGTTTGGGTATAACTTTTGGCAAACCGGCTTTTGTTTTAAATAAAAACGCAAAAACCAATACCGTTACTTTGGGAAGCGAAGATTATTTATTTACCAAAACGGTAAAAGTTAAAGATGTTAATTTTACGGTGGATGAAAAATTGACATTTCCTTTAAATGTTACGGCTAAATTAAGATATCGTGCCGAAGAGGCAAAAGCCAAACTCATTTTAGGCGAAAATGAAAGGGAATACATACTGGAATTTGCCGTGCAGCAAAGGGCGGTAACGCCCGGACAGGCGGCGGTATTTTATTTGGGAGATGTAGTTTTAGGCGGCGGAGAAATATACTAAAAATAAAATTTAAAAACTAAAAAAATAAAAATAAAAGTAATCGGAAAAATAAATAAAAAATAAAACCTCTTTTTTAAAAAAGAGGTTTTTCATTTATATAATTATATTTGTATTTTTTAAACAAATTTTCAAAAGCAGATTTTTTAAATTAAATACCCGGAATAAGCATTACGGCAATGCTGAAATAAATAAATAATGAAAGTGCGTCAACTATGGTTGTAATTAAAGGCGAAGCCATAACTGCCGGGTCAAAACCTATTTTTTTAGCTAAAATAGGAAGCGAGCAGCCTACTATTTTTGCAACTAAAACCGTAAAGAAAAGTGTTAGGCAAACTACCGCAATTTCGTATAATTGCATTTTAGCGTCAAAATTCTTAAAAATCAAATAGTCTACAAACCAAAGCTTAATTGCATTTACCGCCGCCAAGCTTACGGCGCAGCAAAGCGCAACCCTTACTTCTTTCCAAATTACTTTAAAAATATCTTTAAATTCAATATCTCCCAAGGAAATGGCACGGATAACCGTAACCGAAGCCTGACTGCCCGAATTTCCGCCCGTATCCATAAGCATAGGTATAAAAGCTATTAATGCGGGAAGAACCGTAAGTTTTGCTTCAAAGCTTGAAATAATGGAACCCGTAAAAGTAGCCGAAATCATTAAAAGCATAAGCCACGGAATTCTTGCTTTAAAGGTGCTGAAAACACCTGTATGGAAATAGTCTTTATCGGTAGGTAAAATAGCCGCCATTTTTTCAATGTCTTCGGTGGTTTCTTCTTCCATAACGTCCATAATATCGTCTACGGTAACTATACCTACCAAACGGTTTTCGCCGTCTACAACCGGCATTGAAATAAAGTCGTATTTCATCATATTTTTTGCGGTCAACTCTTGGTCGTCGGTAGTGGAAGCGGTAATAACATCACAACGCATAATATCATCTATAAGTATATCATCCGCAGCCAAAAGCAACTCTTTAACCGTTACAATACCTTCCAAAATACGGGATTTATCGGTAACGTAGCAGGTGTATATTGTTTCGCTGTCTTCGCCGGTTTTTCTTATATGCGAAATAGCGTCTTTAACCGTCATATTCTTTTTTAAATCCACAAATTCGGCGGTCATAATACTGCCGGTGGAGTTTTCGGGATACTGTAAAAACTGGTTTATAAGTTTTCGGGTTTCGCTGTTGGCGCTTTTTAAAACCTTTTTAACAACATTTGCCGGAAGTTCTTCCAGCATATCTACCGCGTCATCAACAAATAAATCGTCTATAATATCCTTAATTTCTCGGTCGGTAATAGTGGTTATAATAACTTTTTGTATATCGCCGTCAAGATTGGAAAAAACATCCGCCGCTATGTCTTTAGGTAAAGTTCTGAATACCTTTACAATAAGCTCTGTAGGTAATTCTTCAAAAAAAAGCGCTATATCGGCTTCGTTTAAATCTTTTAAAATATCTCTGAGTTTTCTAAAGCTTTTATCTTCCGCAAGCTTTAATAATTCGTCAAAATTTAAGACTTCGTTCATAAATATCCTCCGTTCAAAATATATTTATTCCAAAGCCCGTAAAAAAACACCGCTTTAAAAATAAGATTTAAAGCGATGACATTCCTTTATTAAGCCGACATTATAATTATTAAGAAACTGAAATTTTTATCCGTTAAATAAAATTTTTAAATTTAAAAACAAAAAGCATGAATTTAAAAGTTTTATTTTTAATAATTCCGGTGTGTTATAACCAAAAAATAAAATATTAAAAATTTATTGTAACTTATTGTTTTTAATTTGTAATAATTTTAAATAATTATAAAACCCGTTTTAAAGCTTTTTATTTAAAGGGTAAAAAAGGCAAACGCCACTTTTTATAATATATGTCAATAAAGAAATATCACGTTTAATTACGGTACTTCGTCCGGTGTCGTCCACAATTTTTCCCCCTTTTTAGGTTTAATATTATTAATTTTCATAATAATAATATAATATCACTTTTTAAAATTAAATGCAAGGCAATTTGCTTATTTTTTACAAAAAATACAATTTGACAATTATTAAAATATTTTATATAATGTAAACGGAATATCAAATTGTATAAATGTGAGAATTTTCAAAAATTTATGTGAGAGGTTTTTTATGAAAAAAATAATTTCTTTTATAATATGCTTTATGTTAGTTGTTACTTCTTTTACTTCATGCAATAAAATAACGGTAAAAAATGCCGACGGTAAATCCGAAGAAATAAACGATTTGGTGGATTTGGATAATGTATCCTCAAAAGAGCAAAAAAAATCCAATCTCAAGCAAAACTCTTCAAAAAATAATAACGCCGATAAAAAACAAAGTGTTGTTGCTAGTAACGATAACAAAGTAAAATCCAAAAAAACAAAGGCGGCTTCTTCCGGAGTTAAAAAGGCAAATACGGCTACTCAAAACCCAAGCGTTACCACCGAAATAAAGCCGAATACCAACGTAAAGCCAAGCGATGCTTCTTCGCCTTCGATTAAAAACGAAGCTAAGGTTAGTACGTCGCATACGGCGGTAGAGGCTTCACAGTATTATCAATATAATACCGTTTCGTCCTCAAACGAAAAAAAGATGTATAACATATTGGTAAACGCCGTAAAAGATACAAAGGTTATAGTAGATGTTGAAAGCTTAAAGATAGATAAAGAAAGAGGGCTGATGATTTTAAATAAAATGTTGGCGGATAATCCTCAGTTTTTTTGGGTTTCAAAATATACTTCCGTTTCATATAATTCAACAACCGGAAAAGTCAGATTTTTTGCTTTGTATTATACCGATGGTTTAGTAACCGATAAAGTAGACAATAATTTAAAACTTACCGTTACGGCTAACAGAAATACCATATCAAATCAAATAAACCAATTTAATGCTAAAGTTAAAGCCATAGTATCTACTATTTCTCCGTCGCTTTCTAAGCTTAAAAAAGAAAAAGCCATACACGACTATTTAATAAAACATTTAACTTATGATGAAGTAAGCGCTGAAAAAAACTATTATACGGGAGAAACTTTACCGCGTTGTTTTGACGCTTACGGCGCTTTGGTAAAAAATTCAGCCGTTTGCGAAGGCTATTCAAAAGCTTTTCAGTATTTATGCTATTTGGTGGGTATAAATTCCACTCAGGTAGTAGGCGAAAGTATGGGAGTAAACCATATGTGGAATACCGTTAATATAGACGGTGCGTGGTATATGGTAGATGTTACTTGGGCAGACGGATATGACAACGGTATGGTTTGTTACGATTATTTTAATGTTACTTCCGAAGTTATTTCGTCGGACCACACTATAAACAATTCCGAGCTTTCGGTGCCTTCTTGTACTTCAACCAAAAATGCTTTTTATAATACGTTTGCGGCAAGGGTTACTTCTTTATCCGCGGCACCCAAAAACTATAAAGCTGCGGCAGATAACGTTATATTTTCGGGCGAAAAATATGTATATGTTTATGTTAAAAATATTGATGGTTTAACCGGTAATTATATAACCACACATTTTATAAATTCTTCATCCGATATTCAAAAATATATAAGGGCAAATAAATACGGCTATACTTTTGCAGGAAGTTTTTATTCTATGGGAGATTATATTATATTGCCTATAAAATAGTATTTAAAAATTTAAGGCATTTGGGCGTATTTCGGTTATAGGCTTAGATTATATAATCAGGGTACAATATATACTTTTAATAACGAAAAAATTGTTTGTTTATATGTTTTAATATTTAAAATACAACAGTATTATAACATTCCTTATTAAAATCAAAAATTTAAATGTATGAAAAAATTTGAAGTAAACAGCGGTAACAGGTTAGTATTACCGCTGTTTTTTAACAGGTAGTATTTAATTTATACATTATAGACAAAGCCAATCAGAGTATAATGTTTTTTTGGTTGAATACTAAATACTTTTAAAAATATATCTTATTATAATATATTATATTAAAAAAAGCAGATACTTTTATTTAAGTATCTGCTTTTAAAATATTAAATATTTTGATTTAAATTAAAATTATTTCTGAGCTACATATTTTCCGTCTTTAATAACTGCAACCAAAACGTCTTTATTGGGTTCGCCGTTAGCATTAAATTTAATGTTTCCGGTAACGCCGTTAAAGTCGATTTGTGTCATAACGGGAACCAATACATCTCCCAATTCTTTAGCAGAAAGAGAAGGATCGGTAACGTTTGCTTTTTCTAAAGCGGATTTAATAATGTAAATGCCGTCGTAAGCGTTTGCTGCAAACTGGTCGGGTTCCTTGCCGTTTACTGCTTTGTAATTTTTAACAAAGTTTGCGGTTTTTTCATCTGTGTTAGTGGATAAGAAAGGTGTTAAGAAAGATACACCTTCTGCAAGTTTAGCATTGTCGCCGGTAAGTTTTGTTAATATACCGTCTACACCGTCGCAACCTAAAACAGGAACGTTTAAGCCTTTAGAGTTTGCGGAAATTAATATCTGAGCAACTTTTTCTGCATAGATAGGTAAGAACAGGAACTCGGCATCGGAACTTTTAATTGTTGTAACCTGAGCGTTAAAGTCTTTTGTATCTGCGCTGAAAGAAGTTTCTGCAGCTACCGAGCCGCCTAATTTTTTGAATTCTTCTTTAAATTTTTGATAGATGCCGGTGGAATAGCTGTCGTCTTGGTTATATATAATACCGGCTTTCTTTAAGCCTAATTTTGTGTAAATGTAACTAGCCATTGCAACACCTTGGTCGGGGTCTGCAAAGCAAACACGGAAAGCGTTGCTGTTAACTGATACGGCTTCAAGCTGTGTAGCACTTGGAGTTAATTGTAAAATGCCGTCTTTTTTAACAACATCGTTTAAAGCAACGGAAGCTCCGGAAGTAACAGAGCCTAAGAAAATCTGCATACCTTTATCCATAAGGGTTTCGTATGCGGTTTTTGCTTTAGAACCGTCTGCAACGTCATCTTCCATCATAAATTCTAATTTATAGCCGTTAACGCCGCCGGCTTCGTTAATTTCTTTAACTGCCAATTCGGCTGCCTGCTTTACGGAAAGACCGTAAGTAGAGTTAGGGCCGGTAATAGGGCCGGTTGAACCTATTTTAATAACTTTGTCTGCACTGCCTGAATTTCCGCAGCCTGCAAAAGAGCCTATTACTAAGCAAACCGAAAGAATTAAGGCAATAGTTTTTAATACTTTTTTCATAATTTTTCCTCCCTATATAAAATATGTAATATTTTAGCATTTTAAAGCGTTTGTGTCAACACTTGGCGAAAAAATTTTGGGGTAAAAAACAACTAAAATTTAAAAGTTTAAAGAGGATTTTTTTAGTTATTTTTTTAACAATCTTTGTTTTTGACGAAAATTTTTAATATTTTTAAAAAATTTTAAAAATATTATTTAAAATCCAAATATATTATAACCCTTAAAAACGGTAATAATCATATTTAAAGCAAGTGCCGCATAATATTAACTTGAAAGGGACAAAACCGTTTGGCAAAAAACAAAAAGCGTAAAAACGCTGCTTTTATGTCCTTTTTAAAACAAACCTTTATAACAGACTTAAAGAAGGGCGGTAACAAAGATGAGGACATTTTGTCCAGAGGGGCATTTATCAAAGTTAGGTAAAAATAAAACGGCAAGCAAAACGGTTTACACACCTACCGTGTTATCCGAGGCAATAGAAAGCGGAGAAATTTTGGAAGGCAAAGCCGTAATGTGCGACAGCGAATATAATTTAATTGTAGATTTAGGCTGTATGAAAGGTATTATTCCTAAATCCGAAGGGGCGTTGGGTGCCGACAGCGGAAAAATAAGAGATATTGCTTTAATTTCGAGAGTGGGCAAAGCCGTTCAGTTTAAAGTAACGGCGGTAAACGTAAATGATGACGGTTTGCTTTATGCAGAGCTTTCAAGAAAAAAAGCTCAGGAAGAATATTTAGATTTTATTAAAGAAAAAGGCCTAGGAAGCATTGTAAACGCAAGAGTTACGCATTTGGAAAGCTTTGGAGCTTTTTGCGATATAGGCTGTGGGATAATTGCGCTTTTGCCTATCGATTCCATTTCGGTTTCCAGAATTTCGCATCCGGCAGACAGATTATTTAACGGCGAAGATATAAAAGTTATTATAAAGGCAATAGACGGATTAAACCGTATAACGCTTTCTTTAAAGGAGCTTTTAGGTACCTGGGAGGAAAACGCCCGTCTTTTTAAAGCGGGACAGACGGTTTCGGGTATTGTAAGAAGCGTAGAAGAGTACGGTATTTTTATAGAACTCACACCCAATTTGGCAGGCTTGGCAGAAATTAAAAAGGGGGTATCGGTAGGGCAGACGGCAAGCGTTTACATAAAAAGCATAATACCCGAAAAAATGAAGGTAAAGCTTATTATTATAGACAGCTTTTTTGATGATTACACAAAAGAACTTACTTATTATTACGAAAATGACACTATAAAAAAATGGCAATATTCGCCCGATGAGTGCGAAAGAACGATAGTTTCGTTATTTTAACAATTTTTAACAATTTTTAATACTTAAAATTACATATTGTTTTCGGCATTTTTTTCTTGAAACGTATTATATAATAATTTTAAACAGGTAAAAACAAAAAGATTTGCTGTTTTTAAGCTGTATAACGTTTTGTATACCGTTTTAGTTGTATACCGTTAAAAGAAAGGAATAACCGAAATGAAACAGGCTGTATTAACTTTTTTAAAACCTATAACAAACCGTTTTCCCTTAGGGATAGTGTATCATTTGGGTGTGTTTGTTATGGGTTTTATTATGTCGGGAGCGTCGGTTTTTAATTCCGTTACGCCCTTTGGCTGCGCGTTTGTGGGAGGTATGCCTAAATTGTATATACTGCCTGCGGCATTGGGAGCCATGACGGGTTATTTATTTTCGGCTAAAACACACGGATTTTTTACATATCTCGCGGCGTTGTTTGCAATAGCTGCCATAAGGTTTATATTATCGGGATTTTTAAAATTTGATAAAAATCCGTTTTGGGCTTCCGTAACTACGTTTACGGTTTTGCTTTTTGTTATGCTTGCCGTAAAATTTAATACCGACGGCAATTTGATTTTGGTTTTGGCAGAGGCGTTGCTGGGCGGTACGGCTTCGTATTTTATAAATACGGCGTTTAAAATAAAAACGGATATAAATATAGGTTTAATGCCAAACCAAACCGTAGCGGTTTTATTTACGCTTTCGCTGGTTGTTTTGGGGCTTATGCCTATAAATATTTACGGTGTGTCAATAGGAAAAATTGCGGCGTTTATAGTAATACTTTCGGCGGCAAGATACGGCGGTATAAGCTTAGGAACGGTTTCGGGAGTATTGATTTGTTTTTTGTGCGTGCTTTTTGGGGAAAATATTAAAGCTGATTTTTTGTTTTTTGTTGCAGGCGGTCTTTTTGCCGGTTTTTTTAAAAACTTAGGAAAATTGGGCAATATAATGGGTGTTTTAATTTGCGCTGTTTTTGCCGTTTGCAATATTAAAGACTACAATGAAATTGCCGCAAGACTGGTTGAAATAATAATAGCTTCGGGTATTTTTTTACTGCTTCCTAAAAAAATAAACGGTTATATTAATTTTTTGCTTTTAAACAAAGCAAAAGCCAATAACGGAGAAGAAATAAAGGGAGCTATTGTAATGAAACTTGAATTTGCTTCCGGCGCGTTAAGAAATGTTTCAAATACAATAGACGAAGTATCAAAAGAATTAAGCCGTATAAATTCGCCGGATTTTGAACAGGTTTTAAAATGTGTGGAAAACTCTTCATGTATCGGCTGCAGCTTAAGAATACACTGTTGGGAAACCGAAAAAAGCGAAACGGTGGAAAATATTTTATCTATAGCAAGAGATATAAAAAATAACGAAAAAGAGCAAAATTTTAAGGCTAAATGTTTAAGGTACGATATATTTTATTCTTCGGTTAAAAAACATTATTTAAATTATCTTTCAAGGCTGTGCGCCGAGCAGAGAATAGATGAGATACGCAATATTATATCAGACCAATTTGACGGTATAGCCGATATGCTTTACGATTTATCTTATGAATTTAAAACGGACGGATGTATGGATTATACCGCCGCCAACGATATTATTGCAACGCTTAGAAATATGGATATTAATGCGGAAGAATGTATAGCTTACAGCAATTCTTTAAACAGGCTTTCGGCAGATATAAAAGTTAAGCTTTTAAAAGATACCTCTTTAAACAAGCTTGAAATAATGAAAAATCTTTCGGTTGCCTGCAACAGGGAATTTGACGCTCCTTTAATAAATAAAAATAACAAAGAAGCCTTTATATCCATAAGTGAAAAACCCAATATTTATCCGGAAATAGCCGTAGCGCAATATTCTGCCAACGATAACGCAATGTGCGGCGACAGCTACGATTATTTTTTAGACGGAAAGGGAAGAATGATAATGCTTTTATCTGACGGTATGGGTAACGGCGGAAGAGCCGCCGTAGACTCCGCTATGATGACGGGACTGTTATCCAGATTAATAAAATCCGGTTTTGGATTTGACTGTTCTTTAAAAATTGCAAATTCTTCTATGTTATTTAAATCTTCGGACGAATCTTTGGCTACCGTAGATATAACCGCTATAGATTTATTCAGCGGAAAAACCACGCTGTTAAAAGCCGGAGCGGCGCCTACCATAGTAAGAAGAAAGGGAAGATGCGCCAAAGCACAGAGCACTTCGCTGGCAGCAGGAATAATAAGGGAAATAGGTTTTGATAAAGCCGAGATTACGCTTAGTAAAAACGACTGCATAGTAATGATGTCGGACGGAGTTAACAACGAAGGAACCGATTGGATAGTAAACGAGATAGAAAATTTTGAAATAGGAAGCGCCAAAGAATTGGCCGAAAGAATAGCTTTAATGGCTAAAAGACGAAGAAGCGACGGACATACGGACGATATTACCGTAATGGTTGCTTTATTAAATAAAAATCAATAAATTCAAAACCGAACAATTATTAATTTATTGAATTTTCGGTTTTAATCTGTTACACTAAGTAGGAATTTTAAAATAAAAACAATAAAAAACAAAAAGGTGTTATTATGAATATTGCGGTAATTACGGGCGCTTCTTCAGGGTTGGGAAAAGTTATAACGGAAGAAATCCATAATTTTTTTGTTTTTGACGAAGTTTGGATTATATCGAGAAGCGAAGAAAAATTAAAAAAAGTAAATTGCAAATTTAAAACAAAAATAATTTTGCTTGACCTGCAAATATACGAAAATCTTTTAAATTTTAAAAATTTGCTTAAAGAAGAAAATCCCAATATATCTTTGCTTATTAATTGCGCCGGATACGGAAAATTCGGCTCTTATAACGCCGTGAATTTAGACAGCTCTTTGGGAATGATAGATTTAAATTGCAGGGCTTTAACCGCCGTAACCGAAATATGTATTCCGTATATGAAAAACAACTCTCAAATTTTACAGGTTTGCTCTGTTGCGTCTTTTATACCGCTGCCTAAATTAAACATATACTCTGCAAGCAAAGCGTTTGTTTTTAATTATTCTTTGGCTTTAAGAAACGAGCTTAAACCAAAGGGCATATATGTTTCGGTAATTTGCCCAAACTGGATAGATACGGAATTTTTATCCGTAGCCGAAAATACGGCAACCCCAAAAGCAATAAAAAGTTATATGTTTAAAAAATCGCCGGAGTTTATTGCAAATAAAGCGCTTATAGGTTTAAAAAAGAAAAAGCATTTAATTTTGCCAAGCGCATTTTGTAAAGTGTTTTTTGTATTAAGCAGAATTTTACCAAAACCCCTATTAATAAAATTATGGCTTACAAACACAAATAAAGATTAATATTTAACTAAATCCGCTGTAATTGATTTTAAAAAAATCGGCGGATTTATTATTTTAATTTGCTTTTGCGGGTTTTGCAAAAGGCAAAGCCTTTTTAAATACAAAAGCCGGGCTTTTGTATTTAGGCAAACCTAAGGTTTGCCGCAAAACCCGTGTATTTTGCATTTTTAATCTTTATAAATTTTTAAAGTTGCTATTTATTCTTTGAACGGAAATGTGAAAAATTTTAAAATTTTTTACTAAAAATATTGATTTTATAAATCGATTACTATATTATATAATAGTTGAAATATATAATAATATATAATAAAATTAATAATTAAAGTTTAGAATTATCAGGCTTTTAATTATTTTTTATTATTGACTGTTATTCAGTTAGAGATATTTTATTAATTTTTACTTTAATTTAATGCGGAGGTATTATATGGCATTAGAGACCTACAGTGCAATGCCTGTATTGGCTTTAAGGGGATTAGTGGTTTTCCCCGGTATGAATTTGCATTTTGACGTTGGCAGGGAAAAATCCGTTAACGCTTTAAATATAGCTATGAAGTCTAACCAACTTATTTTTTTGGTATCTCAAAAAGATATAAAAACGGAATACCCTGAACAAAAAGATTTATATAAAATAGGCTGTATTTCCAAAATAAAACAAATAGTACACTTGGCAGACGATAATATAAGAGTTTTAATTGAGGGAATGTTTAGGGCAAGGTTTTCCGATTTAATGGATATAAACAAATGCCTTATGGCAAATGTTACTTTATTAAAAGAAATATCGGCAAAAACAAATGCCGCGGCTAAAGAATCGGCTTTAAGAAACGCACATATTATGTTTGATAAATATGTTTCGCTTTCTCCCAAAATGCCAAAGGATGTTATTTTAACGGTTATAGATTCTAAAGACCCCGGATTTTTAAGCGATTATATTGCGTCTAACGTACAGCTTACAAGCAGGGACAAGCAACATGTTTTGGAACAGTTGAACCATACAAAACGTTTAAATTTAGTTACTTCTTTACTTAATAAAGAATGTAATATTTTAACTGTAGATGCCAAAATAAATAAGAAAGCAAAAGAATTAATTGACGAAAGTCAGAAAGAGTATTATTTAAGAGAACAGTTAAGAGCGATAAATTACGAGCTTTACGGAGATGACGACCCCGAAAAAGAATCGGGAGATTATGCTTTAAAAATTAAAAATTTAAAAGCCGACGGTAATATTAAAAAGCAGTTGTTACTTGAAGTGCAAAAGCTTTCCAAAATGCCGCAGGGCTCGCACGAGGCTACGGTTGTAAGGAATTATTTAGATACCGTTTTGGCTTTGCCTTTCGGTATAGAAACAAAGCTTTCAAAAAATATTACCAAAGCCGAAAAGATTTTAAACAAAGAACATTACGGATTAAAAGATATCAAAGAAGAGATTTTGGATTTTATGGCGGTTTTTGCGCTTAATCCAAATATAAACGCTCAAATTATTTGTTTGGTGGGACCTCCCGGTGTGGGCAAGACCTCAATAGCAAAATCTTTGGCGGAATGTTCGGGAAGAAAATTTGCAAGGGTATCTTTGGGCGGAGTACACGACGAAGCCGAAATAAACGGACACAGAAGAACATACATAGGAGCTATGCCCGGAAAAATTATAAAAGCGATTAAAAACGCCGGAAGTTCCAATCCTTTAATTTTGTTGGATGAAATAGATAAAATGGGAGCGGATATTAAAGGCGATCCTTCGGCTGCATTGCTTGAAGTTTTGGATTCCGAACAAAATTCTACTTATACCGACCATTATATTGATTTGCCGTTTGATTTAAGCAAGGTTTTATTTGTTTGTACGGCAAACAATATAAATAATATTCCGTCGCCCTTGTTAGACCGAATGGACGTTGTAAATTTAGCCGGATATACCCGAATAGATAAATATAATATAGCAAATAAACATTTAATTAAAAAGCAGCTTAAAAAATATAATTTAACTTCAAACGATTTAAAAATTGATAAATCGGCGGTTTTTGATATTATAGATTATTATACCCGTGAAGCGGGAGTAAGAAATTTAGAAAGATATTTAATTAAAATTATAAGAAAAGCCACAAGAGAAATATTAAAAGGCAAAAAGGGTATAGTTGTAAATTCTTCAAATTTAAAAGAATATTTAGGCAACAAAAAATACGGAAGCGAAGATATATTTAAAGAAGATTTGGTAGGAACGGTTAACGGTTTGGCTTTTACCAAAGTAGGCGGCACGCTTATGCAGCTTGAAGTTGCGGTTATGGACGGAACGGGAAAAATAGAACTTACGGGCTCTTTGGGCGACGTAATGAAAGAATCCGCCAAAACCGCCGTAAGCTATGTCAGAACAAAAAGCGATATTTTAAAAACCGATAAAGATTTTTATAAAACGAAAGATATACATATACATGCAACTCAAACGGCGGTACCTAAAGACGGACCCAGCGCGGGTATTACAATTATGACGGCGTTGGTTTCGGCTTTAACGGATATTCCTATAAAAAGGGATGTTGCAATGACGGGCGAAATAACCGTTAAAGGCAGGGTAACCGCTATAGGCGGACTTAAAGAAAAATGTATGGCGGCTGCAAGAGCGGGAATAAAAACCGTTATAATTCCCAAAGAAAACGAAAAAGATTTGGAAGAATTTGACGATGTTATTTTAAAAGCTCTTAAATTTTATAAGGTGGAAACAGCCGAAGAAGTTTTAAAAATAGCTTTAACGGAAAATGTTTTTGTTAATAAAGAAAACAATAATGAAAAAACCAAAACGGCAAATAATTCCGAAGACGTTATTGAAATTACAAATGACATACATAACACCGAAAACGGAGCGGTAAACTATGAATGCAGATATTAAACCTACAGATAAGAACAAAACGGTTAATTTTAATTTAGCGGAATTTGAGCTTGCATTTTACAACAAAAAAGATATGCCGCAAAGCGATAAGCCCGAAATATGTTTTGCGGGTAAAAGCAATGTGGGTAAGTCCAGCTTAATTAATAAGCTTATTAACCGTAAAAAGCTCGCTCGCGTAAGCTCCCGTCCGGGTAAAACCGTATCTGTTAATTTTTATAAAATAGAAGATAAAGAATATAATAAAGAATATAGTAAAAAAGATAACAAAAAAGATAGCAAAAAAGATAATACCGTTTACGGGAATAACGGCGGAGAAAAAATAAAAAAAGATAAAAGCTTTAGATTGGTGGATTTGCCGGGTTACGGTTACGCAAAGCTTTCTAACGCCGAAACCGAAAGGTTTTCCGATTTAATGGAGTATTATTTTAAAAGCGACCGAAATATAAAGCTGTGCTTTTTGCTTTTGGATATGCGCCGCAAATTAGGAGATAACGATAGGCAAATGATAGATTTTTTAAATGCCGTAGGGTTAAAGTATGCTGTTATATTAACCAAAAGCGATAAGCTTAAAAAACAGGAAAAAAATTCGGCTTTAAATTATTTTAATGACACCTTAAAAGGTATAGAGGCCGTGCCTTTTTCATCTTTAAACGGAGAAGGTTTAGAGCAAATAAAGCATATAATAAATGGGGTATTATAAAATGGTAATGGATTGTTTAAGCACAAAAGATAATATGTTGTATATAGACGGAGTTTCGGCAGCGGATTTGGTTAAAGAATTTAAAACTCCGCTTTATGTATATTCCGAAAAAACCATACGCTCGGCAATGGCGCAATTCAGAGAATCTATAAATGATTTTTATAACGGAAACGGTATGGTGCTTTATGCCAGCAAAGCTTTTTCGTGCAAAGAAATGTATAGGTTGGCAAAAGAAGAAAATATAGGTGTGGACTGTGTTTCGGGCGGAGAAATTTACACGGCTTTAAGTGCGGGGTTTAACCCCAAAAACATAGTTTTTCACGGCAATAACAAAACTTATGATGAACTTGAATTTGCGGTTAAAGAAAATGTGGGCAGAATTATAGCCGATAATTTTGACGATTTGGATTTAATTGCTTTAGTTGCAAAAGAGAATAAAAAAACAGTTAATATTCAATTAAGAATTACCCCCGGTATAGATGCTCATACACACGATTTTATTAAAACCGGTCAGGATGATTCGAAATTCGGATTTACACTTTCAAACGGCTCCGCCTTTAAAGCGGCGGAAAAGGCATTTAATACCGAGTATATAAATGTTTTGGGACTTCACTGCCACATAGGCTCTCAAATTTTTGAAACACTTCCGTTTGAAGAAGCGGCAAAAGTAATGATTGGTTTTATTAAAGAAATTAAAGAAAAGCTCGGCAAAGAAATAAAAGAGCTTAATTTGGGCGGAGGCTTTGGCATTAAATACCTGGAAAGCGACAGCCCTAAAAAATTTACGGAATTTTTAAAAGATGTATCTAAAATTTTAATAACCGAAACAAAGGCTGCAGATATTGCTTTGCCGAAAATTTTTATTGAGCCGGGAAGAAGTATAGTGGCTCCGGCGGGTTTAACTTTATATACCGTAGGAAATATTAAGGAAATTAAAGGTATGCACAATTATGTTTCCATAGACGGCGGTATGGGCGATAATCCGCGTTTTGCGCTTTACGGTGCCAAATATACGGTTTTAGTGGCAAACAAAACCGAAGAGCCTAAAAATTATACGGCAAACATAGTTGGCAAATGCTGCGAAAGCGGCGATATTATAGCCGAAAACGTTAAAATTGCCAAACCAGAGCGCAACGATATTTTGGCGGTTTTGGCCACGGGTGCCTACAATTATTCTATGGCAAGCAATTATAATCGCATACCAAGGCCTGCGGCTGTTTTGGTTAACGACAAAAAAGCAAAGATTATTATTAAAAGAGAAACTTACGAAGACTTGGTTAAAAACGATATTTAGTTGTACGGTAAAAACAATATTTTAAAAAATTAAAATTAAGCTGTACGCGGCGCCGCAAACTTTAGTTTGCGGCAAAGCTAAAGCTTTGCGGACGAAATAAAAATTTCGTCCGGCGCCGCTTAAAATAATGCTTGACATCAAAGCAATTTGGTGGTAAACTATATAAGCCGCATATTGTGGGTTAAAATTTAAAAAAGATTATTTTTGATTATCTTTACCCATTGTAGCGAGACTATAAAAAAGGTTGATAAAAAATGTACGCAATTATTGAAACAGGCGGTAAACAGTACCGTGTACAAGTTGGCGACGAAATTTTTGTTGAAAAATTAAATGCCAAAGAAGACGAAACCGTAACCTTCGATAAGGTTGTAGCTTTAAGACCCGAAAAAGGCGCTTTAAAGGTTGGTAAACCTTATGTTGCAGACGCTTCTGTTACAGCAAAGGTTGTTAAAAACGGAAAAGCTAAAAAAATTACTGTTTTTACTTACAAGCCCAAAAAAGGCTGCGCCAGAAAAATGGGACACAGACAGCCCTATACCAAGGTTAAAATTGAAGCAATAGGCTAAAAAATGACCTCGGTAACATTTTTAAACTGTAACGGAGAAATTAAAGGATTTCACATTAAAGGGCATGCTACAAAAAATGCCGATGATGTTTTAGGCAAACAGGTGTGCAGTGCTGTTTCAAGCGCTTGCTATTTGGTTTGCAACACTGTTACAGAAGTTCTTAAACTAAAATGTGATATTACCGTTAAAGACGGCGAAATGAAGTTTTTGCTTGCAAAAAGCAACAAAGAAGCCGTAGATTTATTAAAAGGTTTTAAAATTCATATTTTAGGCTTAAAAGAACAATACAACAATTTAATTACAACCGAAACGGAGGATATTTTGAATGTTAAAGATTAATATTGAGTTATTTGCACATAAAAAAGGTGTTGGTTCCACAAAGAACGGACGCGACAGCGAATCTAAAAGACTCGGCGTTAAAAGAGCAGACGGTCAGTTTGTTTTAGCCGGCAATATTTTAGTTCGTCAAAGAGGAACTCATATTCATCCCGGCGAAAATGTCGGCATAGGTTCCGACGATACTTTATTTGCTTTAGCAGACGGTAAAGTTAAGTTTGAACGCTTAGGCCGCGATCGCAAAAAAGTTAGCATTATTGCTGAATAATGACTAAAAATTTTCTGCCCGGGGAAAACCTCGGGCTTTTTTATTAGGTCTTTTATTTTATTATATTTATAATAATATTTAAGATGTTTATATTTTAATAAATTTTAGGAGTTTATATGTTTGTAGACATAGCAAAGGTTCATATAAAAGCCGGTAACGGAGGAAACGGCGCCGTATCTTTTCACAGAGAAAAATATGTGGCTGCCGGCGGTCCCGACGGCGGCGACGGCGGAAAAGGCGGAAATGTTGTTATGATAGCCGACAAAAATCTTTCAACATTGGCTGATTTTCGCTATAAAAGAAAATATGTTGCGCCTAACGGCGGCAACGGCGGAACTAAGCGCTGCAGCGGAAAAAAAGGAGAAGACCTTATTTTAAAGGTTCCTTTCGGCACGCTTGTAAAAGAAGAATCCACGGGAAAAATAATAGCGGATGTTTCTACCGATGAACCTGTAATAGTAGCTTACGGCGGTAACGGCGGATGGGGAAATACCCATTTTGCAACGGCTACACGCCAAATTCCGCGATATGCAAAAGACGGTTTGCCGGGCGACGAATTTGACGCAGTTTTAGAATTAAAGCTTTTGGCAGACGTAGGACTTATAGGATTTCCGAATGTAGGTAAAAGTACTTTAATATCCGTGGTAAGCGAAGCTAAACCTAAAATTGCCAATTATCATTTTACAACTTTATCTCCTGTTTTGGGTGTTGTAAGACCCGTAGAAGATAAAAGCTTTGTAATGGCGGATATACCGGGATTGGTAGAAGGTGCGGCAGACGGCGTAGGTTTGGGACATGAGTTTTTGCGCCATGTGGAGCGCTGCCGTTTGCTTTTACACGTTTTGGATATTTCGGGAAGCGAAGGCAGAGACCCCATAGAAGATTTTGACAAAATAAACAGTGAACTAAAAAACTTTTCCGAAGAACTTTCAACACGAAAACAAATAGTTGTAGCAAACAAGTGTGATTTGGCAGAACCCGAAAAAATTGAAGAGTACAAAAAGTATTTTGAAGAAAAGGGTTATGAATTTTACGAAATAATGGCGCCTATTAACGAAGGCACCCAAAAGCTTATGCTGGCGGTTTTAAAAAATCTTGCGGATTTGCCGCCTATAAAGCAGTACGATACCGAACCGTTTGTTAAACCCGAAAATGCGGCGGAAATTAACAGAGAATTCAGTATAACCGTTAAAAACGGAGTATATGAAGTTTCGGCTCCGTGGATTATGAAAATTATGAATAATACCAATCCCGACGATTATGAATCTTTACAGTATTTTGAACGCGTTTTAAGAGAAAGCGGTATAATAGATAAGCTTAGGGAAATGGGCGTAAAAAATAACGACAGCGTTAATGTTGAAGGCATAGAATTTGATTATATAGAATAAACTGCTAACGGCGGCTTAAAAACAGTGTAAAAGCAAATATAAGGAGAAAAACAGTGGATGATATAATGGATGTTAGGCTTAAAAGCAGCTCTACATTAGCTTTTGTGGGAGATGCAATTTTTGGTTTGCTTGTAAGAGAAAAGCTTGCCAATCGGGATATGCCCTTAAAAAAGCTGCATTCGTTATCGGTTAAGTATGTTAACGCAACAAGCCAAAGTAAGCAGTACGAAATAATAAAAAATATTTTAACCGAAGAAGAAACGGAAGTTTTTAAAAGGGGAAGAAACGCAAAAGTTTCAAATATACCGAAAAATTCATCCGTTGCAGAATATCATACTGCTACCGGCCTGGAAACGCTTTTTGGATATTTATATTTAAAAAAAGATTACGACCGATTGAACGAGCTTTTTAATATTGCTTTTAAAAAAATAAGCGAAGAACTTTAGGAGATTAAAATGGCCGAAACCAAAACTATTACTACCAACCGCAAAGCTTTTCACGATTATTTTGTAATCGAAAGCTTAGAGGCGGGAATAGAGCTTACCGGTACCGAAATAAAAGCTATACGGCTTGGCGGCTGTAATTTAAAAGACAGCTGGGCTTCTATAGATAACGGTGAAATTTTTATTAAAGGTATGCATATTTCACCTTACGAAAAGGGCAATATATTTAACAAAGACCCGCTAAGGGTAAGAAAGCTTTTATTGCACAAAAAAGAAATTCTGAGGCTTTTCGGCACGGTAAAGCAGCAGGGATTAACATTAATTCCGTTGTCGCTTTATTTTAAAGGCTCAATGGTTAAGGTGCAGTTGGGCGTTTGCAAAGGTAAAAAGCTTTACGATAAAAGGGCAACCGAAGCAAAGCGTTCGGCGGAACGTACAATTAACCGTGCTATGAGAGAAAAAGAATAATATATAATATAAAGAGGGTACAATACTTTTTAAAACCGACACGGCTATCGGCATTGATGCCATTTGCTTGTAATACATCGGTATATAGGTTTGGTGCCGCGCCGCTAAACCACCGTTTTATTAAAAAATGCAACCGGTAGCGAAAAAATCGGTCCAATAGTATTGTTAAAGTTATTTTATAAGGCAATAAAAATGCAAAAAGTAATAAAAGTAAATAAAAAGTTATTAAAAGTAAAGACAAAACCTAAAATTTAGTGTATAATAAATATATAATTAATATATAAGGGGATGTAAAGGTTTCGACAGGGATTATGAACCTGAGTAAGCGGGTAGTGGCGCGGACACACTTTAAAATCCGTAATTTTAAAATTAAACGACAACAATAAAGTTGCCTTAGCAGCCTAATTAGGCTGCCGTCCAATCAAAGAGTACCGCGGCTTTGTGCGGGCGTCGATCAGCGGTAAATCTGAATTAAAAAGTTTTCCGGTTTTAATCAGAAATTAAGGAAATACCGAATTGAGATTTTTGTTTGTTAAAGCTTAAAAAGGGAAATTAAAAAACAAACTCCACCCGAAGAAATCTCAGGGAACTGATTTTTGGACACGGGTTCAATTCCCGTCATCTCCACCAAAGGAGTATAATCCGAACTCTTTTTACTACATTGTTAGAAAAAGATTGTTTGTGATTAACGCAAAAATACCGAATAGAGTTTAATGCTCTATCCGGTATTTTTTTGTTTTACTTATTCTTTGAGTTCGGGGAGACCGGCTACACTCGTTAAGAGCGAGAGAATACCTGCAAGTGCCGATGCAGAAACAACCACTTTCCAATCAACTGTAGAAAGTACAGTAGATGCACCGATAGTTGCGATTGCGGTCTGAGATACAGTTTTAACTGCTCTCATACCTGCGGCTTTTAGCCATTTGATAAACTTCTCTTTCATAATCTTACCTCCTGTTAAACTAATTCATTTACCGTGTGCTAAAGCCGTTTCTCTCAACTGAGCAACCGATATATTGATACCCCACGCTTTAAGACCTTTAATCTGTCCTGACATACCGCTTTCGAGTTTTGTAAATGCACTTGAAACATCAACATTCCACAAAGACGATAAATCATAGGCTATTTAGCCAAAAAGGGAGAAAAAAGATATGGACAATGATTTTAACGAAGAAATTAAATTTTTTCCTGTACAGGATACTTTTAATTTTGATAACATGGAAGTAAAAAATATTAATAAAAAAGAGGATGTGAAAAATGGGATTTTTAATAAGAACAGAAAAGCCGAAAGCGGGAAATAAGTATTATATAAGAAAAGCAAACGGAGGATATTCGAATGCAATTAAAGGATATCCTACCGATAAAGATTGCGATGTGCTTTCCAATTGTGTAGGTTACAGTTACGGCAGATTTAACGAAATAGGCGGATACGGATATTGTAAATATCTGGCGCCGGTAAATGCCGAGCGATTTATGCTTTATAAAGGTTCTTGTAAAAGCGGAAACGAACCAAAACCCGGCGCATGTATGGTTTGGCAAAAAGGAAATACACTTTCGTGCAACGACGGAGCCGGTCACGTAGCTATAGTAGAAAAGGTTATAAGCAAAACCGAAGTTTACACTTCCGAAAGCGGATATGGCGGAAAGGCTTTTTGGAATCAAACAAGAAAAAAAGGTGCCGACGGCAGATGGGGTTGCGGCAGCGGCTATAAATTTTTAGGTTTTATTTATAATCCTGCTGTAAATGAAGAAACAATAAAAAATAATGTGAATATTAAAAATAATGAAACCAATAAAAACAATGCGGTTAAAAATACTTCAAATACATCCGCTTTAAAAATTAAAAAAGGCGATATAGTAAAAATAGCCGCAAACGCTACATATTATAACGGACAAGCTATACCCGGTTGGGTTAAATCTAAAAATTGGATAGTAAAAAGTATTTCAAATGACAGAGTAGTTATAGATAAGGCGGCAGATGGTACAAATTCTATAAACAGTCCGGTTAATTTAAAATTTTTAATAGTTGTAAATAATACTAAAACCGCAGGATTTAAGCCTTATAATGTAAAAGTTACGGCTTCTTGTTTAAATAAAAGAAAAGGAGCCGGCACCAATTTTGCAAAAATAGGCAGTATTACAAATTACGGTACTTTTACTATAGTTTCGGAAAGCAAAGGCACCGGAGCGGCTTTATGGGGTAAGCTTAAAGACAAAGACGGTTGGATAGCGTTAGATTTTACTAAAAATATAGGTTGACAATAAGCTTTGAATATAGTAAAATAAAATTGCAAAATTTTTGGTATTATTTTTAACTGTAAGTGTTATGTTTTGCTCTTGCGGCGGTGGGAATTCGGATAAAACCGAAACAAAAAGCTCGGCAAAAGTAGGAAATGTTGAAATTTCACAAAACAAAGTAGAACAAAGACTTAATTTTAATTTGGTTAGAAATGCTGCTTTTAGGGAAACCGTAAACAGCTCTTTTACAGATAAACAAGAAATAGAAAAACAGCTCAAAAATGTTATTTTGCCCGAAAATAAAAATGATGTTTTGGAAGAGCTTATAGATTATCAACTGATTGAAAAATATTTGCAGGAAAATAATTTGCTTAAATCGTTTGAAGAATGTAAAGAACAGGCGAAAAAAGAAATTGATAATCTTAAAAAAGACGAGGCCCAAAACAGTTTTTATAAAAATTTAGTTAAAGCTTTAAAAAGCAGTAGCTTAACGGAAAATGAATCTTTTGAGATTAATTATGATTTTGCTTATGACTATTATAATTGTTTGATATTAAAGAGAAATTTGAACGATAACAGTTCGGATTCTTCGGAAAAGCAGGAACAAAAATTTGAGGATTTTGTAAAGCAATTACGAAGCAAAGAAAAAATCGAGTATAAATAAAAATTTAATATTTAGGCATTTGCCGTAAAAATCGGAGATTTTTTAAAATCTCCGATTTTATTTTTTTAATTAGGACAGAAATTGTCCGGTTTAAATGTTATTGTTATAAAAAAAGAAAGGAAAATTAAGAATTTTATGAAAATTTTATTAGAATTAATTTTAAAGTTTAAAAACAAACAAAAGGTAAAAATACAAGAAAAGTATTTTTATTCTCCAAAACCTACAAATATTTATATTACCGGAGATAAGCATCGAAATTTTAAAGGCGTTAAAGAATTTTGTAAAGAAATGAAAACCAAAAAAGCGATGTTTTAATTATATTGGGAGATACCGGATTTAATTATTTTTTAGATAAAAGGGACGATAAATTAAAAGAAGAAGCACAAAAATTAAATATAACAATGTTTTGTTTGTACGGTAATAAAGAAGAAAGACCTGAAAATATAGGCACTTACGGTATTTGCAGTTTTTGCGGCGGCAAAGTTTATTTTGAACCCAAATACCCAAATATTCTTTTTGCAATTGACGGAGAAATATATACTTTTAACGGAAAAAATATATAGTTATGGGCGGCGCTCACAGCGTAGATAAAATTAAATGTTTAAATGAGCACAAACCGTATTTTGAAGAGGAATGCCGGGCAAAAAAGCAAAAGATAATTTTGAAAAAAATTTAAAAAAGGAAAAAAATAAAATATACGGAATTTTAACTCATACCTGTCCCATAGATTATTTACCGTATGAGATGTTTATGTCTACGGCACAAAACGCCGCAAATTTAAGAAAAGAAAAAGCAAAAAAATCATTGAATATTTTAAATGAAAACAATAAAGAGAATAAGACTAAAAACAGAAATATAAAACAAAATAAAAAATCAAGTAAAAAAATAAAAAAAGATTTTAAACCGGATATTAACAGAGAAACCGAAATATGGTTTGGAGAAATAGAAAAAAACACAAACTATAAAATTTGGTTTTGCGGACATTATCATATAGATAAACGTATTGATAACATAAAAATGATGTGTTCCGCCATACATCCGCTGGATTTAATATAAATTATTTTAAATTAAAATTTATATAGTATAAAATGTTGAACGAACGGCAAAATTTTGTCGTTCGTTTTTTTTATCTTAGGCAAGCGAAAATAATCGGTTACTAATAATTTGATACTTATTTATTGCTTTATTTATTTCTTAAATTGACATAACTTTTTTTGTTTGATATAATAAATTGATTACAATATAAAACTAAAGGGGATTGGTTTATGAGTAAAGCCGACAGCATTTTTATATCTAATATGAAAGATATTATGGAAAACGGCGTGTGGGATACCGAGCTTGATGTAAGACCCAAATGGGCCGACGGCACACCGGCTCACACTGTTAAAAAATTCGGCATTGTAAACAGATATAATTTAGCCGAGGAATTTCCTATTTTAACTTTAAGAAAAACTTATTTTAAGTCTTGTATAGACGAGCTTTTATGGATTTGGCAGA
Source organism: Oscillospiraceae bacterium (assembly GCA_902796905.1). GTDB lineage: Bacteria > Bacillota > Clostridia > Oscillospirales > Acutalibacteraceae > UMGS1279. Next base: position 17,840 of record CADBQU010000051.1, on the reverse strand, counting down.
AAAAAAGCAACAACATACATGATTTGAATTCTAAAATTTGGAACCAATGGGCAGACGAAAACGGCTCTATAGGTAAAGCATACGGATATCAGCTTGGGGTTAAAAACAAATATAAAGAGGGCGAATTTGACCAGGTAGACAGGGTTTTGTACGATTTAAAACATAATCCTGCCAGCCGCAGAATTTTAACCAATATTTATAATTTTGCAGATTTGCACGAAATGAACTTATACCCTTGCGCATATTCTATGACATTTAATGTTTCGGGAAACGTTTTGAACGGAATTTTAAATCAGCGTTCTAACGATATGCTTACCGCTAATAACTGGAACGTTGTGCAGTACTCTGTTTTGCTTATTATGATGGCTCAGGTTTCGGGATTGGTACCGGGCGAACTTATACACGTTATAGCCGACGCCCATATTTATGATAGGCATATAGACATAGTAAAAGAAGTAATATCTCATAAGCCTTTTGCGGCACCTAAGCTTGAAGTAGATCCCGATATTAAGAATTTTTACGATTTTACCGTAGATAGTTTTAAACTTATAAATTACAATTGCGACAACACAAAATACAATATTCCCGTAGCGGAATAAAACAAACAAATAAATTTAAAATAGATAAATTTAAAATAGATAAATATAGGAGTTTTTATGAAAGCCATTTTGCATTGCGATAAAGAATGGGGTATAGGCAAAAAAAACGGATTGATGTTTTCTATACCGGCAGATATGAAATTTTTTAGGGAAACCACTACGGGTAAAACGGTGGTTATGGGTTCAAATACTCTGCTTTCTTTTCCTAACGGCAAACCCCTTAAAAACCGTACAAATATTGTTCTTTGGCCGGGAGCGGAAAAAAGGGAAGACTGTATTGTGGTTAACAGTTTGGAAGAGCTTATAGAGGAAATAAAAAAATATAATTCCGATGATGTTTATGTTATAGGCGGAGCTATGATGTATAAAACTTTGCTTGATTATTGCAGCGAAGTTTTAGTAACAAAGGTTAACGCAATAGGCAATGCCGATGCATTTTTTGAAAATTTAGATAAATCGGAAAATTTTTATTTGGCAGAAGAATCCGAACCTATAGAAACAAACGGATATTTAATTAAATTTTGCACATATAAAAACAAAAATACAAAAGAATTTTAAAGTTAAAATAACAAAACTTTTATTGAATTTTCAATAGTGGTTTTGTTATTGTTTTTTTACAAAAACAGCCTTTGTTACAAAATGTTACAAAATGAAAATTTATGTTATTTTTTAATTGACAACATGTTAATTTGATGTTAAAATTATAAAGAGGATAAATGGGCTTAGAAAACATTTAAGGTAAATGAATTTTTTGCTTACTTCAGAGTTTTTTAAAGGCAAGAAATGCAGGAATGTTAATGTCTTTTAAATGATAAAACAAAAAACTTAAATATTTGTCTTTATTAACTGGTTTTACCTTGATTGATTTCTTTGAAAAATCAAACAAAACTTATAAAAAAGTGGGTTTATAAAAAGGTGGCGATTGTTTGACATATAACCGTTTAGAACTTATTAAAAATTATTTGGATGAAAAAAAGGTAGTTTCTTTTAAAGAATTAAGCGAAGCGTTTCCGGATGTTTCTTTAATGACCATAAGAAGAGATATTGAAAAACTTGAGTATATGGGAATGGCAATGCGCATAAGGGGCGGAGCCAAAAAAATAGAAACCGAAACCGAAAGGGAAACGGCATATTTTAAAAGAATGAAGCAAAATCCCGAAGTTAAGGCAACACTTGCGGCAAAAGCTTTGGAGTTTATAGATACGGGAAGGTCTATTTTTATAGATTCGGGAAGTACCATGATGGAGCTTGCAAAAATTTTGTCCAACATACCATTATCTATTATTACAAGCGGACCGAATATAGCTTTAGAAGTTATGAAGCAAAACGAAATAACCGTTAATCTTACCGGTGGTACGCTTAATTCCAATAACTGCTCTTTGGCAGGCGCGTGCGCTTTGGCGTCTTTAAAGCTTTTAAATATAGATTATGCTTTTATATCTCCTTCGGGTTATTCCAAAAACGGCGGTTTTACCGTAGGGAACTATGCCGACAGCGAAGTAAAGCGCGCGGTAATTAAAAAAGCAAGCACGGTTATTATGCTTATGAGCAAGGATAAAATAGATAAATCTTTACCGTTTACATTTGCTTCGCTTAAAGATATTGATATTATTATTACGGATATTGATAAGCAAAGCAGTATTTTAAAGGGCGCAAATAAATTTAATGTTAAAATAATAAATGTTTAATGTTGTATTAATATAGGTAGGTGCAAAATGCCGTTTAAAGGCGTTTTATACGCCAAAACCAATTATTTGTTTCTATTATGTTAATACTTTATTTTGTTTAACTTTTAAATTTTAGTATTGATTTTAGGAGAAAATTATGAAAACTACAGCGTTAAGACTTTACGGAAAAAATGATTTGAGATTGGAAACATTTGAATTGCCGGAAATTAAAGAGGATGAAATTTTGGCAAAAATAGTTTCCGACAGCCTTTGTATGTCTTCATACAAAGCTACCATTCAAGGCTCCAATCACAAAAGAGTACCGGATGATGTAAGCGAAAATCCCATTATAATAGGTCATGAATTTTGCGGAGAACTTGTTAAAGTAGGCGCAAAATGGAAAGATACTTATAAAGAGGGTACAAAGTTTGTAGTACAGCCTTCTATGAATTATAAGGGTAAATTAGACGCTCCGGGGTATTCTTTTCCTTATTACGGCGGCGACTGCACCTATATTATAATTCCGCATTTTGCCATAGAATTGGGTTGCTTGCTTCCGTATGACGGCGACAGCTTTTTTTACGGTTCTTTGGCAGAGCCTATGTCTTGTATCGTAGGCGGTTATCATGCTAACTATCACCATAAAAAGCAAGGCGAATACGAACATGTTATGGGTATAAAAGAAAACGGTTTTATGGCTATTTTGGCGGGCGTAGGTCCTATGGGACTGGGAGCAATAGACTACTGCATACATAACAGCCGTAAACCCAAAATGGTGGTTGTAACCGATATAAGCCAAGAAAGAATTGAAAGAGCAAAAGAAATTTTGCCTACGGAAGAGGCAAAAAAGAACGGTGTAGAGCTTATATATATTAATACTTCGGAATATGAAGACCCTACAAAATATATGCTTGATTTAACAGACGGCAACGGATATGACGATGTTTTTGTTTATGCTCCGGTAAAACCCGTAGTTGAAATGGGCGACGCTCTTTTAGGTAAAGACGGATGCTTGAATTTTTTTGCCGGACCTACCGACCCTAAATTTTCGGCAAACTTTAATTTTTATAACGTTCATTACGGTTCAACGCATATCTGCGGTTCTTCCGGCGGCAATACTGAAGATATGAAAGAATCGTTAAAAATGATGGAGCAAAAACTTATAAATCCCGCTGCTATGATAACCCATATAGGCGGTTTGGACAGCGCGGCGGAAGCCACTAAAAATTTACCTAATATAAAGGGCGGCAAAAAGCTTATATATACGCATATTTCTTTGCCGTTAACGGCATTAGCCGATTTTGAAGAAAAAGGCAAAACCGATCCGTTATTTAAAGAACTGGATAATTTGGTTAAAAAGAACAACGGTTTATGGAGCGGCGAAGCCGAAAAGTATTTGTTGGCAAACGCAAAGCCTTTAAATGTTTAATTTAATTTTTAAAATTTAATATTTAATTATTTATATAAAGAAAGGAACTTAAAACTATGGCAACGTTAGTATTAATGCCAAAGGTTGGTATTACGGTTGAAAGCTGTATTATTACAAAATGGCACAAGAAAAAAGGGGACGCCGTTAAAATGGGCGATTTGCTTTTTTCGTACGAAACCGATAAGGCTTCGGTAGATGAAGAAGCAAAAGCAGAGGGAACTCTTTTGGATATTTTTAGGAACGAGGGAGACGATGTTCCTTGTTTAACGGGCGTAGCCGTTATAGGCAATCCGGGAGAGGATTATAAAGACCTTATTCCCAAAGACGAAAATGCCGCGGAAGAAAACGCTCCGGCAGAAAAATCGGAAGTAAAAGAAGAAGCGGCAGAAAAACCTGCCGAAACGGTAAAAGAAGATGCTGCAGCCACTGCGGAAAAATCCGAAAATTACAAAGCTTCTCCCAGAGCCAAAAACTATGCAAAAAAACACGGTGTGGATTTAAAATACGTTACTCCTACCGGTCCTTACGGCAGAATAGTGGAAAAAGATGTTATTAACGCTGTAGAAAACGGCACAGTTATGACATCCGCCGCACTTGGTTTAGGCAAAGACGCCGCAGGCATTACAGGCACAGGCATAGGCGGAAGAGTAACCGTTAACGATTTGAACTCTGCCGTAAATACTAATATTAATACTGACGACAGCGAAAACGTACCCGAAGTGGAAATTGTTAAATTAAGCAATGTACGCAAGGTTATTTCAAAATCTATGATGACTTCGCTTTCCACTACGGCTCAGTTAACAAACAATTCTTCTTTTGACGCCACCGCTATAATGGCATACAGGAAAATGCTTAAAGCTACGGATGAAGAATTGGGATTAAGCAAAATTACGCTTAACGATATTATTCTTTTTGCGGTTTCACGCGCGCTTAAAAACCACAGGGATTTAAATGCAAATTTAGTTAATGATGAAATGCATTATTTTAACAGCGTTAATATAGGCGTTGCAGTAGATACTCCCAGAGGATTGTTGGTTCCTACGTTATTCGACGCAGATAAAATGTCTTTAGCCGAAATTTCCAAAAAAACCAAGGAATTAATAGCCGCTGCAAAACAGGGAAATATTTCTCCGGATTTATTACAGGGCGCTTCGTTTACGGTTTCAAACTTAGGCTCTTTGGGCGTAGAAAGCTTTACGCCGGTTATTAACCCGCCGCAAACCGGCATTTTAGGCGTATGTACCATAACCGATAAAGTAAAATCCGTTAACGGAGAATTAAAGGTTTATCCTTCTATGGGATTATCTTTAACATACGATCACCGAGCGGTAGACGGTGCTCCGGCAGCTAAATTTTTAATAGAAATGAAAACTATTTTAGAAAACTTTACCGCATATTTGGCTAAATAGTAAATAAAAACATTTAAATTTTCAAATTGATAAATTTTAAAAAATAAAATCTTAATAGGAAGCAATAAATAAATTTAGGATTATTTTTGTTTGGTGCGGCAATTTGGTATAGCAAATAAAATAACTGTTATCTGTTGCACCAAAACAAAAATAAAAATAACTATAAAACAACAAAAGGAAAAACAAAGGAAGAGTAAAAATGGAAAACATTTACGATTTAATTGTTTTGGGCGGCGGTCCTGCCGGATATTTGGCCGGGGAAAGATCAGGTCATGCGGGCTTAAAAACTTTGGTAATTGAAAAGAGAGCTTTGGGCGGCGTTTGTTTAAACGAAGGCTGTGTGCCTTCCAAAACTTTTTTAAACAGCGCAAAAATATTTGAGCATGCAAACGGACACGGAGAGGTTTACGGTGTTACAGCCGAAAACGCCAAAATAGACCAAAAGAAAGTTGTTGCCAGAAAAAATAAAGTTGTTGCCACTTTGGTGGGCGGCATTGGTATGCAGCTAAAAAATAATCATGTTGATGTAGAAATGGGCTTCGGTGAAATTTTGGGAAAGACCGAACAAGGCTTTAAGTTAAAGGTTAACGATAAAGAATTTATAGGTAAAAAGCTTATAATAGCCACCGGCAGCGAAGCGGTTCTTCCGCCTATTCCCGGTTTAAAAGAAGCCTATGAAAGAGGCTTTGGATTAACAAATCGCGAAGTTTTAGACCTTGAAGAAATACCGAAAGAATTTGTTGTTATAGGCGGCGGAGTTATAGGTTTGGAAATGGCTTCTTATTTTAATTCGGTTGGAAGCAAGGTAACCGTAGTTGAAATGTTAGACCATATAGCCGGTAACACCGACAGCGAAATAGCAGGAATTTTAAAGAAAAATTACGAGAAAAAAGGCGTAGTTTTTAAACTTTCCTGTAAAGTAACCAAAATAGGCGAAGATTATGTAGAATACGAAGAAAACGGAAAACTTAACAAAGTTAAAGCGGATAAGGTTTTATTTTCTATCGGCAGGCGTCCGGTTACAAAAGGTTTTGGTTTGGAAAACCTTGCAGTTGAAATGGACAGAGCCGCAATTAAAACCGATAATACGGGAAGAACCAATATTTCGGGATTGTATGCCACGGGCGATGTTAACGGTGTTTTAATGTTGGCGCATACGGCGTACAGGGAAAGCGAAGTAGCGGTAAATAATATTACCGGCAAAAAAGATATAATGAGATACACCGCCATCCCTTCTGTTATTTATACTAATCCTGAAGTGGCTTCCGTAGGTTTAACCGAATCCGAAGCAAAAAAACAGGGCTTTAATGTTTTGGTTAAAAAAGTATCTATGATGTTCTCAGGCAGATACGTTGCAGAAAACGAAGGCGGCGACGGTATTTGCAAAGTGGTTTTAGATAAAGACACAAACCGTGTATTGGGTGTACAGATGATAGGTAACTATTCGTCGGAAATTATATACGGAGCAGGAATAATGATAGAAACCGAAATGAAGGTAGACGATATTAAAGAACTGGTATTCCCTCATCCCTCGGTTAGTGAAATTATAAGAGAAGCGTTATTTATTTAGTTTTTTATAATTAATATTTTGAAAAAACAAACCAAAAAATAAAATACAAAATAAATTTTAAAAACAAAATATTCCCAAATAAAAATAAAATTAAATTTAAATAAAGGAGTTTTCAGTTATGCCAAAATCACAATATGTAGCGCCTGAAGAGTTGCGCGCTGCGGGCACTATTCATTTTGAAGATATGCCTATGAACCAATACAACAAAACCATAGAACAAGAGTTAAAAGAAGGTAATTTTACCAAAGCGGACCTTTTGGGGATTTATGCCGATATGCTTGCAATAAGAGAATTTGAAAGTATGTTAATGACCATAAAAACCGAAGGTAACTACAACAACAAAAAGTTTACTTATCCGGGACCTGCACACTTGGCTATAGGCGAAGAAGCAACCGCGGTAGGTCAAGCTTATACTTTGGATGAAAACGATTTTATTTTCGGTACGCACAGAAGCCACCACGAAGTAATAGCTAAAGGTTTATCTGCAATTAAAAAATTAAGCGATAAAAAATTAACCGAGATTATGGAAAGCGTACAGGGCGGACGTATTTATAAACTTATGAAAGAAAAATCCACCGCCAAAACAGTAAAGGATATGGCTAAAGACTTCTTTATTTACGGTCTTATGGCAGAGCTTTTTGCAAAAGATAACGGCTTTAGCAGAGGCTTGGGCGGAAGTATGCACGCATTCTTTTTACCATTTGGTATTTTCCCAAACAATGCAATAGTAGGCGGTTCGGCTCCTGTAGGTACCGGTGTTGCTTTATTTAAAAAATGCAATAAGAAAAAAGGTATTGTTGTAGCAAACGCAGGGGACGGCGCTGCTGCAAGAGGTCCTGTTTACGAATCTATGAACTTTGCCAATATGGACCAGTTTAGAGAATTATGGCCGGATGATTATAAAGGCGGTTTGCCTATAATTTATAACTTTAATAACAACAGCTACGGTATGGGCGGACAAACAAAAGGCGAAACCATGGCTTACGGCGAATTGGCAAGATTGGGCGCTATGGCGAAAAATCAAATGCACGCCGAAAGGGTAGACGGCTGGAACCCATTGGCTCTTATAGACGCCTACAGGCGTAAACGTCCTATTTTGGAAGCCGGCGAAGGTCCTGTTTTATTAGATGTTATTACTTACCGTATGAGCGGACATTCTACTTCGGATATAAGCTCTTACAGAACAAAAGAAGAAATAGAACATTGGTATAAATACGACCCGATCGTTAAATTCCCCGAAGCTTTAATTAAAGCAAAGGTTGCTACCAAAGCGCAAATAGAAAAAATTAAAGCCGAGGCCGCCGCAAGGAACAGAGCTATGTTTGACCTTGCAAGCGATTTGGAAATTTCTCCTTATACCGATTACAGGAAAAATCCTCATTTCTTAGAAGATTTAATGTTCTCGAATGAAAGACAAGAAAAAATGGAAGACCGTAAGTGTGAAACCTTAACGGCTTTAAAAGACAATCCTCAGGTACAAAAGATTGCTTTAAAATCGCGTTATGCGTTTGACGAAAACGGAAAGCCTTATTCCAAAGCTAAAGTTTACAATATAAGAGACGGTATTTTTGAAGCTATAATTAATAAATATTATACCGACCCAACACTTATTTCTTACGGCGAAGACGTAAGAGATTGGAACGGCGCTATGGCTGTTTACAGAGGTTTGACCGAAGCTGTTCCTTATAATCGTTTATTTAACGCTCCCATTTCGGAATCTGCTATTGTTGGTACTGCGGTAGGTTACGGTATGGCAGGCGGCAGAGTTATAGTTGAGCTTATGTATGCCGACTTTATAGGCTGCGCCGGAGATGAAATATTCAATCAGCTTGCAAAATGGCAATCTATGAGTGCCGGCGGACTTAAAATGCCTGTAGTATTGCGTGTGTCGGTTGGCTCTAAATACGGTGCGCAGCATTCTCAGGACTGGACCGCATTATGCGCGCACATTCCGGGACTTAAAGTAGTATTCCCGGTATCTCCTTACGATGCAAAAGGTTTAATGAATGCAGCGTTAATGGGAACGGATCCCGTAGTATTTTTTGAAAGTCAAAGAATTTACGATAAAGGTGAAGAATTCCATAAGGGCGGAGTACCCGAAGGCTACTACGAAGTTGAAATAGGCGAACCCGATATTAAAAAAGAAGGTAAAGACCTTACTATTCTTACAATAGGTTCTACTATTTACCGTGCTTTGGAAGCCGCAAAAATATTAGAAGAAAAACACGGAATTTCGTGCGAAGTTATAGATGCCAGAAGCGTAGTTCCGTTTAATTACGAAAAAGTTATAGAATCGGTTAAGAAAACAGGTAAAATATTGCTTGCTTCCGACGCCGTAGACAGAGGCTCTATTTTACACGATATGGCAAGCAACATTACGGAATTGGCATTCGATTATTTGGATTGTCCTCCGGCAATAGTTGCAAGCGAAAACTGGATTACTCCCGCATTTGAATACGACGCCGAATTTTTCCCGCAGGTTTCTTGGTTCTTAGACGCCGTAAACGAAAAACTCATTCCTTTAAAAGATCATGTTTCCACAAAAAATTATACTCCCGCAGAACAAATAAGAAAGGCCAAAAAAGGCGTATAATATATGCTTTTTGTGCATAACGATTGTAACCGTCCGGAATTTAATTTGGCCAGCGAAGAATATTTGCTGCGTTCCTTTAAAAAAGAAATAATTATGCTTTGGAGGAACAAAAAAGCGGTAATAGTAGGCTGCAACCAAAATACTTTATCCGAAATAGATTACAATTTTATAAACAAAAACGGAATCAGCGTCGTCCGTCGTCAAACCGGCGGAGGCGCTGTTTTTCACGATATGGGAAACATAAATTATACTTATATAACCAAAAACAATAACAGTTTAGGGGACTATAAAACTTTTACAAAAGATTTAAGGGATTTTTTAAAAACACTTAATATAACGGCGGAGCTTTCGGGCAGAAACGATATATTAATTAACGGCTCAAAATTTTGCGGAAATGCGCAATCGGTTTATAAGGATTTAATAATTCATCACGGTTGTATAATGTTTGATACGGATATATCGGTGTTATCCGATTGTTTAAAAGTAAAGAAAGCAAAAATAGAAAGCAAGGGAATAAAAAGCGTATCTTCAAGAGTAACAAATATTACGGAGCATTTAGATAAAAAAATAACTCCCGAAGAGTTTATGCTTTTATTTGAAAACTTTTTAAAAGACCGTTATAATTTAGAAGATTATTATTTTACCAAAGACGATTTAAACGCAATAAATAAATTGGTAGAAACAAAATACGGTACTTGGGAATGGAACTTCGGTTCTTCACCCGATTACAGCTTTAAACAATTTAAAAAATTTCAGTACGGATTAGTGGAAATAGGTATGGAAATAGTGAACGGAAATATAAACGATATAAAAATTTCCGGAGACTTTTTCGGTAAAAACGATATAAAGCTTTTAGAAGAAACGTTAAAAAATAAAAAACACAAAAAAGAAGATATACTTGCGGTACTTAATAAAATTAATTTGGATGATTTTATTAAAAACGCAACCAACGAAGACTTTTTAAGTGTTATTTTGGGGTAAAAATATGGAATTATTTATAGATTCGGCTAATATAAAAGAAATTGAAGAAACCTATAATTTAGGCATTATTCACGGCGTTACCACAAATCCTACCATTATTTCAAGAGAAAACAAAAAGTTTGACGAGGTTTTAAAAGAAATAACCGGTATTGTAAAAGACGGATATATTTTTGCAGAGGTTACAAGTACTAAAGCCGAGGATATGGCAGAGGAAGGTTTAAAACTAAATAAAAAATGCAACAGAATGGTTATAAAACTTCCTATGTGCAAAGAAGGTTTAAAGGCTTGCAAAATACTTTCTCAAAAAAAAGTAAGGGTTTGTATGACTCTTATTTTTTCGGAAACCCAAGCTATACTTGCGGCAAACGCAGGGGCCTTATTTGTTGCCCCGTTTGTAGGAAGATTGGATGATATAGGCGCTAACGGTGTAGAGTTGGTAAAAGAAATTAAAAATATATTTACGGCGCAAAATATAAATGTTAAAATTGTTGCGGCTTCTACAAGAAATATTGTGCACATAGCTTCTTTGGCAAAGTGCGGCTGCGACATTGCTACCGTTCCGTACAAAGTTTTGATTTCTATGATAGACCATCCGTTATCGGTTAAAGGTTTGGAGCAATTTATGAAAGATTGGGAAAAAGTTCCTAAATAAAAAATATAAAAACAAAAAACAAATAAAGGAAAAAAATAAAAGGACAAAAAGCTTTTTTGGCTTTTTGTCCTTTAAATTTTGTAATAAACTGCGGTTAGGGCGAAGCCCCAAAAGGCTAAAGCCTTTTGCAAAGCTAAAGCTTTGCTCCGAAAACCAAAGGTTTTCGGAGGGCTTCGCCCTTATTTTTCGCCGTTAATAAACTTAGAGTTATAGTAGGAAGATTTTTTAGCGGTTTCGCTGTCTAAATATTCAAAACTTAATTTTTCGGAATAAGTTTTTCTGTTAGAAAAAAGGTTTGTACCTAACCCTAAACGGTCATCAACAATAGTACATCCCATAGCTGCCAATGTGGTAGGGAAAATGTCCAATGTAGTAAAAGTTCTGTTCTTAGAATGTTTGGCTTTAACCGCAGAATTAATTATGCAGTTATATACTCTTCGCGTGTAGCTGTCGCTTACATTTCTTTTTATATATTCGCCGTCCATAGAACAATGGTCGCCGGTTATAACAATAACAGTGTTTTTGTAAAAGCTTTGTTTTTTAATCCATTTAATAAAAGAGTTTACTTGTTTGCTGGAGCATGCAAAAACATTTTCATATTGTTCTTTAAATTTATTTTTACATTCCGAACAAACATAACCGCCTATATGGTGCGTATCCGCCGTAAGCATAGAAAACGAAAAAGGTTTATCGGAACTTGAAATTTTTAAAAGCTCCTGCTTGGCGTATTCAAATAAATACTTGTCTTCAAATCCCCACCATGCCGAATAGCCTTTGGGAATAATACCGTCTTTAACGGCTGTAGAAGTATCATATATTTTATCGGTTCCGTGCTGAGTTAAAAATTTATTCCTGCTTGCAAAAGCGGAATTGGAGCCCATCATAAAAGCTTGATAATATCCGTTTTTATGCAGTATATCACTTAACGTTGTAACACCGGGAAGTATTTTTTCGTAAGAAGAATAATCATTGCCGGTAGGGGATTCAAGTTTAAACGGAATCCCTGCCGTTTGTGCCACAATACCTGCAATTGTCCAGCCGGTACCGCTTGTGGTTAATGCTCCGCCGATGCCTGAATTTTGGGAAAAATTAACACTGTGGTTGGCTAAATTGTATAGTTCCGGAATAGCACATTCGTTTAAGGCTCCGCCTTTATTTTTATTAAAAAATGTGGTTTCCATGCTTTCCAAATAAATTCTTATTATATTCCTTTTATTTTCGGGAAAAATAACGTTTTCGTCTGTGGGCTCCACATAATATTCTTCAAAAACGGAAGAGGGAGTAGTAACGGTTTCTACATATTGAGGTATTTTAAAAGCGCTTATTCCGCCCCATGCCGAGGATACGGAAATAATTAAACACAAAATAACAATTAAAACCCTGTGTAACGGCCAAAGCGTTAGCTTTATTTTTTTTATTTTTAAAATTCTTTTAAATTTAGGTCTGTACCAAAATAAAAAACTGAGCAAAGCCGTTATGCCAACCGCCGGTAAAGCCGCTTTTAAAACATAGCTTATTATAAGACCGCTTTCCGTAGAAGATAAATTGTTGGTCATAGAATAAATAACAGCCTCAAACCCAACATTACCGTAAACGGTTACATACCATGTTGCCGAAAAAAATAAAAGAACGCATAAAAATAATAAAAAGGTTAGAAAAATCCAACCAATAATTTTAAATATATTCATCTTTTTGCAAGAGTAATTATTTTTCATAAACATTATCCTTAAGTATTTATTACCAAATACAATTATTTTACATTAAAATGTAAAAAAAGTCAAGAAACAAGCCAATAGTGTAAACTTTTACCAAAAGTTGTGAATAATTATTCAATACCTCTTTGCAACAAATTTTGTAAGGATTATGTTTTGATTTTTAAAATAATATATGTTATAATGTTCGCAGACAAACAAAGCTTTGCTTTGTTTAAAATTCTTTACATTTTACGGTTTTCGCCGTGTCTGCTCCATTGTGTTTTCAAAATTTTTTTGCTTCGCAAAAACAGCTTACGCCGTTAAAGCCTTTGGCTTTGAATTTTGAAATAAAATGTTCGCAGACAAACAAAGCTTTGCTTTGTTTAAAATGCTTTACATTTTACGGTTTTCGCCGTGTCTGCTCCATTGAATAATTAAAAGCAAATTTCTTACGAATTTTAAAACGACCGTTGTCGTTTTGGAGTATAGCTCCGCTTTTAAAAAAGAATGTTCGTAGACAATTGATGAAAAGCATCAATTTAAAGGCTTTGCCTTTAGGACTTTGTCCCGTCTGCTCCATTGTGTTTTCAAAATTTTTTTGCTTCGCAAAAACAGCTTACGCCGTTAAAGCCTTACGGCTTTGGTTTTATAATAGAATGTTCGCAGACAACTTAAAACCAAATCATTGATTAAAAAGTGTTATTTAATTAAAAATTATCCATTAAAATTATTTTAAATAAAGGTATAAATTTGGAGGGCTTATGGAAGAAATTAAATGTCCAAAATGCGGAGAAGTTTTTAAAGTATCGGAATCGGGATATGCTTCAATATTAAATCAGGTAAGAGATCACGAATTTGATAAGGAACTTCAAAACAGAATTAACAATATTAAAAACGAAAACAAAATGCAGTTTGAGCTTGAAAAAGCCAAAAGTATATCCGAATATAACAATAAGCTTAACGAAAAAGAAGCTAAAATTACCGAGCTGAAAGCAAAGTTAACTGCTTTTGAAACCGAGAAGAATTTGGCGGTTAGCAACGCTTTAAAAGAAAAGGACGCCGAGATATATAAAAAGGACGCCGAAATTATAGAACTTAACGGTAAAATCAATTCCGGAGAAAAAGAACTTGAGCTTAAAGAGAAAAACCTTAAAGAAACTTACGAGGCAAAGCTTAAAATTAAGGACGAAGAAATAGCATACTACAAAGATTTTAAATTAAAGCAATCTACAAAAATGATAGGCGAGAGTTTGGAACAGCACTGTGAACTGGAGTTTAACAAATACCGGTCAACAGGATTCAAAAACGCGTTTTTTGAAAAAGATAACGACGCCAGAAGCGGCAGCAAAGGCGATTTTATATTTAAAGATTTTTCGGATGACGGAACGGAATATATTTCTATTATGTTTGAAATGAAAAATGAAATGGATACAACCGCCACCAAGCACAAAAACGAAGATTTTTTAAAAGAGCTGGACAAAGACAGAAATGAAAAAAACTGTGAGTATGCCGTTTTGGTTTCTATGCTTGAATCCGATAACGAATATTACAACACCGGAATAGTGGATGTTTCTTATAAATATCCTAAAATGTATGTTATACGCCCGCAGTTTTTTATTCCCATGATAACGCTTTTAAGGAATGCGGCTATTAATTCATTAGAATATAAGCAAGAGCTAATAGCCATTAAAAACCAAAACATAGATATTTCTCATTTTGAAGAAAATATGTTGGATTTTAAAGAAAAATTTTCGCGCAATTATGAATTGGCAAGCAAAAAATTTAAATCTGCAATAGACGATATTGATAAAACCATAAAAATGCTTCAAAGAACAAAAGACGAACTGCTTTCCAGCGAAAATAATTTAAGATTGGCTAACAATAAGGCGGAAGAGTTAAGTATAAAAAAATTGACTAAAAACAGCCCTACTATGATTAAAAAATTTGCCGAGCTGAAAACAAACAGGGAGCAAAACAATAACGAATAAGCGTTAAAAATACAAAAATACCGAAGAACGGTAGGATTATCCTAAAAATTCTTCGGTATTTTATTTTTTTTAAAGTTTAACAATTTAAGCTTTTGCCTTTTGATTTTTGTTTTTGTGTTAAAATTTATGCTTTCCCGCTTTGTTTACGCCTAAAATGCCGCCTAATGCCGCAGAAAGTACCGATATTACGCCTTTATATAAAGTGGTTAAGGTTGGGGCGCTTCTAACGCCTATTAAAGAAAAGCATAAAAAAAGTAAAAATATAACCGCTCCGGTTAAACTTCCTATAAGCAATCCGTTTTGTTTATATTTTACGGCGCTTATAAAGCCTGCCGGGAAAGTGCCTAATGATAAACAAACGGTAGAAAAAATACCTGCGGCGCTTACCGGAAAAACGCCCAAAGACATAAACAGGGCACAAATAAGCATTAAAATACAAATTGCGGCAATTCCGCAAATGCAGCCCAAAATAACCGATTGTATAAGCAAATTATTAGGTTTATTTATTTTATCCATTAAAAAAACCTCCCATAAAAAAGTATGAGGAGGTTTTAATATTTATTACTTTTTAATTTTAATTTTATTTAAAAGTTTTAAATGCTGTTAAAACTTTTATTTTTGTTCGTCGTGAACTGTTAAGTTTTGCTGAATTGCCCAACGAGCAAATTTTTGTTTTGATTTATCGGTAATGGACTCTAAAACAAAGCTATCATCTTTTAAAGATACGATTTTGCCGTAGATACCGCCGATGGTAACAATTTCATCGCCGATTTGAAGATCGTTTCTCATTTTTTCTTCTTCTTTTTGTTTTTTCTTTTGCGGTCTTATAATAAATAACCAAAAAACAAGTACCATAACGGCTATCATAATTAAAGATATCCATCCGCTGCCTGCAGCGGCTTTAGTATTTGCATTTGCAGTATTTTCTAAAAGTATAAGCAAGTTGTTCATATCAATTTAATTTCCCTTCGTTTTACTAATTGTTTTTACTGAATTTCATTATATATTAAACCATTTATATTTGCAAGAAAAATTTTAAGTAAATAAGCATAAAGTTTATATTGCTTTTATATGCCGTTATATTCTTCTTCCCAATATTTCAATCTTTTCTTTTTTATATTGTGCAAAAGTTCCGTTATCCAATGCCAAACGTATTTCTTCCAAAAGATTATTATAAAAATAAAGATTGTGCATAACAAGCAGGCGCTGACCCAACATTTCGTTGGCTTTTAACAAATGCCGCAAATATCCTTTTGAAAAGTTTTTGCAGGTAGGGCAATTGCAATTTTCGTCTATGGGCGAAGTGTCGGTTTCGTATTTTAAATTCATAACGTTTATAATGCCTTTGGAGGTAAATATATGTCCGTGCCTTGCGTTGCGGCTGGGCATTACACAATCAAATAAATCTACGCCTCTTTCTACGGCTTCCAAAATATTTACAGGTGTTCCTACGCCCATTAAATACCTTGGTTTATCTTTAGGCATAAAAGGTTCTACGCTTTCTATAATATCGTACATAACCTCTGCGGGTTCGCCTACGGCCAAGCCGCCTATGGCATATCCGTTTAAATCAAGCTCGGCTATTTCTTTCATATGTTCCGTTCTTAAATCTTTAAAAGTACAGCCTTGGTTTATACCGAAAAGCATTTGATTTTTGTTTATGGTGGTTTCTAAAGAATTAAGCCTTGCCATTTCGGATTTGCAGCGTTTAAGCCAACGGGTGGTTCTTTTGCAGCTTTCGAAAGAATAGCTGTATTCCGCCGGGTTTTCTACGCATTCGTCAAAAGCCATAGCTATGGTAGAACCTAAGTTAGACTGTATTTGCATACTTTCTTCCGGTCCCATAAAAATTTTTCTGCCGTCTACATGAGAAGCAAAGGTTACGCCTTCTTCTTCTATTTTTCTGAGTGCGGCTAAAGAAAAAACCTGAAAACCGCCGCTGTCGGTTAAAATAGGTCTGTCCCAATTTGTCATTTTGTGCAGTCCGCCTAATTTTTTAACAACTTCATCGCCCGGACGAACATGAAGATGGTATGTGTTGCAAAGCATTACTTGACATTTTAGGTCTTTTAAATCTAAGGCGCTTACACCGCCTTTAATTGCGGCGGAGGTTGCTACATTCATAAAAGCCGGAGTTTGAACTGTTCCGTGAACGGTTTTAAATTCTCCTCTTCTTGCATTGTTTTCCTGTTTTAATATTTTGAACATTTTTAATTTTCTCTTTCGGGTTTTAGTGTTTGTTTTTTAGTTTTTTTAGGTTTTATAATAATGCGGTTTTGCCGCAAACCAAAGGTTTGCTAAATGCTTTAGCATTTAAAAAGGCAAAGCCTTTTTGCAAAACCGCAACGTATTTAATAATGTTTTTAATTAGCGTAGCTGGAAGTTATATTAAAATATTCTTCAATTGTTTTACCGCTGTTATAAATCATTTTGGCGTTGTCTACACCTAAATATCTTATGTGCCAAGGTTCGTACATATATCCCGTAATGCTTTCTTTTCCTTTGGGATATCTTATAATAAATCCGTATTTATAACAGTTTTTAGCTACCCATGCGCATTCTTTGGTATTTTCAAAAGAACTGTCTACAGAATTCAAATCGAATGCAAGTCCCGTTTGGTGTTCGGAATAGCCGGGTCTTGCAGAATATCTGTCGGCTGCGGCTTTTCCGTCTTGCGCGGCATAGTTGTTATACAATGTGTTTTGCCTTGAATAGCTTCTGAAGCTTGAAGAAATATAAAGGTCCAAACCTTCTTTAGCGGCGTCCGCAAACATTTTTTTGGCGGCGCTTAGAGCGGTAGGGTCTACGCCCGGATTATAATCTTTAGGCAAACCGTAGGTTTTATTTACAATAAGTATACCGTTTATATATTTAATGTTTTTGTTTTCGCTTTTAACATTGTTTACGGTAGCATTGGCGTCGGCAGCTGCATTTTCGGAACTTGACTGCTGCTTTGAACTTACGGCAGATTGAGAAGAAACTGTACTGCTTGAAATTTCCGAACTGCTGCTTAAAGAAGAATTTGCGGCAGACTGTATGCTTTGCAAATCGGATAAATCTGACTGTTTTTTCGTAGTATTACCTCCGCATGAACAGGTTACTAAAAGAATACTTAACAATAAAAACGCTAAAACAACTTTTTTCATTTTAATTCCTTCTTTTTAAAAAATGCAAATTGAATAATTTAAATTTAAATTTTGATTTTGATTTTTATTTTTTATTTTTATTTTTTATTTTTTTTTTTTATTTTTTTTTTTT
>CADBQU010000050.1 GCA_902796905.1 Oscillospiraceae bacterium | reverse complement strand
GAGGAAAAACTGTCGGATATAATAAAAACATTTAATGCATTGCAAAAAAAGTTTGATAAAATGAAAGAAAATATAAATGCAATAAATGAGTAAAAGCAGAAAAAAAGTATAAATTTTAGTTGCAATTACATATTTTTAAGCCTTTAAAATATAGTTTTCAAACTGTATTTTAAATATATGCAAAAAATATAACAGCCGAAGAACACTTAAATTCTTCGGCTGTTATATTTTTTTAATTTATTCGTTTATTTTATTTAAAGTATCTCTCATAATATGTGCCGCTTTATAAATATCTCCGCCGCCCATTGTAATTATTAAATCGCCTTTTTGGGCTGTGCTTAATAAATACTCCGAGGCTTCGTTAAAGCTTTGAACACATTTTACATTTTTTAAGCCTTTTGCAATATCATCAGAACTTATGCCGCTTTTGTTTATTTCTCTTGAACCCATAATAGGAGTTAAAACAACGCGGTCGGCTATGCTTAACGATTTTATAAAATCATTTAACAACAATTCCGTTCTTGAAAAAGTAAATGGTTGGAACAAAACGGTAACCCTTTTAAAAGGAAGGCTTTTTGCCGCTTTAAGGGTAGCGGCAATTTCGGTGGGATGATGTGCATAATCATCTATAATCGTTAAAGTGTTGTTTGAGTATATTTTTTCAAAACGTCTTCCGGCTCCGTTAAAATTATCCAAAGCCGAAACAATGTCTTTTGGTGCAATACCCATATTAAAGCATACGCAAAAAGCAGCCAAAGCATTATATACGTTATGTTTTCCTGGAATGGATAATTCCATTTCGGTTAAAAATTCCGGTTTTTCGGTATCCGCATTGTTTTTGTAAATTTTAAATTTTAAACCTAAAAGACCGTTTGTGATGTCATCCGCATAAAAATCGTTATCTTTGTTTAAACCGAAAGATATTTTATTTTTACAATTTTTAACGGCGGTGTTTGAAAGCTTATCATCTCCGTTATAAAAAACAAGCGAAGCCATTTCAACAAATTTTTTAAAAGCGTTTACCAGGTTTTCCATAGTTTTAAAATAATCGAGATGGTCGTTATCTATATTTAACAATACGGCTTTATCGGGCGAAAGTTTTAAAAAAGTTTCAACAAATTCGCAGCTTTCGCAAACCATATTCTCGCTGTCGCCGGCTCTGCCGTTGGCGTTAATTAACGGAAGCTTTCCGCCTATAACCGCAGTAGGGTCTTTGCCGTTAATACAAAGTATTTGCGTAATCATAGAAGTAACCGTGGTTTTTCCGTGCGTTCCGCAAACGCCTATAACGTTATCGAATTTTCGGGTAATAATACCTAAAAGTACGGAACGTTCCATAGTTGGTATATTTTGTTCTTTAGCCGCTATAAGTTCGGGATTATCTTTGCTTATGGCAGCGGAATAAACTATAAGCTGAGCATTTTTTATGTTTTCTTTTTTATGTCCCATAAAAACCGGTATGCCTAAAGCAATAATTCTTTTTAAAGGGTCGCTTTCGTTATTGTCGCTGCCGGTTATGGAATAACCTTTAGAGTGAAGAATTTCCGCCAAAGGACACATACCCGAACCGCCTATGCCTATCATATGGATATGCGATACTTTATTTAAAATTTCGTCTTCGGGTCTAAAAATTTTCATAAAACTACCATATCTTTCCAAGACGCAAAAGTAAGATGCGGTAAATATATGCGCCTTTAATAAATATTTAATATATATTTTCATTATATTATATAACATATCGGCTGTAAAATAAACAGTTTTTAAAAAAATTTTTATTTTTTATACGGCATTTAATTTCACTACCCGTTTATTTTGTTCATATAATACTTTGTAAAGCAAAATGGAGGGTATACTTATGGAGCAAAATAAAGATAACAACATCTTTAAAAAAGAGTCGGAAAAACCGAAAAATGTTTTGGTTGTAGGCAACGATAACCGCTTTTTGTTTTTAAAGAAAATAATGCATCAAAAAGATTTTAAAGTTTTTTCGCTTTCCTTTAATTTAAAAGATATTGTTCCGTTTGAAACAAAAACCGAAAATAAAAATATAAAACCCGAAACCGATAAAAATTTAATTAAAAATTTTGACATTATTGTTTTACCCATTATGTACGGCTCCGAAAATATTAAAAATAATATTTTAAAATATATAAATAAAAATACCGTAGTTTTCGGCGGTAAGCTGCCTAACGATATTAATTACGGCTGTGAAATTTTCGATTATTTTTTATATGAACCTCTTACAATAAAAAACGCCGCCGTTACTGCCGAAGGCGCCGTGGCGGAAGCTGTTATAAATTCAAGCGAATCTATGATAGGTTCTTGTATTTTAATTACCGGATACGGAAGAATAGCAAAAAATATTTTAAATATGCTAACGCCTTTTTCAAAAAATATTACCGTTGCGGCAAGAAAAGATACCGACAGAGCGTATATAAACGCTTTGGGCTTTAATGCCGTTGATTTTAAAAACCTTATGAACGATATAAACGGTAAAAATAAGGCAAATGAATATAAATTTATTTTTAATACGGTTCCGCACTTAATTTTTAACAGTGAAATTTTAAAACAATTAAATAAAAATTGTTTAATTATAGATTTGGCTTCTGCTCCGGGGGGAGTGGATTTTAAATTTGCGGAGAATATAGGTATAAAAGCGGTACATTCTTTATCTTTGCCCGGAAAATATGCCCCCGAAACTGCCGCACAACTGATTTATTCTTGTATAGATAAAAAAATAAAGGGGGAAATATAGTGGAAAACGTAAAAGTGGGATTTGCTTTTTGCGGTTCGTTTTGCACGCTTAAAAAATCTATTGAAGCTTTAAAAGTTTTAAAAGAACAAAAAGCGGACATTTTTCCTATTCTTTCGGAGTCAGTTATAAAAACGGATACGCGTTTTGGCAAAGCAAAAGACCATATAAAAACAATTGAAGAGATTTGCGGAAGAGAAGCTATAAAAACCGTATTTGAGGCAGAACCTATAGGTCCGAAATCTCTTTTGGATATTATAGTTATTGCGCCGTGCACCGGAAATACCATGGCAAAAATAGCTAACGGAATAACCGATACCGCCGTTACAATGGCGGTAAAAGCTCATTTGAGAAACAATAAACCGGTTTTAATTAATATGGCCACAAACGACGGCTTGGGAGCTTCGGCAAAAAATATTTCAACTTTGCTTAATACAAAAAATATTTATTTTGTACCGTTTGGGCAAGATGACCCGGACGCAAAACCGAAATCTTTAATAGGAGATTTCGGTTTAATTCCGAAAGCCTTAAAATGTGCGTTGTTTAAAGAACAACTGCAACCGATATTGCTAAAATAAAAGTATAATTTAAAAGTTGTAAAAAAAGCTTGCAATTTAAAATAAGTTGTGGTAAAATTTATAGGCTAGTTATGTGGTGATACTAGCAAATACACACGCAGGCGGATTGTCGGGGCGGTTTCTTAATAATAAAAAGTGTTAAGTTTTGCTTAAAAAATTAAGATTTTTTTAAGACTAAGACTTTTAAAATTTAAGATTCCCGCCAATAAGAAGTTTGCGGAGGAAAAAACCGGAGGAAAAAATTATGTCAGTAGTATCAATGAAACAACTCTTGGAAGCCGGTGTTCATTTCGGACATCAAACAAGACGTTGGAACCCCAAAATGGCCGAATATATTTTTACCGAAAGAAACGGTATTTATATTATCGACTTACAAAAAACAGTTAAAAAATTAAACGAAGCTTACAATTTTGTACGCGATATAGCCGCAGAAGGCGGAGATATTCTTTTTGTAGGCACCAAAAAACAGGCTCAGGAAGCTGTTAAAGAAGAAGCGATTCATTGCTCCATGCCTTATGTAAACGCCCGTTGGTTAGGCGGTATGCTTACAAACTTCCGTACAATAAGAAAAAGAATCGACCGTTTAAACCAATTAAGAAAAATGAGCGAAGACGGCACATTTGACCTTTTACCTAAAAAAGAAGTTATCAAATTAAATCTTGAAATCGAAAAATTGGAAAAATTCCTCGGCGGTATTCAAGATATGGATAAAATCCCCAGCGCTTTATTTATTGTAGACCCCAGAAAAGAAAGAATTGCCGTTCAGGAAGCTAAAAAATTAAATATTCCTATAATTGCAATTGTAGATACAAACTGCGATCCCGATGAAATAGACGCAGTTATTCCCGGTAACGACGACGCTATCCGTGCAGTAAAACTTATTGCAGGCGCTATGGCTCAGGCTGTTATTGAAGGAAGACAAGGCGAACAGGATTCTGCCGAAGCCGAAGAAGCTCCTGCGGAAGAATCTAAAGAAACAGAAGAAAAAGCCGAAGACGCAGAATAATAAAAATTTTTCAGTTTAAAAATTTAAGGCTTTATTTTATGTTAAAAAGAAAAATGCCTGCATTAAGCAGGCATTTTTAAAGAAGATAAAAATTGAATTTAAAAAAGATAAAAACAAAATAGGAATAGGAGAATTAATTATGACTTTTACTGCAAAAGACGTACAGGCTTTAAGAGAAAAAACCGGCTGCGGTATGATGGATTGCAAAAAAGCTTTAACCGAAACCGACGGTAATATGGATGCGGCAGTTGACTTTTTAAGAGAAAAAGGTTTGGCTCAGCAAGCTAAAAAATCAGGAAGAATTGCAGCCGAAGGTTTGGTTTTGGCAAAGGTATACGGAAACGTAGGCGTTGTTGTTGAATTAAACGCCGAAACCGACTTTGTTGCAAACAGCGATGCATTTAAAGAATTAACCGAAAAAGTAGCAAAAGTTATTGCCGATAAAGCACCTGCCGATGTTGAAGCATTGTTGGCTTGCGAAGAAAACGGTGTAACTGTAGCAGATATGATTCAGGAAGTATTTTTGGCAGTACGCGAAAATATCAAAGTTCGCAGATTTGAACGCTATGAAGGTATTGTATCCACTTATGTTCATGCAGGCGGCAAAATCGGCGTTATGGTTAAATTTGATACCAACGCAGACGCTGAAAACGCTGTGTTTAAAGAACTTTCTAAAGATATAGCTATGCAGATTGCTGCGGTAAATCCTCAATATTTAAACAGAGAAGCAGTTCCTGCGGAAGTTATTGAAAAAGAAAAAGAAATTTTAATTGGTCAAATGAAAGAAGACCCCAAAATGGCTAACAAGCCCGAACAAATTTTAGGTAAAATTGTAGAAGGCAAAATTGGCAAATATTATTCCGAAAATTGCTTGTTAGAACAAGAATTTGTTAAAAACGGCGATTTTACCGTAGAAAAATATATTGAATCTAAAGCAAAAGAAATAGGTGCCGATGTTAAAGTTGTATCTTTTGTTAGATTTGAAAAAGGCGAAGGCTTAGAAAAAAGAAACGATAACTTTGCAGACGAAGTTGCCGGTATGATTAAATAGTAAATAACATTAATTAAGTTAATATTAAAACGGATAGTATGGTTTCCATATTGTCCGTTTTTTCTTTAAATTTTTCTTTATTTTTTATTTATTATATAGTATAATAATATAATAATATTATATAAGGGGAAATAGGGTGCAAAACGGTTTGGATTTAAAAAATCAATCGGCGTATTCCGAACAGGAAGGCTATATTAATATTTTAAAAGATATGGTTTTAAACTACTACGGTTATAAGCCCAGCGCTATGGTTGTAACCTACGGATGCCAACAAAATGTAAGCGACAGTGAAAAATTAAAAGGAATGCTGCAGCAAATAGGATTTTCTTTTACCGATGACGATTCTGCAGCCGATTTTATAATTTTTAATACTTGCGCCGTAAGAGAACATGCTGAGGACAGGGTTTTTGGCAACATAGGTGCCTTAAAAAATAAAAAACGCAAAAATCCAAAGCTTATAATAGCTATGTGCGGATGTATGGCTCAGCAGCAAAAGGTAAAAGACAGAATATATAAAAGCTTTCCGTTTGTAAATATACTGTTTGGTACGCATGTAATATATAAGCTTCCGGAATTTATATATAAATATTTAACGCTTAATAAAAGAATATTTGATATTGATGAAAATACGCCGGATATAGTAGAGGAGGTTCCGCTTAAAAGGGACGGAACTTTTAAAGGCTGGCTTCCCATAATGTACGGATGCAATAATTTTTGTACCTATTGCATTGTGCCTTATGTAAGGGGCAGGGAGCGTTCGAGAAGCGTTGAAAATATAGTAAAAGACGCCAAAGCTTTAATAGCGGACGGTTGCAAAGATATAACGCTTTTAGGGCAAAACGTAAACTCTTATAAATACGAGGACACGGATTTTCCGGCTCTTTTAAGAATAATAAACAGCATACCGGGAAATTTCAGAATAAGGTTTATGACAAGTCATCCCAAAGACTGCAGCGACGAGCTTTTATCGGCAATTAAAGAATGTGATAAAGTTTGCAAGCATTTGCATTTGCCTTTTCAAAGCGGCAGCAACGAAATATTAAAAAGAATGAATCGCAAATACACAAAAGAGCATTATTTGGGACTTATTAAAAAAGCTAAAGAATTAATAAAAGATATTACTTTTACAACGGATATTATTGTAGGTTTTCCGGGAGAAACATATAAAGATTTTTTAGAAACCGTAGATGTTGTAAAAAGGGTTGAATTTTTATCGCTGTTTACATTTATTTTTTCTAAAAGAGACGGAACGCCGGCAGCAAAAATGGAAGATAATATTCCTTTGGAGGAAAAATCTAAATGGTTTTCCGAACTTTTAAAAGTTCAAAGTGAAATAGCCGCCAAAACAAAGCTTACTTACAATAACAAAGAGTTTGTGGTTTTATGTGATGAGCCGGGAAGAAAACCGGGATTTATGGCGGGACATACCGACGGTAATATTTGTTTTGAATTTAAAGGGACAAATGATTTGTTGGGTAAATTTATTAAAATAAAAACATATTTAAATAACGGCGAAGTTTGCGCCGATATTTTGGAAATTATAGATTAGTGTTAATAATAAAAGTATAAAAAGCATAAAAATAAAAGAAATGAATAAAAGGGAGCAAATTAAATGGAAATTTTACAATTGGCAAGAGAATTATGTGCGGAGCTTCAAAAAGACGAAAGATATTTGGATTATGTAGCCGCAAGAGACGCTAACGACGCAGATGAAGATTTACAAAATAAAATAGGCGAATTTAATTTGGTTAGAATGTCTTTGGACAACGAACTTGCAAAAGAAAAAAGAGACGAAGGCAAAATTAAAGAATTGAACGAAAAATTACGCAGAGTTTATACCGCTGTTATGGATACGGAAGCTATGATTAACTACAACAATAAAAAACAGGCTTTGGACGAGCTTATAGGAAAAATAGATACTCTTATTTCAAAAACCTGCAACGGCGAAGACCCGCTTACTTGCGAAATTTCTCACAGCTGCGGCGGCAGCTGCTCTTCCTGCGGAGGATGTCATTAAAAAATATTAATATTAAATTAACATTAACGGTAAAAATGGGTTTTTGGGGTAAAGCATTTTTTGCCCCAATGCCTTTAAATACCGTAAAAATATTTTTATTATATACAAAATTTAAAATTGTAAATACAATAAAAAATAATCATTTTAAATATTTTACGGATTTGATTTGTTTAAACTGTGTAAATTACGGATGGGAAAATTGTTTTAATTACGGATAGGCAATACAATCGGACAAGTTTTATGCCATGGGAAATATTGTACCGTTATTGTATTGTTTAGGAAAACAGTAAAAATTTTTAAAGGGGAAAACAAAATGGGCGAATTATCTCCTATGATGCGTCAATATTTTGCAGTTAAAGAGAATTACAAAGACTGCATTTTAATGTATAGAGTAGGCGATTTTTATGAAATGTTTTTTGATGACGCAGTAACCGCTTCAAGCACCTTGAATTTGGTTTTAACAGGAAAAGACTGCGGAATGGAAGAAAGAGCTCCTATGTGCGGTGTTCCGTTTCATAGCTGCGAAGGATATATTGCAAGGCTTGTAGACAGCGGATTTAAAGTGGCTATTTGCGAGCAAATGGAAAATCCGGTAACTGCAAAAGGTCTTGTTAAAAGGGAAGTTATAAGAGTTGTAACACCCGGCACGGTTATAGAAGAAAATATGCTTGAAGAAGGCGTAAACAATTTTTTGGCATCGGTTTGCGCTTTTGATAACAATTACGGTATTTGCTTTGCGGATATTTCAACCGGTGCGGTACAAATGATAGTTTTGCCTGCCGACGATATTGAGCAAAGAATAAAAAACGAAACCGCCAGATTTTCTCCCAGAGAATTAATAATAGATAATACAATAGAACTTATGCCCGATTTGCAAAACTTTTTAATTAACAGATTAAATTGTTGTATTTCGGTTTTACCTACAAAGATTTTTGAAAACGGTCTTAATGCAGAAAACATAATGAGTCATTTTGGAATAAAAGATTTAAGCTCGCTGCATTTAAAATACGGCTCTGCCGATACCGCCGCTTTTGACGCCATTTTACAGTATATGAAAATGAGCGGAATTAAAGATTTAAAAAATATAAACAAAATAGTAAGCTATACCGAAAATCAATATATGAAATTGGACGTTAACGCTTTACGAAATTTGGAATTATTTGAAACCATGCGTTCGAAGTCTAAACGCGGTACGGTTTTGTGGGTTATAGATAAAACAAAAACCGCTATGGGCAAAAGAATGTTAAGAAGTTGGCTGGAACAGCCGTATATTAGTATTACCGGAATATTAAGCCGTCAGAATGCGGTAAAAGAATTGGTTGAAAATACCGTTGACAGAGGCAATTTATCGGAGCTTTTAAACGGTATTAACGATATAGAAAGATTAATGACCAGAGTTGTTTTCGGTACGGCTTCGGGAAAACAGCTTAAATCGCTTTCGTTTACCGCCGAAAAATTTGCTTTATTAAAAAACGCAACAAAGAATTTAAAATCAAGAGAATTAAAAGATATACATAACGGAATTGATGAATTACGGGATATTATAGATTTAATTGAAGCTGCTATTGTGGACGAACCGCCCACAACCATAACCGAAGGCGGAGTTATTAAAGCCGGATACAGCAAAGAATTGGACGATATAAAAGCTCTTATGAACGGAGATTCCGAAGTTTTGCTTAAATTGGAAGAAGAGGAAAAAGCAAAAACAGGAATAAAAAGCTTAAAGGTTAGATATAACAGGGTTTTCGGATATTATATTGAAGTTACAAATACATACAAAGACTTAGTGCCTAAACACTATATAAGAAAACAAACGCTTACAAATTGCGAGCGATACATAACCGAAGAGCTTAAAGAAATAGAAGACCGTTTGTTGGGCGCAAAAGAGCGCGCAAATAAGTTGGAATATGATTTATTTGAAGAAGTAAGGCAAAAAGTAAATGCCAGTTTAAAGCGTTTTCAAAATACCGCCAATGCCATTGCAAAGCTTGATACATATATTTCTTTAAGCAAAGTGGCAATAGAAAACAATTACTGTTTGCCCAAAATAAACAATAACGGAATTATAGATATTAAAGACGGAAGACATCCCGTAGTTGAATTATTATCTAAAACACCGTTTGTGGCAAACGATACGTATTTGGATATGAATGATAATCGCTGTGCCATTATAACGGGACCTAATATGGCGGGTAAATCTACTTATATGCGCCAAATAGCCGTTATTTGTTTATTGGCGCAAATAGGTTCGTATGTGCCGGCAAGGGAAGCCGATATAGGTATTTGCGACGCCATATATACCCGTGTGGGAGCTTCGGACGATTTGGCTATGGGTCAATCTACATTTATGGTGGAAATGAGCGAAGTTGCCGACATTTTAAAATATGCCACTAAAAAAAGTTTGCTTATTTTAGACGAAATAGGAAGAGGAACCTCTACTTTTGACGGTATGAGCATCGCAAGAGCCGTTTTGGAATTTTGCGCCGATAAGAAAAAACTCGGTGCCAAAACACTTTTTGCAACACATTATCATGAACTTACAAGTATGGAAAATCAGCTTGACGGTATTAAAAATTATAATATTGCCGTTAAAAAAAGAGGGGACGACATAACCTTTTTAAGAAGAATTGTAAGAGGCGGAGCGGACGAAAGTTACGGTATAGAAGTTGCCAAGCTTTCGGGTATACCAAAGAAGGTTATAGAAAGAGCAAAAGAAATTTTATATAACGTTGAAAACGGAATTTCGGATATCAAGCCGGAAGAAAACAGCAAAAATAAAAAAGAACCTGTTGAAACAATGCAAATGTCTATTTTAGACACCGAAAAAGAAAAAATTATAGAAAAGTTAAAGCAGATAGATATAAACGTTTTAACTCCTATAGAAGCGCTTAAAACATTATATGATATTTGCGACGAGGCTAAAAAAACGGAAAATTAAAATTTTAAGCGTAAAACTTTAAAAATTTATTGATTAAATTTATTGAAAGGAAAAAGTAATGCCGAATATTATTAAATTGCCTAAAGAAATAGCAGAATTGATAGCCGCGGGCGAAGTTATAGAACGTCCGTCTTCGGTTATAAAAGAATTGTGTGAAAATTCAATAGACGCAAAAGCCACGGTAATAACCGTTGAAATTAAAAACGGCGGTATTACTTATATGAGAGTAACGGATAACGGCTGCGGTATAAAAAAAGAAGATATAAAAACCGCGTTTCTTCGCCATGCCACAAGTAAAATAACTTCTAAAGAGGATTTGAATAAAATAGCTTCTTTGGGTTTTAGGGGCGAGGCTTTGGCTTCGGTTTCGGCTGTAAGCAGAGTGGAGGTTTTGTCGGCTTACAATAACGAAACGGGAGTAAAATATGTTATAAACGGCGGAGAAGAAAAAGAGTTTTTTGAAACCGGCTGTCCTAAAGGCACTACAATTATTGTAAGAGATTTATTTTATAATACACCGGCAAGAATGAAATTTTTAAAAAGAGACGCTACGGAGGGCTCGGCGGTAGGCGCTATTATAGAACGCTTGGCGTTATCTCATCCCGAAATTTCATTTAAATTTATTAAAGACGGTAAAACAACTTTGCAAACTCCGGGAGATAATAACGGTATTTCCGCTATATATTCGGTTTTGGGCAAAGATTATGCGGCTTCGCTTATTAATTTAAACGAAACCAACGAAGGTATAAATGTTAAAGGTTATATTTGCAAACCTGTTTATTGCAGGGCAAACCGTAACGGACAGTACTTTTTTATTAACAACCGATTTGTAAAATCCGGAACCGTTTGCGCAGCATTGGAACAGGCTTATAAAAATTCGGTTATGGTAGGTAAATTTCCGGCGGCGGTTTTATATTTATCTATTCCGTACGAAACTTTAGACGTTAATGTGCATCCCACAAAAACGGAAGTTAGATTTTCAGACGAAAAAAGAGTGTTTTACGCAGTTTACAGGGCTGTGAAAAATGCATTAAATCAAAACGGCACACATCCCGAATTAAAACTTTCCAAAAGCGGAGTGCCTTTTGAAAAAGACGTTGCCGACCAAACAAAAATCAATTTTAACGATTTAACCGATAGAAATAAAGATATTTCCGAAACGGATTTAGATAACAATAAAGATATAAACATAAACGAAAACAAGTATACAATAGACGATAATTTAGAAAACAAAAATAATAACGATGACAGAACGGTAGCCAAAGCTTTTAAAAAAATTATTAAAGATGATTTTACCGCTACGGAAATATTAAGGAATAAAGAAAAATCCGGGAATATTTTATCAAACACCGAAGAGGAAACAGAAACCGTTATTAAAAAAATAAAGCCTTCGGAAAGTAAAAACCAAAACGAAACCGAAAATATAAATGTTGAAAACATAAACACCGAAAAATTTGTTTTGGGAAATTACAATTTAAATAAAGTTGCAAACTTTAAAGATAACGCTGACGAAAGCGTAAATTCAAGTAACTTAAAAGAACAAAAAGAAAATAACGGAACGGAAGAAACTTTTAAAAAGGAAACCGAAGAAGATAAAGAAAATAACCTTAATTATTCTTTAAGAATAATTGGAGAAGCGTTTAAAACATATATTATTGCCGAATATAACGACAGTGTTTATTTTATAGATAAACACGCCGCACACGAAAGAATACTGTTTAATTCTTTAAATATTAATATAGAACAGCAATTGTTGTTGGCTCCTATTGCGGTAAAATTAGACAGTATTGAATACAATGCCGTTTTGGAAAATATAGATTCTTTAACGCGATTTGGGTTTAGCATTGAAGATTTCGGAAACGGAAATATAAAAGTGTTGGGCGTACCGGCTATAGTTGCGGGGGACGAGGTTTCGGTTATACACGAAATTGCGGGTAAATTAAAAAACAATGTGGGTTCTTTAACTAAAAGAGAAGAAGATATTAAACATTCCGTTTCCTGCAAAGCCGCAATTAAAGCCGGTAATATAACCACACCGGAAGAAATGCTTTTTATTGCAAAAAAAGTTTTGCTTAATAATGATGTTTTATATTGTCCGCACGGAAGAAGCGTAGCTTTTGAGCTTAAAAAACGAGATTTTGAAAAGCAATTCGGAAGGCAGTAAAAACAGTAAAGCTTTTAATAAAAGCAAAACAAAAAATAAAAATATTAAAACATAAAATAAAAAAGCATTATAAATAATACAAAAAACAAAAAATTAAAAATTAAAACGTAAAATGAAAAAAATAAAAACTATTTTTATTGTGGGGCCTACGGCTTCGGGAAAAACGGACCTTTCTATATATTTGGCAGAAAAAATAAACGCCGAAATTATTTCTGCCGATTCTATGCAAATATATAAAAATATTCCCATTGCTTCCGCCGTTCCCACTATGGAAGAAAAACGCGGAATAAAGCATTATTTACAGGAAGTATTAAATCCTACCGAAGAATTTTCTGTTTATGAGTTTTGTGATATTTCAAAAAAATTAATAAAAGAAATAAACGAAAAAAATAAAGTCCCCATGGTGGTAGGCGGTACGGGGCTTTATATAGATTCTCTTTTAAATAATATAGATTTCGGACCGGAAAATGACCCGAATATAAGGAATGAGCTTTACAAAAAAGCCGAAGAAAACGGTATTTTAAGCTTATACGAAGAACTCAAAAGCATAGATTTTGAATTTGCAAACAAAATTTCGTGCAATGACAAAAAAAGAATTATAAGGGCATTGGAAATTTATTATACGCACAATACAACCATGAGCCAAAAAAACGAAAATTCGTTAAAAAACGAAGGCTTTTTAAATCCGCTTATAATAGGTATAAATTACGAAAACCGTGAAAATTTATATAACCGAATAAATTTAAGAGTGGATATAATGGCAAAAAACGGACTTTTGGAAGAAGCCGAAAAAGCCTTAAAAGAAAACTATTCCGGCGCAAAACAGGCAATAGGGCATAAAGAATTGGAACCTTTTATTAAAGGAGAAATTTCTTTAAGCGAAGCGTTGGAGAATTTAAAAATGCAAACCAGAAGATACGCCAAAAGACAAATTACTTGGTTTAAAAGAAATAAAGATATTCATTGGGTGTATCCGGATATAAACAAAGATTATAAAAACGAAGCGTTAAAACTGGCGGAAGATTTTTTAAAATAAAGGTAATATAAAAATAAATATATTTTAAAAATATAAAGTATATAAAGCTAAGGAGGAGTAAAATGAAAGGCAAAGGATTTTTAAAAACGTTGTTGCTGATTTTTTTATTGGTATTTTTTGCTTATCAAATTTTTTCGGCGTTGTATCAGCCGTTTACAACGGCTGCGGCCTCCTATTACGAAACATATAACGGTATAAAATCAAACGCATTAATAGTTAGGAACGAAAAGCTTGTAACAAGTGATATTTCGGGCATAAAACAGTTTGTGGTTAAAAACGGGGAAAAGGTTTCAAAATCGGGCACCATTGCAAATGTATACGAAAACGAATCGGTTTCGGGTGTATATGCGCAAATAGAAAGCTTGGAAACGCAATTGGAAGCTTTGCAATCACTTTCGTCATCTGCTAACGGCACGGCGGATTTAACGGTTATAAACACAAAAATAGAAAATAAAACCGCCGAAATAAAGGCGGCGGCCGCAAAGGGTAAGTACGATGAAGCCGAAGAATTAAATACGGAATTGTTTTCGCTTTTAAGCAGCAAAAACAATATTGTAGACGGAAAATCGGATGTAGATTCTTTAATTACGCAAATAAAAGCAAAAATAAATTCGCTGAAATCCGGCGTACCTTCTGCCAACAATAAAATAACTGCAGATATTTCGGGATTTTTTGTTAACGAAGCAGACGGATACGAATCGGTTTTAACTACCGAAAACATAGAAAATATAACCCCTACCGAGTTTAAAAATTTAAAACCGAAAGAAGTAGATAAAAATGTTATCGGTAAAATAGTATCGGATTACACTTGGTATTTTGCGGCGGAGTTTGACGCGAACGACGCTTTAAAATTAAAAGAAGGTAATAACTACAATGTTATTACAGGAGAAAATTTGGGAAAAGAAATAACCATAAATTTAGTGTCGCTTAATTCGGACAATACCGATAAAACAGTAGCGGTATTCAGCTGCGATGAGGCAGATGGAGATTTTTCGTGTTTAAGAAGAATTCCCATAACGGTAGTTTTGGAAAAATACGAAGGACTTAAAGTAAGCAACCGTTCGGTTAGAATGGTAGATAATAATTTGGGAGTTTATGTTGTAAGCGCGGGAATTATAAAGTTTAAAAAAATCACTTCGGTGTATTCCAACGATGAATTTACGGTTTGTAAAATAGATAAAACCGGAAACAGCGAATGTTTAAGGCTGTATGACGAAGTGGTAGATAAAGGAAAG
This sequence comes from Oscillospiraceae bacterium, assembly GCA_902796905.1. Taxonomy (GTDB): domain Bacteria; phylum Bacillota; class Clostridia; order Oscillospirales; family Acutalibacteraceae; genus UMGS1279. The sequence goes on along the minus strand of CADBQU010000050.1, from coordinate 28,151 downwards.
AATTTATATGACGGAAAATTGGTTAATTGATAATTATAAAAGAATATCGGAAAATATTAACATTGCCGCAGAAAAAGCAGGGAACGAAGTTACTTTTTTGGCTGCTACCAAAACAGTTCCTCCGGAAATTATTAATAATGCAATAGATTTAGGGTTAAGATATATAGGCGAAAACCGAGTACAGGAATTTTTATCCAAAAACGATAAAATAAACCCTGCGGCGCACAGACATTTTATAGGTCATTTGCAAACCAATAAAGTTAAAGATATTGTAGGCAAAGCAGAACTTATTCATTCGGTGGATTCCGTTCATTTGGCAAAAGAAATAAGTAAAAAATCCAAAAATTTAAATATAGTTACCAATATATTGCTGGAAGTTAATATAGGAAAAGAAGAATCTAAATCGGGTATTGCAGAAGAAGAAGTTTACAAAAAATTGGAAGAAATAATAAAATTTGACGGTATAAATGTTAAAGGATTAATGACAATTCCGCCTATTTGCAGCGAAAAAGCCGAAATACGCAAATATTTTTCAAAAATGTACAAACTATTTATTGAAATTAAGAACAATAAATTATATAATAGTAATATGGTGTACCTATCTATGGGAATGTCCGGCGACTATATTGAAGCTATAGAAGAGGGCGCAAATATTGTAAGAATAGGTACGGCGTTATTCGGAAAAAGGAATTATTAAAATTTTAAAGATTTTTTAATAATATAAGACATAATATTTTGCATTTAATAATAAAAAATTGCTTTAAGTAAGAAAGGATTTTCAACTATGGGTATGATGGACAAAATTAAAAAAATGGTTAGCTTACCTCCGGAGGAAGATTACGAAGACGAAAACTTTGAAGGAGAGGAAGAAAAATCATTTTTTACTTCTAAAAAGCAACAGCCGGAAGAAGAACCCGCAAAAGCAAAATCCGAAAGCTTTTTCGGCAAAAGCAGCGCAAAAAATACTTCCAACGGTTCTGCTTCTCAAATTCAGGTGGTTTTGGTTAAACCCAGCCGTTTTGAAGACGCACCTTCTATAGCAGATTATTTAAACGAAAATAAAACGGTTGTTTTAAATTTGGAAAATGCCAACCGTGAAATTTCCAGAAGACTTATAGACTTTTTAAGCGGTACCGCTTATGCCAGAAAAGGCAATATAAAAAAGGTGGCTCACAGCACTTATATAATTACACCTGCCAATGTTGACGTTTTGGGCGATTTGATATTGGATGATATAGAAAACGCAATGTATTTAGGTTAATGGAAATTAAGGATTTATTTTAAATGTTAAATGAGTTTGACATTTTAAAAAAGCATATATTTGATAATATTGAGCTTTGCCAAAAAAATAAAACGCCTAAATTTATAGGTTTTTTATCGGAAGAAGAACAAGCTTTGGCAAAGGGATGCTTAAGCAAAAATATAAACTATTCTTTTTATTCCGGATATACCGGAGGAGAAAGAGCTATGCTTGGTATTTTTGCAAACGAAAGCGATATTGATTTTAAAAAGTTTCCTATAAAGGCCGTTAGCTTTTCTTTGGATAAAACAAAAGATATTACGCATAGGGATATTTTGGGCTCTGTTATGGGCTTAGGTATTAAGCGCAGTGCCGTAGGCGATATAATAATAAATAAAACCGAAAATAAAGTGTATATTATATTGGTGCTAAGCGTATTTAATATGGTTATTTCGGAGTTAAAATATATAAAGCGTAACAGAATAACTTTAAATGAAGAAAATTTAGCGGATATCCCCGAAAAAACCGATAATTTTGAAGAACTTAGGTTTACGGTTTCTTCTTTAAGAATAGATTCGGTGGTTTCGGCTGTTTGCGGATGTTCAAGAAGCGCTTCTTTGGAGTTTATAAAAAGCGGATTGGTTTTTATAAACGGTATTGAAGTTAATAAATGTACAAAAAGTGTTTTTGATAACGATAAAATTACGGTTAGAAAAAAAGCTAAATTTATTGTTAAAAGCACAAACGGCTACACTAAAAAAGGCAAAGTAATTTTAATATGTTTAAAATATATTTAAAATTTTAGGAGGTTTTTGTTATGGTAACAGCAGATTACATTAGAGAAATTGATTTTTCTACTTCTATGAGTGGTTATAAAAAAATAGAAGTTGACGATTTTTTGGATGAAGTAGCAGACGCATTTGATAATATAGTTAAAGAAAACGAAGAGTTAAAAAGCAAAATAGGTTCTGCAAATGTTTCGGCACAGCCTAAAGAGGAAGTAAAAGCCGAAGAGGCAGAAGAAAATATTAAGCCGGAACCAGCTTATAAAGCCGAAGAAAAAGATTATACGGCTACTACTGCCAGCGTTTCCAACATTTTGGAAAGTGCTCAGCGTTTTACGGACCAGCTTATTAACGAAGCAAAAGAAAAAGCCGAAACCATTATAGGCGAGGCCACTTTAAAAGCTAAGCAAATAAGCGAAGAAATAGCAAAAGAAAAAGCCGAACACGAAGCTAAAATTAAAAAAGACAAAGAAGAAGTTGAGGCTCAAATTGCCGGTAAACTTAAAATTGCAGCCGAAAAATCCGAAGGTATTATTACCGCGGCTAAAGACAGCGTTGCAAGACAACAGCTTTTATTTGATAAACTTAAAGCCGAAGCGGAAATATTTAAATCCAAATTACTTGATAATTATAAAACTCAGCTTGAACTTTTAAATAAATTCCCTAAGGAAGTTCCGTTTAATGCCGAAAGAGCAGCGGAAGCCGTTGAATTTATAGTAGACAACAAACCTGATTTTAATTCTTTTATTCCTAATACCGAAGAAGAGCCGGAAGTTAAAGAAGCTAAGCCGCAAGCCGAAAATACCGAAAGTGAAAACGAAGAAGAAAATGAGTTTTTCGGCGGATTAAAAAATCAAGAAGAATAAAAAATATACATTAAAAAAGCTTAAAAAGTAAAATATTTAAAAACAGATAAAAAATAGAATTTATATTGTTTTTAGGTTCCAGAAAGGAAAAAATATATGCAGCAGGATTATAACAAAACTTTGAATTTGCCTAAGACCGATTTTCCTATGAGGGCCGGTTTGCCCGAAAGAGAACCGGTTGCCTTAAAAAAATGGCAGGATTCTAACCTATATGACAGATTAATGAAAGAAAACGAAGGTAAACCGTTATATATTTTACACGACGGTCCTCCGTATGCCAACGGTATTATTCATATGGGTACGGCTCTTAATAAAAGCTTAAAAGATTTTGTTTTAAGATACAAAAATATGACAGGCTTTAAAGCACCGTATGTTCCCGGATATGATACTCATGGTTTGCCTACGGAATTAAAGGCAAGAAAAAAAGCCGGAATGAAAAACAGCGAAGCGGTATCTCCTTTGGAAATAAGAAAGATTTGTTATGATTTTGCAAACGAATTTGCCGAGAGCCAGAGAAGACAGTTTGAGCGTTTAGGGGTTTTGGGCGATTGGGACCATCCTTATAAAACTTTGACCAACGATTATGTTGCCAAACAGATTGAAGTTTTCGGAGAAATGGCAAATAAGGGTTATATATATAAGGGTTTAAAGCCCGTATACTGGTGTCCCGAATGCCAAACCGCTTTAGCCGAAGCCGAAATAGAATATGCCGACGATACCTGTTATTCTATTTATGTTAAGTTTGAACTTAAAGACGATAACGGAGCTTTAGCAAAATTTAATTTGGATTTCAGCAAAACTTATTTTGTTATTTGGACAACCACTACTTGGACTTTGCCTGCAAATATAGCCATTTGCTTAGGTCCTAATTTTGAGTATGCAATAGTAAGGGTAAAAGATGAAAACCTTATTATAGCCAAAGACTTAGTTGAAAATACAATGAAAGCCGCAAATATAGAAGAATACGAAATTATAGGAACGGTTTTAGGAAAAGATTTGGAATATGCAAAAGCCAAACATCCGTTTTTAAACAGGGATTCTTTAATTATTGTGGGCGACCATGTAACGCTGGAAAGCGGTACCGGATGCGTTCATACGGCACCGGGACACGGTTTGGAAGACTTTGAAGTTTGTAGAAAATACAAAGAACTCGAAATTGTGGTACCTGTAGATAATAAAGGTATTTTAACAGAAGAGTCCGGAGAATTTGCCGGATTACATATTGATAAAGCAGGAAAAGAAATAGCTTTAAAATTAGAGCAAACAAATAATCTTTTGGCTATTTTAAAAATGAACCACCAATATCCCCACTGCTGGAGATGTAAAAAACCGGTTATTTTCCGTGCAACGGAGCAATGGTTCTGCTCTATTGCGGATTTTTCGGATAAAGCAATAGAAGCCATAAAATCCGTTAAATGGATACCCGGTTGGGGCGAAGACAGAATAAGCAATATGGTAAAAGACAGAAGCGACTGGTGCATTTCCCGTCAGCGTACTTGGGGTGTGCCCATACCTATATTCTATTGCAAAGATTGCGGAAAAGAAATAATTTCGCCTAAAACCATTAAATTTATATCGGATACTTTTAGAAAAGAAGGCCCCAACGTATGGTACGAATGGGACGAAGAAAAGCTTATGCCGGAAGATACGGTTTGTCCTAACTGCGGCGGCAAACACTTTAAAAAAGAAACCGATATTATGGACGTTTGGTTTGATTCCGGTTCTTCGCATGCAGCGGTTTTGGAACAAAGAAAAGAACTTGCTTTCCCGGCTGATCTTTATTTAGAAGGTGCGGACCAATACCGCGGTTGGTTCCAGTCTTCTCTTTTAACCTCTGTTGCAACAAAGGGAGTAGCGCCTTATAAAACGGTTGTAACGCACGGATGGGTTGTAGACGGTGAAGGTAAAAAAATGAGTAAGTCTTTGGGAAATACCATTATTCCCGATGATATAGTAAATAAATACGGTGCGGATATTTTAAGACTTTGGGTAGCTTCATCCGATTATCATGCAGATATAAGAGTTTCGCCCGAAATTTTAAAACAGTTGAGCGAAGTATACCGTAAAATAAGAAATACAGCCAGATTTATTTTAGGATGTATTCCGGATTTTGACCCTGACAAAGATGCAGTTACCGAAGACAAATTTGAAGATATAGACCGTTATGCCATAATGCGTTTAAACGAGGTTGTTAAAACCTGCAGGGAAGCATACGAAAACTTTGAATATCATATTGTTTTCCACGCTATACATAATTTCTGCGTTGTAGATATGTCAAACTTCTATTTAGACGTTTTAAAAGACCGTTTATATGTAGAAAAAGAAGACAGTACTACCAGAAGAGCCGCACAAACGGTAATATACAAAATATTAGACTCTTTAACTCGTTTAATTGCACCTATACTTGCGTTTACTTCGGAAGAAATTTGGGAATTTATGCCGCATTCCGAAAAGCACAGAAAAGAAAGCGTATTATTTAACGGTATGCCCGAAATAGTTGAAAACAGTACCCAAGATACAGCTTTTATGGAAAAATGGAACAGAATTCACAGCATACGCGATGACGTTAAAAAAGCTTTGGAATTAGCCAGAAGCGAAAAAGTTATAGGTTCTTCTTTAGACGCTAAGTTAACCTTATTTGCTACAAACGAAATGTATGAATTTTTAAGCGGAATTAAAAATTTAAGAGAGATATTTATTGTATCGGATTTTGTTTTGGAAAACAAAGAAGGCGGAAACTTTAAGGGCGAACAGAATATAGGAATAAGCGTTGAAGCCGCAGGCGGCAAAAAATGTGCCCGTTGTTGGACTTACAGTGAAACTGTGGGAAAAGACGATAAATACGGCGACGTATGCGAAAGATGCGCCAAAGTTTTAAAAGAGCTTGAATAATTTTTAAAGCATTTATTTAGAGCATTTATTAATATATTTTAATTTATTTAAAATTTTAATATTTAATAAATCAGAACTTAATAAACTAAATATTTACCTATAAAAGCTTTAATATAATTTAACCTAAATTTATATTAAGCTTTTATAGGGTATAATAAATTTTTTGGAGATTAATTATATGATTTATATAATTTCTGCGGTAATGGCTGCTTTGGTAATTGTTGCCGATCAGCTTACAAAATCTTTTATTGCATCTAATTTTGAATTGGGTGCGCAGAGCGTTCCTTTTATAAAAAATATTATTGATATAACTTATGTTGAAAACGAAGGCGGAGCCTGGGGATTTATGCAAGATAACACCTGGCTTTTAGTGGCGCTTACAATAATTATTATGATTGTGTGCGTAGCTATGCTTATTAAAGACGGATTTAAACATAAGTTATTATTTTTTGGAATAGTTTTAGTGCTTTCGGGCGGTGTAGGAAATTTAATAGACAGAATTTTTAAAGGCAGAGTAGTAGACTTTATTCAGTTTGATTTTTGGCGTACTTTTCCGGTATTTAATGTGGCGGATATTGCCGTTACACTGGGCGCCGCGTTACTGTTGCTTTATTTTGTAATTGATATTATTAAAGATTATAAAAATAAAAAGAAAGCAAACGACGATATGCTTAATGCAAACGAAGAAAAAAACGGTAATTCCGAAGAAAGCAATATTGCCGAACAAAAAGCCGACTAAAAAATATGGATAAAAAAAGCCTTGTTTTTTTAGAGGATGAAGAAGTAAGAGCAGATAAATATATTGCCGAAGTTTTGGAAATGAGCAGGTCTTCGGTTGAAAAATTATTTTTGCAAAAAAATATATTTATTAACGGCAAAGAAGCTCAAAAACGTTATATTTTAAAATATAACGATGAAATAACCGTAAATGTACCAGACCCTGTGGAAATAGCTTTAAAACCCGAAAACATACCGTTGGATATAGTTTTTGAAGACAATGATTTACTTGTGGTTAATAAACCTAAAGGAATGGTGGTGCATCCTGCACCGGGACATTTAAACGGTACGCTGTGCAACGCTTTGCTTTATCACTGCAAAAACAGTTTGTCGGGCATTAACGGCGAGCTAAGACCCGGAATTGTTCACAGAATAGACAAAGATACAAGCGGACTTTTAATAGTTGCAAAAAATGATTACTCACACAGATTTTTGGCGGAACAAATAAAAGAGCATTCTTTTACAAGGGAGTACCACGCTATTTGTTACGGATTATTTAAAGAAGAGCACGGTATTATAAACGAGCCTATAGGAAGACATCCTACAAAGCGTAAACAAATGGCGGTAATTTATAAAAATTCAAAACCTGCAAAAACGGAATATTTTGTTTTGGAAAGATTAAAAAACTATACTTACGTAAAGTTTAAACTTTATACGGGCAGAACTCATCAAATAAGAGTACATTCGGCATATTTGGGATTCCCCGTTGCAGGGGACGAGGTTTATAACACCCGTAAAAAAGATGAAGCCTTAAAAGGGCAGTGCTTGCATGCAAAAAAAATAGGTTTTATTCATCCTGCAACAAAAGAGTATATGGAATTCGACAGTCCTTTGCCGGAATATTTTACTTTATTTTTAAAAAAGCACAGAAACAACATATAAATAATTAAAGAAATTTTATGGATTTATTTAAAGACGCATTGTTGGCGTGTGATGTTGACGAAACATTGGTTACAAACGGTAAAACACCGGAAGTTAATATAGAAAAAATTAAGTATTTTAAAGAAAACGGCGGTAAGGTGGTAATTGCTACCGGAAGGTCTTATTACGCTTTGGATAATATAAAAAATTGTTTGGAGATTTTTGACCCTTCGGTGGTTTCGAACGGCAGTATTGTTTATGATTTTAAAAATAAAAATATTTTGCTGTTAAAATCTTTTACCAATAAAGATAAAGAGGCGGCAAAAGCCGTTTTAAAAAGCGACAGCACTATAGGTATTGAAGTTAACACCACAGAAGGATTATTTGTTGTTAATAAAACAATTAACACTATTGAACATATAGAATACGAAAATATAACGGCAACAGAAGCCGATTTTGATTTTGTTTTTAATAAAGATTGGACAAAAGTAGCTTATTGCTGTTTTAATAAAGAACAGTTAGATAATATGGATACGGTTTTAAAAGAATTGGACTTTACTTCTTATTTTGTAAGAACCACCCAAAAAATAAACGGAAAGATTAAATATTATTACGAGCAAATGCCGTATAAAGCAACCAAAGCGGAATCTTTAAAAGAACTGCTTAAGATTTTTAATATAAAAAAAGGTTGTTTTTATGCCATTGGCGACTATTACAACGATTACGATATGCTAAAATCCGCGGATATTTCTGCTTGCCCAAAAGAAAGCCCAAAAGAAATAAAAGATATTTGCGATTATATAACTGTAAGTGCTGATACCGGCGCAGTAGCCGATTTCATAAATTATTTAAGTAAAAAGCATTAATATTTTAAACTATTAGTATTAATGCCAAAAAAGAAAGGAAATATAAAATGAAAGCAGACGCAAAAAAAGAGCTTGAGATTATCGCCTGCAAAGTTCGTATGGGTGTAATCGAATCAGTTCACGCCGCAAAATCCGGTCATCCGGGCGGTTCGTTATCCAGCAGCGACATTTTAACTTATTTGTATTTTAATAAGTTAAACGTAGACCCTAAAAATCCCGATATGCCGGAGAGAGACAGATTTGTTCTTTCTAAAGGACATATTGCCCCCGGATTATATTCGGTTTTGGCACAAAAAGGATTTTTCCCGGTAGAAGATTTAAAAACATTAAGACATATCGGTTCTTTTTTACAGGGACATCCCGATAAAAAAGGAACTCCGGGCGTGGATATGTCTTCGGGTAGTTTAGGTCAGGGTATTTCTTGCGCCGTAGGTATGGCGTTATCTGCAAAACATTTTGGTAACAATTACAACGTTTATGCCCTTTTAGGCGACGGCGAATGTGAAGAAGGTCAGGTTTGGGAGGCCGCTATGTTTGCCGCAAACAAAAAGCTTGATAATTTGGTAGCTATAGTTGACTTTAACGGTTTACAAATAGACGGAACTTTAGATGAAGTAAACAGTCCGGCTCCTTTAGATGAAAAATTTAAGGCTTTTGGTTGGAATGTAATTACTATAGACGGACATAACTTTGACGAAATAGACGAAGCATTTAATAAAGCTTCTTCTAAAAACGGCAAACCTACCGCTATTATAGCCAAAACCGTTAAAGGTAAAGGTGTTTCATTTATGGAAAATCAGGTTGGTTGGCACGGTTCTGCTCCAAACGACGAACAATACGAAATTGCTATGCAAGAGCTTAACGCCGCATTAGCAAAGCTTCAATAAAATAGGAGGAGAAAAAATGGCTGATACAGTTAAAATTGCTACAAGAGAAAGCTACGGCAATGCCTTAAAGGCATTAGCCGAAAAGCATGATGATTTTATAGTTTTAGACGCCGACTTAGCGGCAGCTACAAAAACCGGTATTTTTAAAAAGGCTTTTCCGGAAAGATTTTACGATTGCGGAATAGCGGAACAAAATATGGTTAGCATAGCGGCAGGTGTTGCCACAACCGGCAAAAAAGTATTTTGCAGTTCTTTTGCTATGTTTGCTGCAGGAAGAGCTTTTGAACAGGTAAGAAACTCTATAGGATATCCTCATTTACATGTAGTTATAGGTGCTACTCATGCGGGTATATCTGTAGGCGAAGACGGTGCAACACATCAATGTAACGAAGATTTAGCGTTAATGAGCGTTATTCCCGGAATGACGGTTATTAACCCGGCAGACGATTACGAGGCAAAAGCCGCTGTTTTTGCCGCATACGAGCACGACGGTCCGGTTTATATAAGATTCGGCAGACTTGCTACTCCTGTTTTGTTTGACGACAGTTACAAGTTTGAAATAGGCAAAGGCGTAGAAATGAAAGACGGTAACGATATTACAATTATTGCTACCGGTTTAATGGTAAACGAAGCTTTAACTGCGGCAGACGCTTTAAAAGCCGACGGCATAAATGCCAGAGTTATTAATATTTCTACAATTAAACCCATAGACAAAGACATTATTATTAAAGCTGCTAAAGAAACCGGCGCTATTGTAACAGCAGAGGAACATTCTGTAATAGGCGGCTTGGGTTCGGCTGTAACAGATGTAGTTTGCGAAAGCTGCCCCGTACCTGTTAAAAAGATAGGTGTAGAGGATAGATTTGGTTACAGCGGTCCCGCTAAGGATTTATTGGTTAAATTCGGTTTATGTGCCGAAAACATAGCCAAAGTAACCAAAGAGCTTTATAATAATAAATAATAAAGTTTTAAAAATATATAATCGCCGAACTGTTTTTACAATTCGGCGATTTTTTTATAGGTATTAATTTTTTACTTTTTAAATTTTAAAAATTTGTTGTTTAAAGCTGATTGTTAACGCTGTTTATAAATTTAAGGAAAGCCTCTTTACCTTCTTTGCTGCTTTTAAATACGCCGGCGTGTTCTAAAACCGAGGCAAATACTTTACCTATTTCGTCCTGCAAAATTTTATCTGCATTTTGGTTGGTAAAAGTGTATTTGCTTTGTAATTCTTTTGCCCAAACCGCATGTTTTTCCAAATTAGGATATTTTGTTATGTCTTCGTTATAAACCAAAGCGTTTTTAAGCTCTGCCATTTCGGTTTTTAATCTTGCGGGAAGTACGGCAAGCCCCATAACTTCTATTAATCCTATATTTTCTTTTTTTATGTGATGCAGTTCGCTGTGCGGATGGAAAACTCCCAAAGGATGTTCTTTTGTAGTTATATTATTTCTTAAAACCAAATCAAGTTCAAAATTATTGCCTTTTTTACGGGCTATGGGAGTAACGGTATTGTGCGGAGTATTATTTGTATTTGCAAAAACAAATGCGGATTCATCGGTGTAATTACGCCAACAGGAAAGAATTTCAGAAGCCAGGCTGTATAAACGATTATAATTTTGCGAAGAAATTCTTATAACCGACATAGGCCATTTGACTATTCCTGCTTTTATGTCTTCGTAACCTTTAAAAGAAATCTCTGTTTCTATATCTGCTTTTGCCATTGCAAACTCATAATTTCCGCCTTGAAAATGATCGTGTGTTAAAATAGAACCGCCAACTATAGGTAAATCGGCATTAGAACCTAAAAAGTAGTGCGGAAATTGCTCTACAAAGCTAAAAAGTCTTAAAAAAGTATTCGGCTCGATTTTCATAGGAGTATGGTTTTTGTTAAATACTATACAATGTTCGTTATAATATACATAAGGGGAGTATTGCATAAACCAATCGGCATTATTAAGTTTTAACGGTATAACTCGGTGATTTTGCCTTGCGGGGAAATTACTTCTTCCGGCGTAGCCTTCGCTTTCACGGCAAAGCATACATTTTGGATAACCGCACTGAACGGTATTTTTTGCTGCGGCTATTGCTTTTGGGTCTTTTTCGGGCTTGGAAAGATTTATAGTAATATCTAAATCGCCGTATTCGGTAGAAGTTTTCCATTTAAGGTCTTTCTTTATACGGTATCTTCTTATATAGTCGGTATTTTGGCTGAAATCATAATACCAATCGGTAGCTTTTTTAGGTAATTCTTTATATAAATTATTAAATTTATTTATTACACACGAAGGGCGAGGGGTTAATACGCCCATAATTTTAGTGTCAAAAAGGTCTTTTTCGGTAATGCTGTTGCTTATAATATTATTTTCAACCGCATAATTTAAAATATCGGCTAAAATTTGCTGTAAATCGTCGGTATAATCATCGGTATTCGGTTCTTCGTAACTATCAATGTTTAAAATGCTTATAAGCTGATTTATGCACCAGGTTTTATCGTAAGCATTTATAAGTTTGGTATTAATACCGTAATTAACCAATGCCGCTATTGCTTTGTTTATCATAATTTCCATTCTCCTAAACAAAATACTTTATTAAATTAAGTTTAACATATTATTTTTAAAAAATAAAGTACCAAAGCCTATACAGAAATAATTATTAATAAAAACTTAATATTTGCGAATTTATATTGACTTTTTTGATATAATTATATAATATAATATTTTAAGGATATAATTGTTTTTATATTTTAATTTATAAAATTTTAAATTATAAAAGAATTGAAATTAAAAAAATTATGAAAAATTATGGAAATTTATATAAAAACGGAGGAGAAAGAAATGGATAACAAGAGATTTGAATTAAACAAAAATTTAGCGCAAATGCTTAAAGGCGGAGTAATTATGGACGTTACCACTCCCGAACAAGCTAAAATTGCAGAAGCCGCAGGCGCTTGCGCCGTTATGGCTTTGGAAAGAATACCTGCGGATATTCGCGCCGCCGGCGGAGTATCCCGTATGAGCGACCCCAAAATGATAAAAGGAATTCAAAATGCGGTTTCTATTCCCGTTATGGCAAAATGCCGTATAGGTCATTTTGCGGAAGCGCAAATTTTACAAGCTATAGAAATAGATTATATTGACGAAAGCGAAGTTTTATCTCCGGCGGATGATAAATACCATATAGACAAAACAGCTTTTGACGTTCCTTTTGTTTGCGGTGCAAAAGATTTGGGCGAAGCTTTAAGAAGAATTAACGAAGGCGCCGCTATGATAAGAACAAAAGGCGAACCCGGAACAGGCGATGTTGTACAAGCCGTACGCCATATGCGTTTAATGCAGCAGGAAATAAGAAGATTGGGTTCCGCTTCCGAAGATGAATTATACGACGAAGCTAAATTATTACAAGTTCCTTACGATTTAGTTCTTTATGTTCATAAAAACAAAAAACTTCCGGTTGTTAATTTTGCCGCCGGCGGAGTTGCTACTCCGGCAGACGCCGCACTTATGATGCAATTGGGAGCAGAGGGCGTATTTGTAGGCTCCGGTATATTTAAATCCGGAAATCCCGAAAAACGCGCAGCGGCAATCGTAAAAGCCGTTACAAACTATAAAGACGCTAAATTATTAGCCGAGCTTTCGGAAGATTTAGGTGAAGCAATGGTTGGTATTAACGAGCAGGAAATAGAACTTTTAATGGCCGAGAGAGGCAAATAAAGTATATGTATATAGCAAAAAATAGAGCAAAAACGTAAAACTAAAATAAAAAACAGCAAAACAACTGCAGTGCAATGAAATGGGAGATAAGAATGGAAATAGGTGTGCTTGCTTTACAAGGCGCTTTTATAGAGCACGAACAAAAACTTTCGGAGCTGGGTATAAAAAGCTTTGAAATAAGGCAATATAAAGATTTGGAAAAACCGTTAAGCGGTTTAATTATTCCCGGAGGAGAAAGCACTGTTCAGGGGAAGCTTTTAAAAGAACTTAATTTATTTGAGCCTATAAAAGAAAAAATTATAAAAGGTATGCCGGTATTCGGCACTTGCGCGGGACTTCTTCTTTTAGCAAAGCAAATAGAAAACGATACCCGCACGCATTTAAGCACAATGGATATTAAAGCCGTTAGAAATGCGTACGGCAGACAATTGGGAAGCTTTAATACGGTTGAGGAATTTAAGGGTATTGGTAAAATACCAATGACATTTATAAGGGCACCGTATATAGAAGAAGTTTTTAACGATACCGAAGTTTTGGCAAAAGTTAACGGAAAGATTGTGGCCGCAAAGCAAAAAAATCAGCTTGTAACCGCTTTTCATCCGGAACTAACCGAAGATTTAAGTGTTCATAAATATTTTATTAATATGATAAATAAAAACGAAACCTTTTAAAAGTAAATTAAAAGCAAATTAAAATTAAAAATACAAAATACAAAAAAGATGCAGTTATTATATAAAAAACCGCATCTTTTTTATTTTTAATTTTTAAGTATTTGCAAACGATATAAGTATATGATATATTTTATATATAAATATTTTTAATCTTTATAATTTTTTACGGAGAAATAATGAAATACAAATATATAGATTTACATTTACATTTAGACGGCGCCATAACGCCCAAAATAGCCAAAAAGCTTATTAAGCTTCAAAATTTAAAATATACAAAAAACCGTTTTAAATTAAAAAAGCTTATTGTTGCGCCGAAAAATTGTAAAAATTTAAATGATTTTTTAAAATGTTTTGAACTTCCGTGTGATTTGCTGCAAACAAAAGAAGCAATAAAAACCGCTGTAATTTTACTGCTTAAAAATTTAAAAAAACAAAATGTTATTTACAGTGAAATAAGATTTGCTCCGCAAAAACATACATTAAAGGGACTTTCCCAGGAACAGGCGGTTTTAGCTGCTTTAGAAGGTTTAAAAGAAGCAAATAAGAACGAAGAAATAAAATCCAATCTTATATTATGCTTAATGAGAGGGAAAAACAACGAAAAAGAAAATTTTGAAACCGTAGAACTTGCAGAAAAATATTTGGTAAAAGAAAACGGCATAACCGCTATTGACCTTGCAGGAGCCGAAGGGCTTTACAAAACCGAAAAATTTGAAAAGTTTTTTAAAAAAGCAAACGAATATAACATTCCTTTTACCATTCACGCAGGAGAAGCCGATAATTATAAAAGCGTTTTAACGGCTGTAAATTTTAAGGCTGTTAGAATTGGACACGGAATAAAAGCGGCGGAAAACGAAGAAACTTTAAAAATATTAAAAGAAAAAAATATTTGTTTGGAAATTTGTCCTACAAGCAACATTATTACAAATGCCTTTAACAAAGAAAAAGGTTACCCATTTAAATTATTATATAGTTACGGAATAAAACTAACGGTTAATACCGATGACCCGGCTATAGAAAACACCGATATAGCCAAAGAATTTAAATATTTAAAAAAGAATTTTAATTTAACAAAAAAAGACATACTCGGTTTATTAAATAATGCAATAGATTTTGCTTTTACCGGTAAAGAGCAAAAAGAAAAATTAAAATATATATTTAAGGAATTTTAAAGGAGAAACGTTTGGAACTTATAAGTGAAGTTTTAACAGCCGTATCTTTATTGGAAAAATTTAATTATGAGGCATATTTGGTTGGCGGAGCCGTTAGAGATTATATTATTAATAAAAATAATATAAAAAATAAAAAAACAATTAATAAAAACGGTAATGAAAGCTATTTAAAAATTAAAAAAATTTTTGATTATGACATTACTACAAATGCAAAACCAAATGAAATAAAAAGCGTTTTTAAAGAGTATAAAACAGTTGATACCGGCATAAAGCACGGAACGGTAACGGTTATTATAAATGATATTCCTTTGGAAATTACCACCTATAGGTTTGACGGTATATATATAAACAACAGAAAACCTAAAAATGTTGTATTTGCCGAAACTTTAAAGGAAGATATAGTAAGAAGGGATTTTACAATAAACGCTTTGGCGTATAATCCCAATATAGGTTTAGTGGATTATTGCGGCGGAGAAAAGGATATAAACCAAAAACTTATAAGGTGCGTAGGAAATGCGGATATAAGATTTAAAGAAGACGCACTTAGAATTTTAAGGGCGTTAAGGTTTGCTTCGGTTTTAAAATTTAATATAGAAAACAATACAAAAGCGGCAATTTATAAAAACAAAAACCTATTAAAAAATATTTCGGCAGAAAGAATTTTTGCTGAGTTTAAAAAGCTTATTTGCGGCAAAACCGCGGCGGAAGTTTTAAAAGAATATTTAGAAGTTTTTGAGGTTTTTATACCTAAAATTATATGCTTAAACAACGATTTTGATTTTTGTGCTTTAAATAATTTACCCGAAAATTTTATTTTACGTTTTTCTTTTGTATTAAAAGAAATAAGCTTAAAATATAATATAAATACAGTTGAAAATATTTTAAATAATTTAAAAGCGGATAATTATACCAAAGAAAATGTTTTGGGTATTATAAATAACTATAATATTGAATTAAGCTGTGAAAAGCCTAAAATAAAGTATTATTTAAATAAAGTAGGCGTAGAAACTTTTAAAAATATAAATTATTTAAAACAAGCCGAAATATATAATAAAAACGAAACCGAACTTTACAAAAAAATTCTTCTGTTAACGGATAACATTATAAAAAATAAAGAATGTATATTTATAAAAGATTTGGCTGTAAACGGTAATGATATTTTGCCTATAATAAAAGACCGAAAAAATATAAGCTTGATTTTAAAGAAATGTTTAAAAGCCGTAACGGAAGAAAAAATAAAAAACGATAAGACAGAAATTTTAAGTTTTATAAGTTTGAATTTTAACAAATACTTAAATTTGCAGTAGTTTTTTGTGTCTAAAAATTAAAAACAAAAACGGTTTAAATAATTGCTAAAAAATAAAAAAAATTTAGACTTGTTTAATTAACTTTATATGATAAAATACTTTTGTTAATAAGCCAATGCAATTTGTATTACGGAGGGAAATATTATGACAGAAACACTAAAAATCAACACCGAAAAACCTGTTCAGGAAAACTTTTTGGGAGCCAATGCCGTTTATCACGGTTTTGCCTTTAGAGAAGATGACTGCAACAGAGTTTACAACAAAGAACAAATTGAGATGGAACTTGATCGTGCCGAGCAGGTAGGTTTAAAAATAGCCAGAACATATTTTAGATGGGAATATGCTTACGATCCCAAAACCAAAACATGGGATTGGAACAGCAAGGATATGCAAGCTTTGTATAAATGGGCGGACGAATGCGAAAAAAGGGGCATTGATATTGCTTTAGGTGCATGTTGGTGGTGCTCCGGAGATTTATATTCGGGAGAAAGTCCGTTTTTTGTAAGCGATGATTTTATGCAGTGCGTACCTCCTTATGCAAAATTTGTTTCGGAATTAGTACATCAGTTAAGAGAAGTAAGAGATCACAAAAACATTAAATATTTAATTATGTTTACCGAGCCTCAGCGTTGCGACGGTCCTTTGCCTAAGGGTATGAGCGTTTACGAGCCTTGGTATTATGCAGTAAAAGCTGCTCACGAAGAATTGGTAAAAGACAACCGCAGGCATTTGGTTAAATTGGTAGGACCCAACGAAGGCAGTACCGCTACGGCGCCTATGCTTAAATGGCTTATGGATAGAGATATGGATTTTATAGACATATTTTCTGCACATAACTATTTGCCTAAAATAGATTTAACCAAAGATGATGTTCATTCGGGAAAATTTATGTATATTCAGGGCGGACCTTTGCATTGCAGAGGACAGCAGCCCGTAATGCTTAAAAAGAATACCGAATACGAAATGAAAATATGGGTTAAAATTAAAGCAAACTTTAAAAAGCATATTTCGGGATATGTTATGTTTGGTGCTTTAGACAGAGAAGGATTAAGTCCGTACTTTAAATGTCAGGAGCCGGCAAGCAGAATTAACGACTACAGTACAAGAATAGTAGGTATAGGGGAACTTGCCGATGAGTGGAGAGAGTTTACCCACAGGTTTAATACTTTTGACCACGATGAATTGGTATATATAGGATTTTTTAATAATGTATTTGCCGAAGAAGGCGGAGCCGCTTTATTTGACGATGTTTCTTTAAAAGAGGTAGGAAGCGATGTTGAAATATTAAAAAATCCGGGATTTGAAGAATGCTCTACCGCTTGGGAAACCTTTGGTACCGGCGAATTTGCATACGATACATATAACACTTGGTCGCATTGGGTTGAAATTTATTTAAGCCATTTAAAAACCGAAGAACAAAGAAAGCATTTTTGGTATGACGAATACAACTATGCCGGCAATTATGAAGCTTTAATAAGCGGCGAAAGAGGAACCGAAATTGCTATGGCGCAAACCGCTTTTATGAATCACGGATTAGAAAGCTCTTTAATGTGGACTTTGTTTGACCAGCAGTGGCCCAATTGGCATAACGAAGGCGACAGCTTTACCGACGGTTTACAAAGATGCGGAATTATGCCGGTATTAACCGAAAGCAAAATTCCTTATAAAGCGTATTATGCTTTTTCGCTTATAAATAATAAAATGGGTAACGGCGAAGGTACAAAAGTTTACGAAGGAACAACCGAAGGCTGCGAGCCGGAGCTTCATTTAACGGCAACCGAAGATATTAATGGAGAGATTTCGGTAATGGTTGTTAACAAACGCAAATCCGAAGCGGAATTTACTGTTGATTTAGGCGCTTTTAAAGGCAAAAAATTTAACAGATATTTGTACGATTCTTCAAAAATTGTTCCTACGGAAGAATGTAAGGACATTGAATCGGACAAAGTATTAAACGGAGAAATAAGCGATAAACTTCCGGCGCTTTCGTTTGCAATATATACAACTAAATAAGTGCAACAAATATTATATATATCAAAATAAATAATATATGATAAACGATATAACAAAATTAACAGATTTGAATTTTAACTGTTAATGCTATTTAAAAAACATCTATAATTTTTTATATCAAAAGTTGAAAATACAAAATTTTATTATTAAAATATCCGATTTTTATAAATCGGATATTTTTTTGTTCTAAAAAATAAATAAAAAGAATAGATTTTATTAGATATGTGGTAAAAAGGAGAATTGCTATGATTATACAAAAGCAGTGCCATAAAGTAGAATCTATAAAAAAAATACCGCTTCAAATAAGCGAACAACCGGTTGAAACCGAAATATTAATTCCGGAATATTGTCCTGATATTGCAAGGATTTTAAAAAGTGAAATTACGCCAAGATTAATAAATGTAACCACAAATAATCAATCGGTTACTATAGAAGGCTGTGCGGAAATAAATATTATTTTTTGCTCGGATGAAGGAAAACTTTCGGCGCTTAACTCAAAATATAATTTTACTAAAACCATTGACAATTCGGCTTTGGAAGACGCATTTTGCAGTGTAAAATTAAAATGCGGAAAAATTTCCGCAAGACAAACAAGCGCAAGAAGAATAGAAATAAGAGGCTCTATTTTAATTGACGCTACGGCTTTAAAAAAGGAATGCGAAGATATAGGCATAGATTTTGAGGATGACAGTATAGAATATTTAAGAAAAAATGTTGCGGCAACCACAAACATAGGCTTTAACGAAAAATCTTCTATAATTGAAGAAAATTTGCCTTTATTAAACGGTTCTCCCGAAATAAAATATATATTCAGACAGCAAGCTAAGGCATTTGTAAACGAAGCCAAAATAGTAGGAGATAAAGCCGTAGTAAAGGGAAACATAAAAGTAGATATTATTTATTGCGATATTAACGACTGCCCCGTAAAATTTCCGTCGGTTATACCGTTTAGTCAAATAATTGATTTAAATAACGAAGGGGAAGACTGCACCGTTAGCGCAAAAGCAAATATAGCTTTGCTTGATATACATCCCTATACCGACGGCGACGGTATTACCAACAGCTTTAATGTTGCTATAAAGCTTATTATAAGCATAAAAAGCTATTGCGACAGCGATATTCCTATAATAGAGGACGCATATTCTACAAAGTATAATACCGATATAACTACAAAAAAACTTAATGTTAAAAAAAGAGTAGATATTAAAACCGAAAAAATACTTGTAAAAAAGAATTTGGAGTTTTCGGGCAGAAACATAAAAAATGTTATAGATTTATGGAGCGAAAGCGAAATAAAATCTTTTAAAACCGAAAACAAAAGCTTAAATATAAACGGAACGCTTAATGTAAGTATATTGGTTTTGGAAGAAGACAACAGTCCTAATTTACTTGAAAAAAGTTTTGATTACGAATATTCCTGCGCTTTAAATTCCGAAGAAGAAAATTTACAAATAAATCCCTCGGTTTCGGTATTTAACAACAGCTATACAATAGTTTCGGGCGATAGCATTGAGGTACAGGCGGAGCTGGTGATTTTGGCGGATTTATATAAAGAAACGGCTGTTTCTTATATAACGGATATAGAGTTGAACGAAAAAACCAAAATAGAAGGCGAACAGATAGTGGCTTATTTTATGGATGAAAGCGAAAATTTATGGAGTGTTGCAAAAAAATTCAAAACCTCGGTAGAGCTTATAAAAAAGGAAAATAATATACTTGACGACAGTATTCCTAATATGCTTATTATACCTATAATGTAAGGGAGGGATAAAAATGAACAGTATTTACAACGATATAGAAAAGCGAACCGGCGGAGACATATATGTTGGCGTTGTAGGACCCGTAAGAAGCGGAAAATCCACATTTATTAAACGCTTTATGGATACTTTGGTTATTCCTAACATAGACAGCGCTTACGCAAAAGAAAGGGCATTAGACGAACTTCCGCAGTCGGCTTCGGGAAGAACGATTATGACCACCGAACCGAAGTTTATACCCGAAAACGCAGTTAAAGTAGAGCTGGAAGGAAACGCTTCGCTAAAAGTAAGGCTTATAGACTGCGTTGGATATATAGTTCCCAGTTCTTTAGGGTATATTGAAGAGGGAAATCCCAGAATGGTAAAAACGCCATGGTATGAAGAATCCATACCTTTTAATATGGCGGCGGAAATAGGCACAAGAAAAGTTATAAACGAACATTCTACAATAGGTTTGGTAATAACCACCGACGGCTCTATAGGAGATATTCCCAGAAACGAATATAAAGACGCAGAGATGCGCGTTATAGAAGAGCTTAAAAATATAAACAAACCTTTTGTTGTTTTACTTAATACTACCGATGTAACAAATGAATATACCGTTAAATTGGCGGCGGACCTTTCGTTGGAATACGGTGTTAAGGTTTTACCCGTTAACTGTGCCGAATTAAAAGAAGGGGATATAAAAGAAATATTAAAAAATATTTTGTTTGAATTCCCGGTAAAACAAATAGGTCTGTCATTGCCTTTATGGTATCATGCACTGCCGAAAGAACATAAAATAAGAAACGAAATATTATCGGTTTTAAAAGATAATATGGCGAACATTAAAAAAATAAGCCAAATAAACAATATTTGCAATGCGTTTTCGGAATGTGAGGATGTAGAGGAAATAAAGCAAAAAAATATTGACCTCGGAAGCGGAAGCGCTAAAATTGAAATAACCTTAAAAAGTGAAATTTACTATAATGTAATAAGCGAAGCGGCAGGAAAAACCGTAACAAACGAAGCGGAGCTTTTAAGCTGTTTGGTAGAAATGGCGGATATAAAGGCAAAATATATGAAGATAAAAGACGCTTTGGATGAAGTAGAGGCTACGGGTTACGGTATAGTTATGCCGGGAATAGAAGAACTTAAACTTGAAGAGCCCGAAATTATGAAACAGGGAGGAAGATACGGCGTAAGATTAAAAGCCAGCGCCCCTTCTTTACATTTAATGAAAGCCGATATTACTACCGAAGTAAATCCTATAGTAGGCAGTGAAAAACAATCGGAAGAGCTGGTTATGTATTTACTTAAAGAATTCGAGGAAAACCCGTTACAAATTTGGGATTCCAATATATTCGGAAAAAGCTTACACGAATTGGTAAACGAAGGCTTACATACAAAACTAAGCAATATGCCAAGCAACGCCAGGGCAAAGTTACAGGAAACTTTGCAAAGAGTTATAAACGACGGTTGTTCGGGTTTAATTTGTATAATTTTATAAATAAAAAAATTTTAAATTACCAAAACCGGCGGCGAACCCGCCAAACAAAAATTTTATTTTTGTTTGGGCAAAAGCCAAAGCTATTGCAAAGCCCAAAGGGCTTTGGGTTCGCCGCCGTAAACAAAAAAGAGTTCGGATTTAATTCCAAACTCTTTTTGTTTTTTATTTATTTTTAAAGTGTTAAAAAATGTTTTTGCAGTGTTTTGTTATTCGTTTTTGTCCGGTTTTACAAAAGGACCGAAAACGGGATTATTTAAAAATAACTCGGAATTGTCGGATGTTTTGATTTTTTGATTTATTTGCTCTTTTGCGGAATCCAAATCAAGCGAAATCTGTTCTACTTCGGAATTAAAATTATCGGTAATGTTATTAACCGAAGTTTTAATATTTTGCAAATTGTTTTGAGATTGTTCAAGTAAAGACAAGTTTTTTTGTATTTCCGTAACGGTGATTTCTTTGCCTGCTTTGGCGTTTTCCAAAATAGACTGTGCATTGTTTTTTGCCAAAACATATAAAGCGCCTATTCCGTTGGCAAGCTTTTCTATCTGGTCTTCTTTTTCTTTATAAGAATTCAATAAACATTCAAGCTCTTCTATTTTTTGTGTTAATTCGTTATTTCTTAAGCTTAGTTCGTTGTTTTCTTGATTTAAATTTTTAATTTTAATTGTATTTTGCTGAACCATATCGTTTATATAATTTAAAACATCGTTTTTGTTAAAACCGAATAAACTTTTTTTAAATCCTATTCCTGCCATAAAAACACCTCGTTTAATTTATTATAGCAGAAATAATATTTTTTTCAATAATATTTTTTTAATAAAAAATTATGAGTGTTGCCTAAAACTTTTACGGCAATAGTTGTTTTAATTTTTTGTTGTTTTAATTTTTTTGTTTTAAAATTTTGTTCGTTTTGTTTACTTTGGATTGTTTTTAATTTTACTCGTAATCTTCTATTTTTAGCAATGCTTCTTTTTTGCTGGAACATTTTATTCCTTGCTTTAAAAGTTCTTCGTCTTTAAAAGGCAAATCTGCCGGCTTTATATTATATATTTCCAAAGGCGTGTTTTTTGACGATGAAAATAAAGCTACTTTATTGTTGTATTCTTTTAAAATGTAGTAGCCTTGCGAAGTATTATCGGCTGCCGAATTTAATTTGTTGTATTTTAATAAAAGAACTACCGATAAAAATGACAATATAATTATTACAAAAATTAATATATAAGATTTTGTTTTACTCATTTTTTACCTCCTTAGGCAAGCAAGTGATTTGCAGCAAGTACGGCGCCTTGCAAAAATGAACGCAAAGCCGCAATCTAAAATGCGGCGAGCGAAACCGCGGCGGGTTCGAGTTCTGTTACACTATTATATTATGTCCCAAAAATCAAAGGTTAAAAAATTGTAACTCGCTTTTTTTATATTATGTGCTATAATATATGTGTTACACTTGGCAGGATAATAATTTTAATTAATATCTGTATTAATATTAAATTTATTAAGGAAAAGCCTTAAATTTTTAATTTTTTGTTGTTTTAATTATGCAGGAGGAAAAATAATGAGTGATTATAAAAGTCCGTTTTTTGATGATAACGATAATTCGGACGAAAGCTCCAACGGAACCGATTTGTTCAGCTCTTCGGATAATCAGCTTGATTTAAACAGTTTTGTTTCAAGACATAACGAATCGGAATCTGGAGATAACAAGGGCCATAAAAGCAGTGCTCATAAATCTGCCGTATCCAGAAGTACAAGGTTAAATAACGGCAAAAAAAATAATAAAAAAGCAAGCGGTAAAAAGAAAAAAGTTTTACGCAGTATTTTAACCGTAGCTTTGGTTTGCGTAATTGTTTTCAGTATTTTAATTGCTGCTTTTGCTATTTATGTATTTGGCGTTGTGGACGACGTTGTAGATGAAGATTTAAATGATTTAAAACTTAATTTTACAACCACTATTTATATTAAAGACAACAAAACCGGAGATTATACGGAATATCAGCGTTTGCACGGCAATGAAAACCGTATATGGGTTTCGTTTGATAAAATGAGCGACAACTTGCAGGAAGCTTTTATTTCTATAGAAGACCAAAGATTCAGAGACCATAACGGTATAGACTGGAAAAGAACATTATCGGCTTTTGCAAATATGTTTGTAAACATATATTCTTCCAATCAGGGCGGATCTACCATTACTCAACAGCTGGTTAAAAATTTAACAGGCGATAATGTACAATCTCCTATGCGTAAAATAAGGGAGATAATGAGAGCCAGGTATTTGGAAAATAAATACCATAAAGATACTATTTTGGAATGTTATTTAAATACCGCTTCGTTTTCTAACGGTATATGCGGCGTAGAGGTGGCTTCGAACTACTATTTTAATAAGCATACAGAAGAGCTTACTTTGGCAGAATGTGCTTCTTTGGCGGCTATTGTAAAATATCCCGAAAAATACAGACCCGATAAATATCCCGAAGAAAATAAAAAGCGCAGAATAATAGTTTTAGATAAAATGCTTGAACTCGGTAAAATTACAAAAGAAGAGCATGATAAGGCTGTTAACGAAAACGTAAAAATAGTGGCCGATAAATCTAAACTTATGGAAAAAGAAGTTAACAGTTATTTTGTTGACGCTTTAATAGATAACGTTATAGAAGAAATAGCAAAAAAATACGATTATGACGAAAAACACGCGTCTATTAATTTTTATAACGGTGGATATAAAATTTATTGTACTATGGATAGCGGAGTACAATCTGCCATAGATGATGTATTTAATACTACAAGTTATTTTTCAAAAAGCGCAAAAGGAAAACCGGCGCAGGCTTCTTTTACAATAATGGATTATAACGGACATGTTGTAGGTATTGCAGGCGGAGCCGGCAAAAAAACCGAAAACAGAAGTTTAAACAGAGCTACTGCTTCCAAAAGAGCTCCCGGTTCTACAATGAAACCTATGGGTGCGTATGCACCGGCATTGGAAAATAATTTAATAACTTATTCTACAATGATAGCTGACCAGCCCACCCTTAAAAATAAGGGTAAAAGCTGGCCGCCCAACTGGTATAAATATTACGGCGGAAAAGTAACCGTTGCCAAAGCTTTGGAACGCTCGGTTAACACTATACCCGCTAATTTGGTACAACAGCTGGGATTGGATAAATCTTTTGATTTTGTATCAAATAATTTGGGAATAACCACTTTAATTAAAGAATCGGATAAAGATTTATCTTACTCTGCTTTGGCTTTGGGCGGTACTTATTACGGTATTACAACATTAGAACAGGCGGCGGCTTACGCCACTTTCGGCAATTTGGGTTATTATTATAAACCTACGTTCTTTACCAAAGTAACCGACCAACACGGAGAGGTTATTTTGGAACAGGAAGAAAATCCAAAAGTTGCTATGAGTGAAGATACGGCTTATATTATGAACAAGCTTTTATATAATCCGGTTTACGGCAGCAGAGGTACGGGTACTGCTGCGGCATCTTATGTTCCAAATATGAAAATATATGCCAAAACCGGTACTACGGACGCGTCTAACGACTTATGGTTTGTGGGCGGTACGCCTTACTATGTGGCTTCGTGCTGGTACGGATACGATAATCCCGAAACTATAAGCAATCAGGGAGCAGCCCTTAGACTATGGGGTAAAATAATGTCTAAAGTTCATAAAGATTTACCTGCAAAAGATTATCCGGTAAGCAGTTACGTAACTATAAGGAGATATTGCGCCACTACAGGTCTTGTTGCGAATACAAATTGTCCTATAGGCGGCACGGGATATTATAAATCTAGTTATTTACCGGCTTGTACCTCTCACGGTGGTTCAATGTTGGGCAGCATTTCTTCGGTTTATAAAGCACCGAACGAATCTGTAAGCAGTAAAAGCAGCAGCACCGTTTCTTCCAAATCAAATAACAGTACGGCGGCCTCCAAACCCACAACAAGCTCTAAACCCAGCCCGGTAAGCTCTGCGGCTTCTTCTCAAACTCCGTCTGTACCAAAAACCAGCAGTACAACCGAGGTTTCAAGCAAAGCTACCCCTTCGGGAAATTAAAATTTTAATTATATATTTTTTAAAAAAGAATATATAATTTTATAAGTCAGGTATAAAAAAATCGTCATTCTTTATTTTAAGAATGACGATTTTTGTGTTATTGATTATTTGATTTTTTAATTAATTAACTATTAACTAATCAACTATTTTTAAAGCGTAATTTTCGGTTTCGCAAAAATATACGTTTTTGCTTATTTTTTTAAATGCTTTATATGCCTTTTCGGCTTCGGATTTATTTAAAAACAGCCCGAATACAGTAGGGCCTGCACCAGAAAGACCTGCTTTATAAGCACCTAAAGCTTTAAAAGATTTTATTACGGTTTCAATATCTTCTTTATTGTTTAATACATATAAAAATTTATTAAAACACTCTTTTTGCATTTCCGAAGCGCTTGGGGTTTTAATATCAACGGAATCTATTTTTGAATACATATCCGCAGTGGAGCTTTTATTGCCGTATTTAAATAAAACACAATAACTTTTTTCAATGTTTGGCTTTCGCTCCAATATTTCGCCTTTGCCGGTAGCCGAAACCGTACCGCCGATAATAAAAAAAGGAACGTCGGAGCCTATTTTTGCGGCAAGCTTTATTAGCTCAAAATTATTAAGCTTATTGTTGTTAAAATAATTAACGGCAATTAAAGCCGCAGCGGCGTTTGCGCTTCCTCCGCCCAAACCCGAAGCCAAAGGAATTCTTTTTTTTATTTTACAAAACAAATTAAAATTTGTTTTAGCGGTTTCGTTATATTTTTCTATTGCTTTAAAAATTAAATTATCTTTATTTTCCAAAGCTTTTTCGTTGCAGACAATTTTTGTTTGCTTAGAAACCCTAAAGTATAAATCATCGCATAAATCAACCGACTGCATTAAAGTGTTTATGTTATGAAAACCGTCGTTTCTTTTATTTAAAACATCTAAATAAAGATTTATTTTTGCATTTGCTTGAATTTTTATTTTCACTTTAGCTCCTTTAAAAATTCTTCTATTCTGCCTAAAGCTTCTTTAATATGCGAAACCGAATAACAGTATGAAGCCCTAACAAAGCCTTCGCCGCTTTCGCCGAATGCATTACCGGGCACCAAAGCTACTTTTTTACTGTATAGTAACTTTTCGCAAAATTCTTCACTGCTTAACCCTGTAGACTTAATAGAAGGAAATACGTAAAAAGCGCCTTTGGGCTCAAAACAATCCAAACCTATATTTCTGAATCCTTGTAAAATCAACCTTCTGCGCATATTGTATTCTTCGCGCATTTTTTCTATATCGGAATCTCCGTTTTTAATAGCTTCCAATGCTGCGTATTGGCTGGTTGTAGGTGCGCACATAATAGCGTATTGATGTACTTTTGTCATAATTTTTATAATTTCGCCGGGACCGCATGCAAATCCCAATCTCCAACCGGTCATAGAATAAGTTTTAGAAAATCCCGAAATTACAATAGTTCTTTCTTTAAGTTCTTCAATATTTGCTACTGAAATATGCTTGTTTTCGCCGTATGTAAGTTCCGCATATATTTCATCCGATAAAACAAAAAGATTGTTATTTATAATGGTATCTTTTATTGCCAAAAGGTCTTTTTCTTCCATAATGGCACCTGTGGGATTGCCGGGATAGGGTAAAATCAACAGTTTGGTTTTATCGGTTAATTTTTCTTCTATTTGCTCTTTGGTTAATACAAAATTATTTTCTGTTTTTAATGCAATTTTAACCGGTATTCCTCCGGCAAGCTTTACAATAGGCTCGTAGCAAACAAAGCTGGGCTGAGGAATTAAAACTTCTTCACCGGGTTTAATTAAGGTTCTAATGCCTAAATCAATGGCTTCGCTACCGCCTACGGTAACCAAAATTTCGTTTTTATAATTATATTCCAAATTATATTTTCTTTGCATAAAATCGGCAATACCGTGCCTTAATTCCAAAGCACCCCAATTGGACGTATACCTGGTTTTACCTTCTTGTAAAGAAGTAATACCGGCGTTTCTTATATGCCAAGGGGTTTTAAAATCCGGCTCTCCCACGCCCAAAGAAATAACATCGGTCATAGTGGCGGTAATATCAAAAAACCTTCTTATCCCCGAAGGCTTTATATTAAGCGCAGTATCATTTAAGAATTTATTATAATCTATCATAACGATATACTGCCCCTATCATCGTTATCTTCGCAAAGCATAACATCTAATTCTTTATATCTTTTTAAAACAAAGTGTGTGGAAGTGGAAATTACGTTTTTCATAGGTGCCAAAACTTTTCCTACAAACATAGCAACTTCTTGGAAAGTTTTGCCCTTAACAATTACGCATAAATCATATCTGCCGCTCATTAAATAAACCGATTCCACTTCGGGATATTTCATAATATTTATAGCGGTATCTTCAAAACCGGCTTCGTGCTGAGGCGTTACATTTAATTCAATTAAAGCCGAAACCTTTGCGTTGTCTACTTTAGACCAATCCACAACGGTTTTATATCCGCAAATAAGACCTTCGTTTTCCATTTGCTTAATTTCGGCTCTGACAGCCTCCGGCTCAATACCCGTCATATCCGAAATGTCTTTTATGGTATATCTGGCATTTTCAACAAGCAAATTTAAAATTGTTTTGTTCATAATAATACCTCTTTTCTTATAAAAACAAAAATAATACTTTTAATTAATTATACACATTTTTTGATAAAAATAAAGTGTTATTTACAATTTTTATTAACTGTGTTATAATGTTCGCAGACAAATCAAAGCCAAGGCTTTGATTTAAAAACCTTTGGTTTTTGCAACTTTCGTTGCGTCTGCTCCATTGAATGAT
>CADBQU010000049.1 GCA_902796905.1 Oscillospiraceae bacterium | reverse complement strand
GCAGCGAAAAAATAGGCGAAATGGTTATGGATAAGCTTAAAGCCGTAGACGAGGTAGCTTATGTGCGTTTTGCAAGCGTTTACCGCCAGTTTAAAGATATAAGCACTTTTATGAATGAGCTTAATTCTCTTTTAAAAAAATAAAGGAATAATATAAAACTCTTAGGCGATTTTTTTAAACCGTAGGTTTTGAAAAATGCCAAACTTTGTTTGGCATTTTAAAAGGCAAAGCCTTTTAAAAATCGCCGTCAATAAAAAAGTCGACACAAGTTTAAACTTGTGCCGACTTTTTGTTCTTTAGCCTTAAATATTTTTTCTTTGTGGCAATTCCGCCCCTTAAATGTCTTTCTTTTTTGTTTTTGTCCAAAACTTTTCTAACCTTTAAATAAAGATTGTAATTTATGTTTTTTAATCTTTCTGTAACGTCTTTATGTACGGTAGATTTGGAAATGCCGAACACCTTTGCCGCGGCACGCACCGTGGAACCGGTATTTATTATATATTTTCCTATTTCCTCGGCACGTTTATCTGCTAATTCTCTCATACAACTCAACTCCGGCGGTATATCGATTATCTGATTTTTTTACCATTGACTGTTTAATTGTATGAAAATTTTTTAAAAATTATTACGATATATTTTATGCCGCCACGGCATTTTCGTTTACCTGTTCAATTACCTTACGGATGCCCATCCATACCGACAAATCTGTAAACACTTCCACAATGCTGCCGCGGTCGGTAAACGGCGGCTCCTGCAAATCCGATAGGTCTTTCACAACGCCGTTTTTTATTTCGGCTTTAAACTCTGTTTTGGGAAAGTTGCAGTTAAACACTTTTTACTGCAAAGCTTCACTTTTTACCTGCAAATTACCTGCAAATTATCTGCAAAGTTTCTTTATTAAATCCTCTTTAAGGTCTCCGTCAACAATAAAATATGCATAATTGCAAAGCAGGGTTGGCTCGGGAGGACAATAATATCCGTTATAATCGGGCAAACGCGTATTTATAAGCTTTGTCTTCATAAAACGCTCTCCGTCATTTAACAGCCACGCAACAGCGGTTACATCCCATATAACACGAGTCCACGGTTTCCCCGCGGCGTATGATTCTGCCTCTGATATAACATTTTTTGCAAGATAATCGGTTAAACTGTTCTTTCCGACCAACCAATATTCAAGCTCCGGACGCGAAAACGTAAATGAACTTACAACGCCGAGGCAAGGTAACTGAACAAAAGGCACTCCGCATTCCATTACTATTCTGGCAGCGGCTATATCCTGATACATATTAAATTCTTTCGTGTCGCAAAAATGATGCGCATGGCCTCCGAGCCAAACCACTACGGTATTTTCAGCAATTTTAGGATTAAGCAAAATTGCCGAAGCAACATTTGTAATTGCGCCGATAGCCACAACATAAAGCGGATTTTCGGGCGAATACTGTTTGGCACGCTCCGCAAGATCTTTGGCGGCAGGCGAAATAACCGGCGTTTTTTCATCCTTTAAATAGCTTTCGGAGCCCTTAAATGTTGGAATATTACTGCCTAACAATTCCTGCAGTTTTTTTATTTCTTCATAGCTTTTTTCCATACCGTCGGCAGGACCCGTTGAGTTTGCATTATGAAAAGGTGCGGCATAAATGGCTTTTGTATTCAATTTCTCTGTTGAGCGAATTAAATACGATATTGCAAATTGGTCATCAATTTCGTTAAATGCGTCGGTATCCAACACTACATCAATTTTTCCCTTAGGTACCGATAAATTCTTAATATACTGCTCTTTTGTCATTTGTTATTTCTCCTTTTTTCATTCGGTATTGTTTCGGCAAAATTTTATATCTTTCTTTGAATTTTTTACGGAAAAAGCTGACGGCTATGATTTGTCTTACTATCTCATCGTTTACAATATGGTAAAACCCGTACACATAGTTATATTACAGGTCTATATTACAAAAGCCTAAATTAAGCAATCTCATAATATTACCTTACTTTTCATTTTTAGTATATCACGACCTATATAATAATAAAAGGACCGTTTAAATCACAAAAAGGTCCTTTTAATCTTTTTATAATATATTTTTACAATATGTTTTTAAGATATTATTTCAGCATTTCAAATTAATTGTATGTTTTACAATAATTCAATTTTGAATCTCAAAAAACATATTGCTGCATATTTTAAAATCTTATTATAAAAAATAAAAAAGCAGAACACATAATGTTCTGCCTTTATGCTGTTTTATCTGCTTATTTAATAAGATTGCACATTTAATAATAAGGGAAAATTTAAAAATATGCTTTGCAAAAGTTATTGCAGTAATGCTTTAAAATTTCCTTATTTTTTATTAACAGTAACTGTTCCGGTTATCGAAGCTGTTACACTAACCCAAAATTCAAACCTTAAAAGTATTCCGCTCATTCATTTTCTATAAGCCAATCCACGCTTACTTTTAATATTTTTGAAAGCGCGCGCAGCTCGTAATCGGCCACAAATCTTGTACCTATCTCTATCCTGGAAATACTGTCTCTTTCTATAACAATTCCGTCTACCTGCATTCTTGCAGCCAAATCGCTTTGTGTAAGCCTTAGTTTACATCTTGCTTCGTGGACCCTGTTGCCGCAAATATTCTTTTTACCGGCATAATCATAAATTTTCATATAAATCTCTCCGATATGTTAATAATAAGAATTTATCTTGACATTAACATATCAAAAGCTTATAATTGTGTTAAAGATAAGAATTTATAAAATGTACCAATATAAATTAAAAGGGGATTTGTATTATGACAGAAAATTTTGAAAACAAGATTACCGGCAGCAATGCCGAAGAGCCTAAAAGCTATGCAAAACTTAAGCCCGTTAAAAATAAAGTTGCGGTAATTTTTAATGTTATAGGTATAGTTGTTTTTGTAAGCGGGTTTATTATAGGTGCTGTATTATGGTTTGGTGTTGCGATCTGCAACAACTTAATTTTAAGTTCTTACGCCGCTTCGAGTGCTAATTCCGGCGTTAATTTTAACGTTTCCGACTTTTTATTCGGTGCCGGCTTTATTGTAGCGTTATTATATTGGATAGGCAGTTTTATTATAGGTATGCTTTGCTTGGGTTACGCGCAAATAATACAGTTATTAACTGATATTAAACACAAATAATTACGCTTTTATATTGTGTATATATTTGTATAGACAAAGCAACTACTGTTTTTAAAAAGTCTTGGTATAATTTTTTATACTTAGGCTTTTTTATTTTTAACGGATTTTTTTTTTGCTGTTTTTTACTTTTGCAAATGATAATATATGCGTTTTAAAAGGAACCGAAAAATTGACCGATTTTCAAAAAATATTGACTAATATTTAAAAATACGGTATAATACTTTTATTAATATTTGCCGATTTAAAATATCAATAAATATATTGATATATCTTTAATATATATTTTGGGGACTTATATTAAATTAAAAAACTGTTTTTAACAGCATATCGGTACTAACATTAATACTATAATATTTTACTAATTAAAAAAGGTGGTATAATTTATGTGTGGAATAGTTGGCTTTGTAGGCAACAAAAAGGCTGCACCCGTTTTACTTGACGGTCTTGAAAGATTAGAATACCGCGGTTACGATTCCGCAGGTATTTCCGTTATAGAAAACGGTAAATTTAAAATAGAAAAAACCGTTGAAAGAATTAAAAATTTAAAAGATATTACAAATAACGGCGAAGATATTACAGGAACCATAGGCATAGGCCACACCCGTTGGGCAACTCACGGCGCCCCCAGTTTTGAAAACGCACATCCCCACATAAGCGCAAACGGAAAAATAACCGTGGTACATAACGGCATTATAGAAAATTACATGGATATTAAAAGCGAACTTATTGCCGACGGATTTAAATTTGTAAGCGAAACCGATACCGAGGTTATTGCTCATTTGATTCAAAAATATTACAACGGCGATATGTTTGACGCCATTAAAAAAGCGGTTGACCGCTTGGAAGGCTCTTACGCTTTAGGCATTATAAGCTTGGACAAACCCGACACCCTTTTTGCCGTTAGACATTTCAGCCCCTTAATTGTAGGTTTAGGACCCGACGGCAACTACATAGGTTCGGACGTTACCGCTTTAATTAAATACACAAAAAACGCGGTTTACATAGAAGACGGCGAAATAGCCGTTTTAACCGCCGACAGCGCCAAATTTTACAATAAAGACGGTAAAGAAATCAAAAAAGAAGTTTCGGTTATAAACTGGTCTATAGACGCAGCCGAAAAAGGCGGATACGACCACTTTATGATGAAAGAAATAATGGAAGAACCCGAAGCCTTAAGAAAAACCATTGAACCCCGTATTAAAAACGGAGAAATTTATTTTGAAGGCTTAAAGCTTTCCAAAGATAAAATCAAACACATTAAGCGCATAGTTATAACCGCCTGCGGCTCGGCTTACCATACCGGTATTTGCGCAAAATATATGTTTGAAGAGCTTCTAAGAATTCCGGTTGATGTAGATTTGGCAAGCGAATTCAGATATCGCAATCCCATAATAGATAACGAAAGCTTGGTTATTATTATAAGCCAGTCCGGCGAAACCGCAGATACTTTGGCGGCATTAAAAGAAGCCAAAGCAAGAGGCGCGCACATATTATCTATAGTTAACGTTGTAGGAAGCAGTATAGCAAAGGCTTCGGATGACGTTATATACACTTGGGCGGGACCGGAAATTGCGGTTGCAACCACTAAAGGTTACACCACCCAGCTTGCAGTTTTATATATGTTTGGCATTTACGCCGCAAAAATTAAAGAATCTGCAGATAATAAGCTTTTAGGCGAACTGGTTTCCGAGCTTTCAAATTTAAACAAAAAAGTTGAAGAAGTTTTGGAATTAAAGCCCAAATTAAGCGACTTGGCAAAAAAATTCTGCCAGGAACAACAAGTATTCTTTATAGGCAGAAATATGGACTATGCCACCGCCATGGAAGGTTCTTTAAAATTAAAAGAAATTTCTTACATAGGCTCCGAAGCCTACGCCGCCGGAGAATTAAAGCACGGTACGATTTCTTTAATAGAACCCGGCAGACTGGTTGTAGCTTTAAACTGTTACGAAGATTTATCGGATAAGCTTATGAGCAACATAAAAGAAGTGGTTTCGCGCGGAGCGTTTGTTTTGGCAACTGCTTTTACCGGAAACGAAGAAATTAAAAAATACGCAAACGAAGTAATATATTTACCTAAAGTTCATCCTTTACTTTTATCTGCGGTAGAAATTATTCCTTTGCAGATTTTTGCTTATTATATTTCGTTGCACAAAGGCTGCGATATAGATAAACCCCGTAACTTGGCAAAATCCGTAACGGTTGAATAACAATTAAACTTAAAAAACGCTTTGATTTTTCAAGGCGTTTTTATTTTTTCTTATTATTTTTTAGGGTTGCTACAGGGCGGCAAAGCCCAAAGCCCTTTGGGCTTTGCAAAAGCTTTTTAAAAAGCTTTTGCTCCGAAAACAAAAATTGTTTTCGGAGGGCTTGCCGACCACCGTTATTTTACGCAGTAATAAACACAAAGAAATTACAAAAGATAAAGGTAATTATAAAAAGTATTAATTTTAATCTCTCTTCTGTTTCAGTCGATAAATAATAAACAAACCACTAATCCAATTACGGAATTAGTGGTTTATGTTATATATTAAAATTTATTAAGTATCTCTGCTTTCTTTTGGTTGTATTCCCGTTCGTCAATGGCACCGCTCTCATAAAGTTGTTTAAGCGATATAAGATCGTCTTCCGGTGATGTTTTTACAATGATAGGTACTTTATTTTTTGTAACTTTATTTTTTATAGAAATATTTCCGCCTTCTGCCAACCAAATGTTTAAAAAAGCAATAAATTCCATTACAGTATACGCAACAAACATTAACAAATAAAAATTTATATAAAAACCATAGGGTTTAATAATCCAACCGGCAAGTATTATTATTTGCACCACTGCATAAACTCCGAAAATAACCGTTCCTGCAATAGACAGTTCTGTGCTTGACTTCGTCTTTACTATAATCATAATGGCAATTATAACCAAAAATAAAACACTATAAAGCAAAAAAAGACGATTGTTAAAATAATTCCTTTTTACGCAAAAATAAGCTTTTAGAAAAGCAAACAATCCTAAACTTATGTAATATACAATACGATTTAATTTTGTTCTGTTAAAAATAAAACAATACGATATAAGCACACCGGCACATACAACAGTAAAGATAATATTCAAAACATTAGGGTTGGACCACCCTACTATGTTATATAATAAATATATGTTATATAATAAATAGCATACAGTTGATACAACAAGTAAAATGCCTGATAATATAAGTTTTCGATTGTTCTTTATACTCATTTTAAATTCTCCATTTTTTGATTGTATTCCTGCTCCGTAATAAGACCTTGTTGTTTCCACTTACTTAAAGTATCTATTTTATCATTTATGGTTTCAACAGGTCTTGCAGCCTCTGACTTGTCGGCATTCTTTTCTGCAACAAGAATATCACTGTTTTCAATTAACTGACCGAAACCATAAGTCATAAAAGAACCTATCAAAGAAAATAAAGAACCAAGTACCAAAACTAAAAAACCTATAAGCACTGTATTTCATCTTGACTAATTAAAATGATACCTACCAAAAAACTAACTGTAATTCCTAACCAAAATACAACCTGTGCCAATATCTTAATTTTACCGCCTATATTGTTAAACATATATCCCACTCCTTTTGAAAATTTTTTTGACATTATACCATAAAAACTTAACGTTTTCAACATATTTTTCAAAAACAACATTTGTATAATACTTTAAACTTTTAATTTTGGGGTTTGCTTGACTTTTTTTAGGGTTTTAAGTATAATTATTTAGTATATGTAATAGTTGTATTAAGGAGAAAAGCTATGAAAAACAGCGAAAAAAATATGGACACTATTGTAGCCCTTGCCAAAGGCAGAGGTTATGTTTATCCCGGAAGCGAAATTTACGGCGGACTTTCCAACACTTGGGACTACGGCCCCTTAGGCGTGGAGTTTAAAAACAACATCAAAAAAGCCTGGTGGAAAAAATTCGTTCAGGAATCTAAATATAATGTGGGATTAGACTGCGCAATTTTAATGAATCCTCAGGTTTGGGTGGCTTCCGGACACGTAGGCGGATTTTCCGACCCGTTAATGGACTGCAAAGACTGCAAAACACGCCACAGAGCCGATAAAGTTTTAGAGGATTTAGGCGTTAATCCTGCCGGTTGGTCAAACGAAAAAATGATGCAGTACATTAAAGACAATAATGTTAAATGCCCTAACTGCGGAGGCACAAATTTTACGGATATAAGAAAATTCAATTTAATGTTTAAAACATTTCAGGGCGTAACGGAAGACGCCAAAAACGAAATTTACCTTCGTCCCGAAACCGCACAGGGTATTTTTGTAAACTTTGCAAACGTTGCACGAACCACCCGTAAAAAAATCCCGTTCGGAGTTTGCCAAATAGGTAAATCCTTCAGGAACGAAATCACCCCCGGAAACTTTATTTTCCGTACGCGTGAATTTGAGCAAATGGAAATGGAATTTTTCTGCAAACCGGGCACGGATTTGGAATGGTTCTCTTACTGGAAAGATTACTGCCATAAATGGCTTTTATCTTTAGGCATTAAAGAAGAAAATTTAAGGCTTAGAGACCACGAAAAAGAAGAGCTTTCGCATTATTCCAACGCCACTACCGACTTTGAATTTTTATTCCCGTTTGGTTGGGGAGAACTTTGGGGCATAGCCGACAGAACCGATTATGACTTAACCGCCCATACAAAAACAAGCGGTAAGGCTTTAGAATATTTTGACAGCGAAACCAACGAAAAATACATCCCTTATGTTATTGAGCCTTCTTTGGGCGTTGAAAGAGCTTTGTTGGCATTGCTTTGCGACGCTTACGACGAAGAAAAAGACGAAAAAGGCGAAACCCGTGTAGTTCTTCGTTTGCATCCGGCATTGGCTCCGTTTAAAGCAGCTGTTTTACCGCTTTCCAAAAAGCTTAACGATAAAGCCGGGGAAGTTTTTGAAAGCCTTTCCAAAAAATTCAGAATTGATTACGATGACGCAGGAAGCATAGGAAAACGTTATCGCCGTCAGGATGAAATAGGAACTCCTTTCTGCATAACTTACGATTTTGACAGCGAAAACGACGGCTGCGTAACCGTAAGAGACAGAGATACAATGAAACAGGACAGAATAAAAATTTCCGAGCTTGAAAGCTATATAGAAGAAAAAATTGAATTTTAAAGCTTAGGCCAGCGAGAATAAACCGAACCTGCCTAAAAGTATTAAAAAGTATCAAAAAATATATTACGCTTAATATTATACTTGCAAAAAAAGCAATCTGCGTATATAATAAAACTACAATTTAATTAAATGCTATGACAAAGTAAAGTAACCGATTTTGGGATTTTAAAGAGAATTCGGACCGTTGGCTGAAAGTCCGTTTAAATCTTTTTCGGCGAAGTTCCCTTTTGAGCAGCGCTTTTGAACAAAAAAGTAGGAAGCGACGGTTTTTTAGGCTCCGTTAAGCTTAAATTAAAGTGTTCGTTTTTATATTTATGTTTGTTAAATTTTTAAAAATAAAAAAACTATAATATAAAACGGAAAATTGGGTGGTACCGCGAAGCTGTATGCTCCGTCCCTTTGGGACGGGGCTTTTTTGTTTTTTTGCCAAAAAGCAGCCAAAAAACAAGTTTATTTTGGCAAAAAATCTGCGCAAGCTTTAAAACGGTCCATATACCCTGCTTATCAGAATAAAATTTTTACTTTTTACGAAAGGAAAAAACTTATGAAAGAAAAGTTAGAGCAAATTAAAAAAAGCAGCGAAGAGCTTCTTAAAAATGCCGGCAGTTTAAAAGAGCTTGAAGAGCTCAAAGTTAAATTTTTAGGCAAAAAGGGCGAGCTTACTTCCATTTTAAAAATGATGGGCGGATTATCTCCCGAAGAAAGACCTAAAATGGGTCAGCTTGCAAACGAAGTTCGCAGCAAAATAGAAGAAGATTTCCAGAACGCTTTTAAAGACATAAAAGAAAAAGAACTGGAATTAAAATTAAAAGCCGAAAAATTGGACGTTACAATTAAAGGAACCCCCGTAGCCAAAGGCCATTTGCATCCTTTAAGCCAAACGCTTGAAAATTTGGAAAATATTTTTATAGGTTTGGGTTTTACGGTTGTAGAAGGTCCCGAAGTTGAAACCGACCACTATAATTTTGAGGCTCTTAACGTTCCCAAAGACCATCCGGCAAGGGATATGCAGGACACATTTTATTTGGGAGAAAACTTACTTTTAAGAACCCAAACTTCTGCGGCGCAAATAAGAACTATGGAAACCTTAAAACCTCCTATAAGAATTATTTGTCCCGGAAGAGTTTACCGCTCGGATGACGTAGACGCTACGCATTCTCCGGTATTCCACCAAGTAGAAGGTCTTGTTGTGGATAAAGGCATAACCATGTGCGACCTTAAAGGAACATTGGAAATTATGGTACACGAAATTTACGGTAACGATACAAAGGTTAAATTTCGTCCTTCGTTTTTCCCGTTTACCGAGCCCAGCGTAGAAGTAGATGTTTCCTGCCCCGAATGCGGCGGAAAAGGCTGCAGGGTTTGCAAGGGCTCCGGTTGGATTGAAATTTTGGGCGCCGGTATGGTACACCCCAGGGTTTTAAAGGGATGCGGAATAGACCCGGACGTATATTCCGGATTTGCTTTCGGTATAGGTTTGGACAGACTTACAACCACCCGCCACAAAATAAGCGATATTCGTTTGCTTTTTGAAAACGACGACCGCTTTTTAAAACAATTTTAAGCCAAGTAAATATAAAGGCATTAAGCGCCGAAATATTTTACTTTTAAATGTTTTGACACTTACTTTAGTAATTAAGGAGTTATAAAATGAAAACATCATTCAATTGGTTAAAACAATATGTAGATATAGATATTTCTCCTAAAGAACTTTGCGATAAAATGGTTATGGCAGGTTTTGAAGTAGAAGAAATTACAGATTTATCCGAAACAATGAAAAATGTTGTAGCCGGAAAAATTGTAGATATTAAAAAGCACGAAGATTCCGACCATTTGCAAATTTGTATGTTGGATATAGGCAAAGAAGAAAATTTGCAAATAGTAACCGGTGCCGATAATATTTTTGTAGGCGCCACGGTTCCCGTAGCACTTGATAATTCTTTGCTGCCCACGGGAGTTAAAATTAAAAAAGGCAAATTAAGAGGCGTAGACAGCTTTGGTATGATGTGCTCCGGCGAAGAGCTTTTATTAAAAGAAAGCGATTACAAAGGTGCGGAAGTACACGGAATTTTAATTTTGGATTCTTCTGTTGCCGCCGGCACCGATATGCGCGAAATTCTTAATTTATTCGATTATATTATAGACTTTAAAATTACGGCCAACCGACCCGATTGTTCCAGCATTATAGGTATAGCAAGAGAAGCCGCCGCGGTTTTAAACAAACCCTTTAAAGCACCGAAAATCGATTTTAAAGAAGTTGGCGACAACATTAAAAATTATTTAACCGTAGAAAACCAAAACTACGATATTTGCCCAAGATATATGGGTAAGGTTGTTAAAAATATACGCATTAAGGAATCTCCGGAATGGCTTAAAACCGTACTTAAAGCCAGCGGTATGCGTCCTATAAACAATATTGTAGATATAACAAATTTTGTTATGCTTGAAACCGGACAACCGATGCATGCGTTTGATTTAAGAGAACTTGAAGACAACAAAATAATTGTAAGAAACGCAAAAAAAGGCGAAAAAATTGTTCTGTTGGATGAAAAAGAAGTAGAGCTTAAAGAAAATATGTTGGTTATTGCCGACGGCGTTAAACCCTCGTGTTTGGCAGGCGTTATGGGCGGTATGGGCAGCGGTATAAAACCGGATACAAAAGAAGTATTTTTTGAATGCGCCAAGTTTAAAAGAGACAGCATAAGAAAAACTGCCAAAGCCGTAGGCGTACGCACCGAATCCAGTGCAAGATACGAAAAAGGTACCGATATTTGCAATGTGGAATATGCACTGAAACGCGCTTTACATCTTATTTGCAGTTTAGACGCCGGAGATGTTGTATGCGGTGCTTACGACCTTAACAAAGGCTTTGTTACCGAAAGAAAATTAGATACTTCCGTATCTAAAATAAACGCTCTTTTAGGTTTAAATATTCCCGGTAAAAAACAGGAAGAAATTTTAAATTCTCTTTTAATTAAAACAACGCTTAAGGGCGATACTTTACATTGCATTATCCCCAGTTTTAGAGATGACATTGAATTTACCGCGGATATAGCCGAAGAGGTTATAAGGCTTTACGGCTGCGACCACATAGAAGGCACCGTTTTAAAAGGCGAACAGCAGCAAGGCAAAAGGTTGCCTAAAATAGAAAAAAGAAGAGCGTTAAAGCTTCATTTGGCAGGTATTGGCTTAAATGAAATTTACACATATTCTTTTATACCTAAAAAAGAAGCCGAAAAATTAGGTTTAAGCAATAAAAATTTAATAGAAATTTTAAATCCTTTGGGCGAAGAATTTTCCGTTATGCGTACCCAGCTTGTAAGCAGTATGCTTAACGTACTTTCCACAAATATGAACAAAGGCAATGAAAACTGTGCGTTTTTTGAGCTTTCAAAACGTTTTATTGCCAAAGAAATTCCTTTAAAAGAGCAGCCGCAGGAGTTAACTACTCTTTGCATAGGCGCTTTCGGAGAAACCGATTTTTATAAAATAAAAGGATATGTGGAAAGCGTTTTTGAATTTTTAGGCGTAAATCCCGAATGCGTTGCTTGCAGCAACATCCCCTATTTGCACCCCGGAAGAACCGCCGAATTTACTTTAAACGGCGAAAGAGTAGCAATTTTGGGCGAAGTTCATCCTAAAACAATGGAAAGCTTTTCTATTAATAAACGCACGTTTATTGCCGAAATTTATTTAGAAAACTTAGAAGCTTTAAACAAAAAATTGGTTATTTTTAAACCTCTTCCCAAATTTCCTGCCGTTAACCGCGATTTAGCTTTAATTTGCAGCGAGGACCTTAACATAGGCGATATGGAAAAAGCCATTAAAAAAGGTGCCGGAAAGCTTTTGGAAAACCTTAAACTGTTTGACGTTTACAAGGGTAACCAAATAGAAAAAGGCAAAAAAAGCGTGGCTTTCGGTTTAACTCTTCGCTCTCATGAAGATACCTTAACGGACGAACAAATAGAGCAAGCCATTAACAAAGCTTTAAAAGAGCTTGAAAAAATAGGCGCTGTTTTAAGAAGCTGATTTTTAAAATAAAATTTATATTAAAAAGCCTACGGTTTATGTAGGGTTTTTAAATTTGTATGCGGCACCGAAGCCAAAACAAAGTTTTGGCAAAAGCCTTTGGCTTTTAGCAAAGCAAAGCTTTGCTTTCGGTGCCGCGCCGCAATATTTAATTTTTTAATTTTTTATTTTAATTTTTTAACTTTCGGCCTGTAAAAATGCTTGAAAAATATGCAAAAATGCGTTATAATAACAGTATATAAGTGTATACGGCAAAGTTTTGCCTTAAAACATTTATATACCGTTATTAGTTATTTTTTGTAATATATAGCTTTTATACTTTTATATATTTGAAAGGAGCGTGGACTATATGACCGATAACACAATTACATTTTCTCTTGGCAACGAACACGAACGCGAAGTAAGGGAAATTATGCTTAATGTTTACAATGCGCTTAAAGAAAAGGGCTATAACCCCATAAATCAAATTGTCGGCTATATTTTAAGCGAAGACCCTACCTATATAACCACGCACAACAACGCCCGCAATTTAATAAGAAGGATTGATAGGGATACCCTTTTACAAATGTTAGTTAAATACTATATGTGTAATTAACCTGCAGCATTTCTTTTATTGTTAAGATATGTACGGTAGAGAAGGAGAGAAAAACGTGGGAGAAGAATTTTTAACCTTTAAGGGTAAACCTTTGGTTCGCAGCAAAAATACAATTTACTATGGCGATATGTCCGAAAAATATGTTATTAAATTTGATGTTCTTTCAACAAAAAAAGATGACCGCGGAATAGAAAAAGCCGATAAAATAATAGTAAATCTTATTAATAACGACCCCGATTTAAAAGAAGCCGACAGAGTTGTTAAAAAAAGCGAAAAAAACGGTTTTTACAATGCTATGGATATCGGTTCCATTTGGCTTGAACGCGCTTTAAAAGGATAATTTAATATATATTTTAAAGCTTAAAACAAAATTAATAAAAACTTATAAGCGCTTTAAAAGCGCTTTATTTTTTTATAAAAATAATACGGCAAAAGCAAACAAAATTCGGTTTAACAAAAACAAAAGTTTTTATTAAACCTTAAGCTTTACTTTTTTATTTTTTGCTTAGGCAAACAAA
Source organism: Oscillospiraceae bacterium (assembly GCA_902796905.1). Classification (GTDB taxonomy): domain Bacteria; phylum Bacillota; class Clostridia; order Oscillospirales; family Acutalibacteraceae; genus UMGS1279. Next base: position 6,263 of record CADBQU010000049.1, on the reverse strand, counting down.
AAAGCTTCTAAAGAAAACCTTTAGAAGCTTTTTAATTTTTGTTTTTTGCCCTTTAAATAAACTTAAAATTTATTTAAACCGCTATCCTCTTGCAATACCTAATAAAGCTACACCGGAACCGGAAGTATTGGTACCTACCTGAATTTTAATTTTTACAGTATCTTTGGCAAATGTTATAGGCATACAAATTGCACCGTAACTGCCGCCGGAGTATGATACAGTTCCTTTAAAAGTACCGTTTTTAATTTCCTTGCCGTCGGCTCCGTAACAGGTTACCTTTACAGGAGAATACGAAGCGCTTATTCTGGTAGCATCCGAGGCCAAAGTAGCAAATATTAAATGTCCCGGATTAGAAGCTGTAACTTTAGGAATTTGAATTTCAATACCTACCGATGCACCCTTATCATCATTCGGGTTTTTACCTCTTATATACTGTACCTCTGTACCGGTACGGTTCTTATCTGTAAACTGCCAGCTGTCTGTACCGCCGGGATATACCAAATGATCTTCATCCGATAAAATCTTATATCCGCCTGTACCGCCGTTACGCATTTTCATAATATCAATAGAAGAGAATTTAATATATGAATTTCTCAGATATTTAAATGTTCTTGCATTATTAATATCGCCTAAAGCGGGAGCTTTTTTGGTAGAAGCGTCATTTAATTTTTTCTCTACTTCGGTAATATATTTAAAAATAGCATTTCCTAAATTAACGTTGCCTGGGTCGCCCAATTTCTTAAAGCTGTCGCCGAAAGTGCTCCAAGTTAATAACGGAAGTTCGCCGTAAGTTTTCTTCTCAACCAATTCGGCAATAGTATCCCAAACCGCATTGTTAAAATCTATAACGGGAACTTGATAATAGTTTGCAACTTCTTTTGCATATTTTTCATTTGTAACTATAGGATCGGGATTATTCTTGCCCCATGTAGCCTCGGCACATCCTGCATTTATAACTATAATAACGCCTGCGGAAGTATCATTTAAAATTCTTCTTACAACATTTTCATAGTAAACCGACAAAGCTTTTGCCTTGCTGCCGTCGTCAACCGAAATATCAAGCACAACCAAATCCGGTTTATAATCAATAACATGTTCTTTAATTAAATAAACCGCTTTGTCGGAAGAAATACTGCCCATACCGTATTCGTAAACATTAACTTTGTCGCCGTAAGCGGATTGTAAGTTTTCTTCTAAATATGAACCGTAACCGTCTTCCGCACCGCAGTTAACGCCGCCGAAAACAACAACGTTTGTTGCTTGACCTGCTTTTGCTTTACGAATAAAGTTTGCTGTTCTTGTCATATTACCGGCATAGTTACCTTTTGTATCCCTGTAAATACATCTTAAAAGGAAATCTTCGTCGGAACCTTCTTCTATGCTTTTAACACGTTTTTGAGCGTCCGAACGGTTATCTATAACGGTTTGTCTTTTGTAAGTACTTGTAGTAGTTACAACATGACGACCGCCGCTTCCGCTTTCGTTATTATCCGTATTGTCGCCGTTGTCGTCCGTCGGCTCTTCGTCGCTGCTTGTATCGTCATCGCTTGCATCTATATAATCGTCGCTGCTGCTGCCGGATGAAGTGTCGACTGTGCCTTTATTGCCTTTACAGCCTGCAACGCATGCTATAACCATAACCATGCAAAGCAATAATGCTAAAAACTTTTTCATAGTATCTCTCCTTGAATAAAATACGAAAATTCTACAAGTTAATTTTATAATATTTTACGCAATAAATAAAGTCTAAAAAAACACTACAAAATAGTAAAAAAATAAACCTATTTAGCTTAAAAAACCCTTTATTTTACTAATTTTAAACGCATTTTGTGCCAATATGCAAAATACAAAAATTACAACAGCTATTAAAGAAAAAATTATTAAATACAACATATTGGAATTTATTTTAAAAATTTCACACAATGCAAAAGAAATACTCCCCGAGAAAAGCGCAAAAACAAGCGGTAAAATAACGGTATTTTTAAGGTCGGGTTTTTCTTTTGCGGTTAAAAAAAGTTTTCGGGCGTTTAAAAAACAGGTAAAAATATTGCTTAAAAACATTATTATTAAAAATCCGGTCATACCAAAAAAAGGAACAACTGCCAAAATAAGCGTTATTCTTAAAACAGAATCAAAAAAAGAATGAAAGAATACCGCTTTTTGCTTATCCAGTCCTTTTAGCAGTCCGTCGCAAAGACTGTCCAAATACATTACGGGCACCAGCGGCGACAGCGCCTTTATTAAAAAACCCACCGAAGCGTTTTTATAAATTACAACGCCTATTTTTTCGGCGGCAAAATAAAAAATAACCGCGGCAATAAACCCAAAATAAAGGGTTATTTTAACACTTTTATCAACCGCTTTTTTTATGGCACCGCTGTTGTTTTTTACTTTGGCCTCGCTTAATTCGGGTATTAAAAGAGTGGTTACCGAGCCCAAAAGCGACGAAGGAAAAAACAAAATGGGCAAAGCCATTCCTTTTATCATACCAAACTGGGTTAAAGAATTTTTGTAAGAAAAAGTATATTTGCTTAAGCTTCTGGGAACCAGTAAGTTTTCCAAAGTTCTCAATCCGGTGCTTAAATATTTGCCCAAAGTTATTGGGACCGAAATAGAAAGATTGTTTTTTAAAACCACGGAGGTTTTTGGCGCGCACAGTCTTTTTAACGCTTTGCTGTTTTTATAGTTTTTAAAGGGTTTTAAATCCCCTATTTTTTTATAATCTTTTATAAATTCAACGCTTAAAAATATCATACTGCTGCCTTCGGACAATGCGTCCGCCAAAAGCACCGCCGCCGTAGCGTTTGCCAAAGAATTTATTTTATATTTATAAAACATAAAAAACACTGCCGCTATTCTTACGGTTTGTTCTAAAATTATTGCCAAAGACGGACTTTTGGCATTTCTTCTTGCCAAAAAATATCCCTTAAAAATGCTTGCCGTACCCATAAAAGGCAAAGCCAACGCCGCAATTTTTAAAGCTTTATACGCCCTTACATCCTTTATGGCAAAAACGGCTATGGGTTTTGCAAACAAAAAAAGGCTTAGGGAAGAAGCAAAAGCCAAAATAGCCGTTAAATAAAACGAAACCTTTAAGCTTTTTTTAGCGCCCGCTTTATTGTTAAGGCTTAAATAATCCGTTACCTGCCTTGTAACCGCCGTAGTAAGTCCCGAAGCCGCAAAAACGGCAAAAAGCATAAACACCGACATTTCCAGCTGATAAAGCCCCATACCCTCGGCGCCTATTTTATTGCTTAACCAAATTCTGAAGTAAACGCCCACAAAGCGCAAAATAAGCGAAGTAGCAGTTAGCCAAAAAGCATTTTTAACAAATTTTCGTTTTTGCATTTTTACACCTACAAATATAATTTAATAATATTTATGTAAAAATGCTTATTTTTATTCAAAAAAGGGATACTAAATAAAAGGCCTTTCTTTTAACAAAGCTTTTGTTTTAAAAACACAAAAGCCCACAAAAGCCTGAACCCGAAATTTAAAATAAAATTCTTAATTCATCTTAATTTATTTAAATTTAAAAGAAAAAAGAAAAAACGGATACGCCCTAAGCGCATCCGCATAAAAGTTGTTCTTTTTTATTTTTGCTGTTTTTATTTGTTAAGACTTCTTTGAAGCTGAGATTTTTTTCTTGCAGCAGTATTTTTATGTAAAATACCTTTTGCTACAGCTTTGTCAACCTTTTTAATTGCAACCTTAACTGCAGTTTCTTTATCTTCCGAAGCAGTTGCGGCAGCCTTAACAGCTGTTTTTAAAGCGGAACGATAGCTTTTGTTGCGTTCGTTGTTTGCTTTGCTTGTAATAACACGTTTTTTAGCTGATTTAATATTCGGCAAGGTTTGGCACCTCCTTATAAAGTCTCGTATGAAAGAATTATATCATTTTTAATATAAAAAAGCAACACTTTTTTTATTTTTTAAAAAATAAAATAACTAAAATAATTTTAAACCCATAACGGGGCGGCCAAGCCCCAAGCCCGAAATTTTTTCGGGCTTGGGGGCAAAAGCCCAGGCTTTTGCCTAAAACAAAACCTTTGGTTTTGTTTTGGGGGCTTGACGCCTTATAAGGCCGCAGCCTTAAATTTTTAATTTTTAAATTTAAAAAGGAGTTTTTATTGTTTGTATAATTATAACGAAACCGCAGCGGATTTTATTATTAAATCAAAAACCAAAACCGTTTTAAAAAAAACCAAAAACGGAATTTTTTACAATACTTTTTCTTTAAATAATTTTGATTTTTTTACCTTGAATTTATACTGTAACAAATGCTTGTTAACCAAAAACACAGTAAAACCTTTTAACGAAAATTCTAAAAACGCAAACGATATTGCTATTTCCGCAGCCGATTTTATAAATAGGCGCAAAGCGCCCGGCGGAATATTATTTATAGGTTTGGGGAATCCCGAAATTTCCGCCGACAGCTTAGGCTTTAAAGCCATACAAAAGCTTAAAAATGCCAGAAACAAAAATCAAATTTTAAAAGAACACGGTTTTTTGTTTTTGGATATTTTTGCAAAAACCGGAATAGAAAACAGCGCTTTTTTAAAAACCGTTGCAAACGAATATACCGCGTTTAAAAATATTTTATTAATAGACAGCCTTTTTACCAAAAACGCCGTTAATTTAGGAGCTTTGGAATTATCCGACTACGGCCTTAAAAATATAAACCGCAACACTTTGTTTTTAACCGAAAACACAAAATATATTAAAAAAACAAAAAACAATCCGTATCCCAAAATTTTCGGCTTAGGCTGTGCTCTTATATTAAAAAAAGAATTTGAGAAAGAAACCGAAAAAGAGGTTGTAAAAGAAGTTGAAAAAGAAGCAGAGAAAGAAGTTGAAATAAAAGAAATCGAAAACAAAAACAAAAAAAGCACCCAAAGCCGCACCGATAATAATTACAGCGGTTTTAATAATTACTACAATAATTACAACAATTTTAATTCTGCTTTAAATAACCTTTTAATAACGTTTAACGATATAAACAAAAAAACGGATTATTTATCCGACATATTCTTAAAAACGGCGCAAAAAATAAAATAAAAAAATAAAAGTAGTATTTTATTATTTTTTCTTTCATAAATTTTTTATGGAGGAGAATTTTATGGAATTTTTAAAAAAATTTATTTCGGGCGTTATGTTTTTATTTGTTTGTTTTGCCTCCGTTTTTTCGGTTTCGCTTGTAATGCCAAAAAACACGGTGCTTGCAAACCGCACCGAAAGTTCGTTTAAAACAGCTTCCGAAAACAGTGAAAACAAAAACAAAATAAAATCCGCCGACGGTTTAAAAGAAAACTCAAGTGCAGAGCAAAAAAACAATTCTTCACAAAAAAACGAAGTTGAAACGGCGGCAAAAGCCACCGTTAAAGGTAAAATCTCAGAAGAAGTTTTGTCCCCGTACTCTGCAAATTTAAGCTACAACAAAATATATATTAAAAATTCCACCGGTTTAAAGGTGGATTTAAAAAAAGAGTTGGAAACGCCCATAAAATTTAAAATTGCCAAAAGCAAAGAGCCTCAGGTTTTAATAGTTTCTACCCACACTACCGAAAGCTATATGCTTGAAGACCGAAACTATTATACCTCTAAAGACGCTACCGGCAGTACCGATAAAACAAAAAACGTGGTTTTTATAGGAAGCGTTATAAAAAAGCAGCTGGAAGAAAACGGAATAGTGTGCGTTCAAAGCGATACAATACACGACCATCCGCAGTTTTCCGGCAGCTACAACCGCTCGGCACAAACCATAAAAAGCTACTTAAAAAAATATCCGTCCGTAAAAGTGGTATTGGATATACACAGAGATTCCGTAAATAATAACGATGGCACTAAAATTAAGCCGACCGTTACTTTAAACGGTAAAAAAGCCGCCCAGGTTATGCTGGTTTCGGGTTGTATGGCAGGAGAAGTTGAAAACTTTCCTAACTGGAGAGAAAACTTTAGGCTTGCCATAAGACTGCAGCAAAATATGGAGGTTAATTACCCTTCCTTGGCAAGGGCAGTAACCTTTACGCCCAGAAGATACAATCAAAACCTAACCACCGGCTCCTTACTTTTGGAAATAGGCACCGAAGCCAATACTTTAAGCGAAGCCGCATATTCCGCCTCTCTTGTGGGCAAATGCCTTTCAAACGTTTTAAACAATCTGCATTAAACCAAAGCTTAGACAATACAATCAGGGTCCAATGCTTCCCATAGCGGAAAATTTGTCCGATTATTTTGTCTCGTCATTTGAAATACGGCAGTATT
>CADBQU010000048.1 GCA_902796905.1 Oscillospiraceae bacterium | reverse complement strand
CCCTCCGCTCAGAATACGCCGGTATGCTTCGGTCGGGCGCCGTGCCGCTAAAAGACGCCGGTTGCCGAAAATCTTTGACCTGAAACAAGAAGATTTTTTTGTTTTGGAAGTCAAAGAACGCAGTAATACTGCCGTATTACAAGTGATGCGACAAACAAAACGAGAAAATATTCCGTTTCAGGAACTATTGTACCCTGATTGCTTTGTCTATACAATTTTATATTATCATAAAATATGATTTTTAGCAACCGAATTAATTTAAAAAGTGCAAATTTATTATAAAAAGTTATACTTGCCAAACATTTAAAAAAAGTGTTAAATGTATTGAATTAAATAAAATTTTGTATTAAAATTTATTTGTGGATATATTGAGTGATATTTATTGAATATTGCAATAATAAGTATAAATCCGTAAGTTGGTTTTGACATATAAATTTTTTGTATTTTTGTTAAAAGTTTTATATGTTAAAAGCCTTATAATGCGAAAGCGTTACCGAATTTTGTAAATTTTGATACGGAAAAATTTTATTTTAAACAAGGCACACTAAACATTAAAAACAAAAACGGCGCAAAAATTATTATTTATCAAACGGTTTGTTTTTACGGTTGCAATATTAAGGATACTATTTTTTAAAAATAAAGGAATAATAGCAGTAAGGTATTAATGATATACAGTGTTAAAAGTATATCAAGATATAAAAAATTTAAAAGGGGAGAAAAAAGATGGAACTTACTAAAGAAACTTTTACGGAAAAGGTTTTAAACGCAAAGGGGAAGGTTTTGGTGGATTTTTACGCCGATTGGTGTAATCCGTGCAAAATGTTGGCAGGCGTTTTAAAAGAAACCGAAGAACAGGTAAAAGACGTAACCTTTTATAAAGTAAATATTGATAAAGAACCGGAGCTTTCTATAGAATATAAAGTTATGAGTATACCGGCACTGGCTTTATTTAAAGACGGAGAACTTATAAATTCAACAGTGGGATATATGGAAAAAGATGAGCTTTTGGAGTTTTTAAATGAGTAATAAATCTGTAAACGGCAAAGCATCGGCAAAGCTTACAAAAGTTACTTTTGCGGTGGGAGGTATGACCTGTGCCGCCTGCAGCGGAAGAATAGAAAAGATTTTAGGTAAAATGAACGGGGTAAAATCCGTTACGGTTAATTTGGCTGCCGAAAACGCCACGGTTTTATATGATAAATCGGAAGTATCTATTTCGGATATTGCCGATAAAGTTGAACAAATTGGCTTTAAATATTTAACGCAGTCAAAAGAAGAATATGAAAAAAAGCAGGCAAAAATATTAAAAACAAAGCTTATTTTAAGTATTATTTTTGCGGTGCCGCTGCTGTATATTTCTATGGTTCCGATGTTTATAGAAGGCGCTGTGCCGGAATTTTTAAATATGCACACAAATCCCAAAAACTTTGCTTTGGCCGAAATAATTTTAACGCTTCCTATAATGATTATAGGATACAAGTTTTATATAAACGGAATAAGAGCCGTAATTTTTAAAGCTCCGGATATGGATACTTTAATAGCTTTAAGCACTTTTGTGGCGTTCGGCTTTAGTTTGTATAATTCTATTTTGGTATTTGCGGGGCAGCATAAAGCGGTGCACTCCCTTTATTTTGAAAGCGTGGGAGTTATAATAACCCTTATACTTTTGGGCAAATATTTGGAAATGCTTTCTAAAAACAAAACGCGTTTTGCGCTTAAAGAGCTTACCGCGTTATCACCCAATACCGCCAATAAACTGGAGGACGGCAAAGAAGTAACCGTTCCGCTTTCGGAAGTGGAAGAAAACGATATTTTAATTGTAAAACCGGGAGAGAGTATTCCGGCGGACGGTGAAATAGTAGAAGGTACAAGCGTATTTGATGAATCTATGCTTTCGGGAGAAAGTATGCCCAAGGAAAAAACCGTAAAAGATAAAGTTTATGCCGCAACCGTAAACCTAAGCGGTATGGTAAAAATAAAAGTGGAAAAAGTGGGCAGAGAGTCTACTATTTCTCAAATAATAAAATTGATTGAACAATCGGGAGAAAAAAAGGCTCCCATTGCAAAAATAGCCGATAAAGTTTCGGGAGTATTTGTTCCCGTAGTTACGGCAATAGCGCTTTTGGCAGGTATTATTTGGTATATAGCAACAAAAGATATTGCTTTTGCGGTTAAAATATTTATAACTTCTTTGGTTATAGCCTGTCCGTGCGCCTTGGGTCTTGCAACCCCTACGGCGGTAATGGTGGCTACGGGAGTGGGCGCCAAAAACGGAATTTTAATTAAAAACGGCGAAGCTTTGGAAAACACAAAAAATATAGATACTGTACTTTTAGACAAAACCGGAACCTTAACCTACGGAAAACCCAGGGTTACAAATATTATTTCCGAAAGCGATTTAAACGAACAGTTAAACAAAACAAAAACGGAAGAACATTTAAAAGAAGAAAAAGATAAAATTGCGGTATTGGCGGCTTCTGCCGAAATAGGCTCCGCACACCCAATAGCGGCTGCCATAAAAAAATATGCCGAGGAAAATAACATTGCTTTGTTTAATCCCAAAAACTTTAAAACGGCAGAATACGGCGGAGTAAGCGCCGAAGTTTTAAACAAACAAATTTTAATAGGCAACAAAAAGTTTATTGAAAACCAAGGCTTAGAGCTTTTAGAATTTGACAAAGCGTACAGTGAAGAAGTTTTAAAGGGAAGAACGGCGGTTATTATAGCCGAAAACCGAAAGGTTGTAGGAATAATATCGGTGGAGGACGAAATAAAACCTACCTCCAAAGAAGCGGTTAAAAGACTTAAAAATTTAGGTTTAGATGTTATAATGGTTACGGGAGATAATATTTCTACAGCCGAAGCGGTGGCAAAAAAAGTAGGTATAACAAAAGTTTTTGCCGAAGTCACACCTAAAAACAAAGCCGAAAAGGTTATGGAATTAAAAGAAAAAGGCAAAAAAGTTTTAATGGTAGGCGACGGCATAAACGACGCCCCGGCATTAACCGAAGCCCTTATAGGAATAGGTATGGGAAACGGTACGGATATAGCGATAAATTCAAGCGATATAGTTTTGGTAAAGAATGATTTGATTGATTTGGCGGGAGCTGTTATTTTAAGCCGAAAAACCGTAAGGAATATAAAACAGAATTTGTTTTGGGCGTTTATTTACAATTCCCTTTCAATTCCGCTTGCGGCAGGAGTTTTGTATCCGGCATTCAGAATTCTTTTAAGTCCTATGATAGGCGCCGCCGCTATGAGTTTTTCAAGCGTTTCGGTTTTGCTTTCGGCTTTAAGGCTTAAATTTGTTAAGCTTAAATAAACTTAAAAAATGCAAATAAACAGAAACCTATAAAAAACCTGAAAAACCTATAAAAATTTTGCGGCAAAAACGCCGCAGGCGTTTTATTTGCCAAAGCTTTGGCAAATGGGAACAAAATAAAATTTTGTTCCCTGCCGCAATAAAATAAACCCATTTAAAACCAACAATAAATTAAAAGGAAGTATTTTTATGACTAAAACAGTATTAACTATTAACGGAATGATGTGCGGACATTGTGTGGCTGCGGTTAAAAAAGCGCTTTTTAAATTAGGCGTTACAAATGCGGATATAGATCTTGAAACCAAAAAAGCGGTAATAGAGGCCGAAGACAATATAACCAAAGAAAGCATGATTAACGCAATAGAAGATTTAGGTTACGAATGCGAATAAAAACGCAAATAAAATTTTAAAATTTATAATATAAATTTAAATATATAATATAAAAAATCAGATTTTGAATTTTGTAATTTTACGGTTTATTTATTACCGATTGCCTTTAAAAAATAATAATGGTATAATTAATATAAATTACAACATTAATTACAGTATTAATTATTGATGGGACAGAGCAAAAATTATGTTAAAATTAGTAGTTATAGATGAAGAAATATTAATTGATAAAAACCTAAAGCTTAATCCGGTTGCCAAAGAAATATTAAAGCAATATACGGAAAACGGAATAAAGGTTGCGGTGGTAACGCACCGCAGCTTTTACGAGGTAAAAAATACTTTTTCGGGATTAATTAATTTGCTTTTGTTTATATGCGACGACGGAGCGGCGGTTTTCGGAGAAAACACCGTTTACTATATGGGCGTTATAGACCGCAGGGCTCTTTCGGCATTTATTAAAATTGCGGAATGCGAAAAAGATATGGATATGTATTTGTCTTTAAAAGCAGGCGTTGTAAAAGTGAAAGGCGAAAACGCCAAAAAGCTATCCGAAATAACGGAAGAGGTTTCGAAAATTTCGCTTTACAGCAAAAATTCCGGCGCGGCTTTATTAAATATAACTCCTAATTTACATAAGAATAATTTAAGAATTTCTTATTACGATGAAAGCGTTACGGAAATTACCGATATTAATTCTTCGAGAGAAGAGGCGCTTAAACTTATAGAACGCCGATTCGGTATTTTTAATAACGAAACCATGTGCTTTTTAAAAAACGAACATTCGGCTCCGCTGTGCAATTATACAGGAGCGGTTATAACCGATGTTAACGGACCTTTGGCTTTAAAAGAAAAGTCCAACAAAGAAAGCAAAGATTTAATTAAAGAACTGGCGGTTTTTTTAAAGCATTATGTAAATAAGGGCCAAAATTAAAATACGGTCGGCATTTTCCGAATATAAAAGTAAAGCCAGCAAAGCCAAAAGCGCCGTATCGGAATTTAAACCCAAAGACCCGAAAACGTTTAACGGGTTTTCTTTAAAATCGGTTTTATTTAATTTATTACCGCCCGATGAATTCGGATTTTCAGTTCCGGATTTGTCGGGCATATTGTTTATGCGACCGTTTTGAGTTTTATTTTTAAATCCTAAGGAACTGCTTTTTCGGGTTTCGGAATTCGAAAAATTTTTGGCTTGTTTGCTTTGCGGATTTGAAGAATTTTGATTATATTGAACGCTTTGCGGAGTTTGAAAAATATTTGGCATATTTTGAGGATTGTACAGTTCCCTAAACTGCATTTCCGCCAGCCTTTTTTGCTGTTCGAATTCTTTTCTTTCGTAATCGGTCATTTGCTGTTCTCCCTTCTTTTAATAAACTTTTAAGGCAATAAGCTTTTAAAGCAATAAAGTTAAAAAACGAATTTTTAATTTAATAAAGAGTCTAAAATGCCGCTTTCTTTTAAAAGAGGAAGTATATCGTAAATTTTTAAAATTTTAACGGCACTGTCTACTCTTTTGCGCTTTTCGGGGCTTAAATGAGGCTTTAATGCAAGCAATAAATTTATGCGGATGTCGGGTTTTGCGGTTTTAAAAAGTTTTCCCGCTTTTAAAATAAGTTCCGCATTCGGCAAAGAACTGTTGTTTTGGGCGTTGGCTCCGTTATTGTTTTTATTGCCGCTTTGGCTGTTATCGGTGTTTTGAAGTCGGGATAAAATATTTAAAACATTGTTTTTAATATTTTCTTTTTCAGTCGGTTGTTCAAACTGGCTTTTTTCGGTTGATACTTCTTTTAAAGCCGTTTTATTTGTTTTTTCTTCGGCTTCCTTTTTTGGTTCTTCGGCAAAAACCGAATCTGCAAGGGCTTTCAGCTCTTGCAGTTGTTCGGGATTATTTAAAAGCTCTTTAAGCTTTTTTTCCATATCGTCCATAGTTTTTACCTATTTGCCGTTAAGGCTTTCAAAAAGTTTTTGCGCTTGTTCGCTTTTTAAAATTTTATTCAGCTTTGCCGGGTCATTTAAAATATTGTTGACCTTTTTTGCCGTTTTTTCGTCTAAATTGTTTAAAAGTTCTTGGGCTTTTTCGGAGTTTGCCGCATGGTTTATATTATTTATATTGTTTATTCGGGTGTTTCCTGTATTTTTATTTTGGCTTAAGTTCTTTTTTATTTCGTTTAAAAGTTTTTGTTTATCTAATTCCATAATTTGCCTCCAAACAGTAAATTTTTAAAATTTAAATTTAATTTATATAAAATTTATAATGATTTTTTATAATTAAATTTTAACGGATGATAACGGATGTTTTTTTAATTTTTAAAAAATAAAAGCTTGTGCAACTATATGCGGTGTTAAGTTTTGTTTTTAGGCAAGCGAGAATAATCCGAACCGGCCCAAAACGGTGTATTTTCGGCATATTTCCACTTGTCGTCTTTATAAGGCGAAAGCCTTATTGCATCCTCCGCATAAAAATCCACACAAAAATACGCTCGTTTTGGGTCGAAGATT
>CADBQU010000047.1 GCA_902796905.1 Oscillospiraceae bacterium | reverse complement strand
GCCCTCCGCTCAGAATACGCCGGTATGCTTCGGTCGGGCGCCGTGCCGCTAAAAGACGCTGTTTGCCGAAAATCTTTGACCTGAAACAAGAAGATTTTTTTGTTTTGAAAGTAAAAGAACGCAGTAATACTGCCGTATTACAAGTGATGCGACAAACAAAACGGGAAAATATTCCGTTTCAGGAACCATTGTACCCTGATTGCTTTGTCTAATAAAAAAATTTAATAACATTTTTTACAAGGAGTGTATCCGTTGCCTTTGCGGTTTCTGCCGATACCTGCAAAGGGTCTTTCATACCGCTGCAAGTTTTTTTGCTGTGATATTTTTTGACGCCGTGCTTAGGCACCCAAACGCCGTTGCTTACCGTTTGGCTTTTATCGGGCACTTTTACGGTAACTTTTTTTGAAGAACTGCTTTTTGCGTTGGTATTGTTTTTAGATTGCGTTTTGCTTTGCGCACCCGCATTAGTATTACCTCTTGCGTTTAAACTGCTTTCGCCCGTGGCGTAATTTATATTTATTCCCGGTTGGGAATTATAGCAAAATACATTAAAACAAATTCCCTTTCCGCCGTCTTCTATGGAATAGCCTTCAAGCAAAACACCTTTAGCCAAATAATTAGTACCTTCAAAAATCGGTGTTGCTCTATATAAAACATGGTTGCCGGTTTCTTTTACATAGTCCGCCACCATATTTTCAAACGGCAGCATTCCTTTAACATTTAAATATCTTGTACCCGTTATAAGATTTTTAACGTTGGCGTTTTCACCCGAAAGCTGATAACCGATTAAATGGCAGCGGTTATATAAATATTTGCCGTCTATATTATCGTATTTTACGGTATGCCAACCGGTAGGCTTTACGCTTCCTATGGCGCCTCTTTCTTCTGTGGGCATTAAATCTTTACCTATTACGGCAACGCAAACGCCGCATCTGCCCAAAGAATCCAAATCACTGTAATATTCATACGACTTTACGGTGTAATCTTTGCTTGTAAAATAAGGAATATTATTATTTATTTTTACATACGAATTACCGGAAAAAGCCGGAACGGATTTTAAAGAAAATCCTTTTTCTTCTTTTGCGGTTTTTTCGGGCGTGTTTTCGGCCTTTGCGTTTAAAAAAGCGGAATTTGAGTTTTTTGAAGAATTCTCCTGTTCGCTTATAACCGAATTATAACCGTTAAAATTTGAACCGCTTAGATTATTTGAATTTTCCGATTTTGCGCAGCCGCAAAAATTTAAGGTTATAAATATACTTAAAATAACCGATATAAGCTTTAATTGCTTTTTCATTTTACATATACATCCTTTGTTATTTTTTCGTGTGAATTCCCTTTAAATTCTTTTGTACTTAAAAGCTTAAAGCCGGTTAAATAATCTTTGTTAAAATTAAAATCATAGGGATAATCTCTGTTCCAATTATAAATAATAAGCGTATCGGCTTTATTTAAAAATTTTAAAACATCTGTGTTTTCCAAAAAACAATAGTCTTCTTTTTGCAAATTAAAAAAATCTTCGGTTAAATAGATATTTTTATATAAACCGCCGTTGGGCATACAAAACAAATCCTTAGAAAAATCGTTAATAAAAAGTCTGTTGCTTTTAACGGTTTGCAAAATATCTTCCGTTACTTTTATATCTTTGCTTAACCGCCGATTATTAAAAATCATTCCTCCGCTGTTTTCCAAACATAAAATAATTTTCATAAATAAAAATCCTTTAACTGCTTTTATTGTTACAACATCAGTGCATTTTTAAAAATCGCATTAAAATTATAACATATAATTTTAATACATAATATATCATATAACAAAAATAACCCTTAAAATTTTTTAAGGGTTATTTTTTATTCCGTGTTAATTATTTTCGGCTTCTTTTATGGCCTCGTTAAATACGGGTGCTAAGCATTTAATACCCTCAACTATATGTTCATCGTCCATAGTAGAATAATTAAGCCTTAAAGCACTGCAAGGTGCATCCATATCAACCATAAAGGTATTTCCGGGCACATAAACCACCTTTTTTTCAATAGCTTTTTTAGATAAAGCCAAAGAATCTATACCGTGTTTTAAATCGCACCATATAAATAAACCGCCGTTGGGCCTTGTATAATAAACGGAACTGTCAAAATATTCTTCCATTGCATTTATCATAGTTTGGCATTTATGCTTATATGTTTCTCTCATCTTTTTTATTAAATCGTCTATACTGTAATTTTTCATATATTCGTAAGCCAAAAGCTGAGGAAGCATCGGCGTATGTACATCCGAAACCTGTTTTGCAACGGTTACTTTAGAAATTATATTTTTATCACCTATTAAAAATCCAAGTCTTAAACCGGGAGCTAAAATTTTAGAAAAAGAGCCGGCGTATATAACCGTTCCGGTTTTATCAAACGATTTTATCGTAGGCGTTTTTTCTCCGTTAAAGCAAAGCTCGCCGTACGGATTATCTTCCAATATATGAATATTATTTTCTTCGGCTATTTTTAAAAGCTTTTTACGCTTTTCTATACTCATAGTAACGCCCATAGGATTTTGGAAGGTGGGTATTGTATAAATAAGCTTTATATTTTTGTTTTCTTTTATAACTTTTTCCAAATAATCCAAATCCATACCGTCTTCTAAAACCGGTACTCCTACAAGGTTTGCACCGTAAGAGCGAAAAGCGTTTGTGGCGCCTATAAAACTTGGAAGTTCCACAATAACGGTATCGCCTTCGTTGACCAAATTTTTACAGGTTAATTCTATTCCCTGCTGTCCGCCGGACATAACCACCAATTCATCGTAATCGTTTCCTATGTTTTCAATACTTTTAAGCCTTTTTTTAATGGTTTCCCTTAAAGGCATGTAGCCCTCGGTTATTCCGTACTGTAAAGCCAAAACCGGTTCTTTTTCCAAAATGTTTTTGGCTATAACGCTTAATTCTTTATTGGGAAATAAAGCCGGATCGGGATTTCCTCCGGCAAGAGATATAACATTAGGATCGGCTGCATATTTAAAAATCTCGCGTATGGCAGAGCCTTTAATTTTGCTCATACGGTTAGATACAACAAATTCCATAATTAAACCTTCTTTTTGAATTTTAAAATTTTATGTTTTTATTTTTTTCGTTTTTTGTTTTATGCCGCGGCGGCGAGCCAAAAGCCCTTTGGGCTTTTCGCAAAAGCTTTAGCTTTTGCGCCAAAAACAAAAATTTGTTTTTGGGGCTCGCCGCCCGTATAAATTTTTACCCTATGCAAACGAGAATAATCCGAACCTGTTTTTTGAGCACGGATTTCTCGCATTGCCTAAATTCTGTAAATATCGGTAGGCTTTAAATTGTCAAGACCTTTTTCTTTTAAAATTGCCTCGCCCTTTTCCGTATCGCTTAATTTTACAACCATTAAAGCCTTGCCGGATACTCTTCCTACGCAGGCGTACATATATCTTACATCTAAACCGTTATCGTTAAAAATTTTAAGAAAATTCGCCATTCCTCCGGGAATATCATCTATGGCAACCGCTAAAGTTTTAGTGGTTTTTACCACTACGCCTAAATCGGATATAATCTGTTTTGCCTTTTCGGGATTGCTTAAAATAAGTCTTAAAACTCCGTATTCGGCAGTTTCCGAAAGAGAGAGAGCCGAAATATCTATTCCGCTTTCCGCTAAAGCGTCGGTTACATCAAAAAGTCTGCCGGGTTTGTTTTCCAAAAAAACCGAAAGCTGAGTAATAATCATAAAAAACTCTCCTTAATATTTTAATTTTTTTGTATTAATATAAATTTTATTTATTATACCAATTTGCGTTTATCTATAACCCTTTTGGCTTTTCCCGTACTGCGCTCTATAGATTTTGGGTTAACCAAATGTACTTTTGCGCCTATACCTAAAGTGCTTCTTAATTTTTCGGTAATGCTTTTTTCCATTTTTTCTATTGTTTTAATGTCTATATCGTCCTCTAAAAACGATTCGCTCATTTCAACATTTACTTCAAAAGTATCGGTGTTGTTAACTCTGTCAACCACAATCTGATAATTCGGTGTAATGCTGTTTCCGCTTACTTTTAACAACACCTCTTCTATTTGCGAAGGAAATACGTTTACGCCTCTTATAATAAGCATATCGTCGCTTCTTCCGGTAGGCTTATTCATAATTATATGCGTTCTTCCGCATTTGCATTTTTCTGTTTTTAAAGAGCAAATATCTCTGGTTCTGTATCTTATTACCGGAAAAGCTTCTTTATTAACGGAAGTAAATACCAATTCTCCTTTTTCGCCTTCGGGTAAAACTTCTCCTGTTTCGGGGTCTATAATTTCAACTAAAAAGTTATCTTCCCAAACGTGCATACCGTTTTGATATTTACATTCGCAGGCCACTCCGGGACCCATAACTTCCGATAATCCGTAAATATCGTAAGCTTTTATATTTAAAGAATTTTCAATAGCTTTTCGCATATCCTCCGTCCACGGCTCGGCTCCGAAAATTCCGTATTTTAAGCTTAATTGGTCTTTTACTCCCAAACGCTCAACCTCTTCGCCCAAATACATGGCATAAGAGGGCGTACAGCAAATAACCGTAGCTTTAAAATCTATCATTGTTTGAATTTGTAAAGAGGTATTGCCGCTGGACATAGGTATAACCGTAGCGCCTATTTTTTCGGCTCCTGCATGCAAACCGAAACCGCCGGTAAATAATCCGTATCCAAAAGATACCTGTACAATATCTTTATCGGTAACGCCTATTTCGGCAAACATTCTTGCAACGCAATCCGCCCACATATCCAAATCTTTTTCGGTATATCCAACAACTATTCTTTTGCCGGTAGTTCCGCTTGAAGCATGAACCCTAACAACATCTTTCATATTTACCGCAAAAAGTCCGTACGGGTAATAATCCCTTAAATCTTTTTTGTACGAAAAGGGAAGCTTATGTAAATCTTCAATACCCTTAATATCTTCGGGCTTTAAGTTCTTTTCGTCCATTCTTTTTCTAAAACATTCTACGTTTTTATAGCAGTTTTCAACTGTTTTTACAAGCCTTTCGGACTGTAATTTTTTTAACTGCTCTTTTGGCATACACTCAATTTTTTCATTTAAAAACGGCATAATTTTTTTCTCCGAATTTTTTATTATGATTTTATTTTTTGTTTATGTTTTTATCTGTTTTAATTTAAGCTTACGCGGTTTTTAAAAAGGCGAAGCCTTTTTAAAGCCTAAATTAAAATTTAGGCTTTGGGCAAACTAACGGTTTGCCTAAAAACCGCTTTTGCAAAATTACATTTTATTAATTAAATCTTTTGTTCTTTGTGTTGCAAAACCTTGTAATACAAAATTTTTACCGCTTTTTGCAAATCTTGATACAAAAAATTTATTTTATAAAAACTGTTTTTTATACGGCTTATTACTACTTATTAAACCACTTATTTAAAAGCTTTACAACCTGTCCCACGCATACAGCCGAAAGTATTGTACCTTCTCTTACCACAACATTTGCTCCCGTAAAAGATTTAAATCCGCCTAAAAATATAAGCTGTAAAATTAAAGCCGTTACAATCAATCCTACGTCTACAAAAGTTTTACAGTCGCCGAAAGGTTTACCGCTTACTTTAGAAATCGCCGACGCCAAGCCTTCTGCCGGCATAGGAACCAAATTGGGTTTTAAATAAATGTAAACTCCTATACCTATTATTATAATACTTGCAACCAAAAAAACAAGTTGTAAAAAATAATTTGAAGGTCTTGGAAAATCCGCCAATAAATGACCGAACGCCTTTTTATCTATTCCTACAAAGTCTACCATTGTACCGAAAATAAGCGCTACGGGTACTCCCAAAATGTTTTTTATCTCAAATTTTTTGCGCAATACCAAAATTTGAGCCAAAACCAAAACGCAGTAAATAACTATTACCATTGTGCCGAGCGTAAAGCCCCAAATAACTTCAAGCGCTCTGGGAATAGAACTTACCGGAGATATTCCCAAACCGGACATTTTTGAAAAATTTATTCCAATCGCAATTATTAAAAGTCCTAAAAGATACATTAAAACTCTTTTTATAATATTTAATGCTTTTTGCATAGCTTACTCCTTTAAAGGATTTTTAAAATTAAAAGTAAAAATAAAAGAAAAGCTTTTTCAAAATTTTTATTTATAATTTTTAATATTTTATTTTTTTGCTTTTAAAGTAAAGATATATCCAAACCCTAATTTGGCAAAATATAACCTTTCGCGCGTAAAAACAAAAATTATTTTTATGCGTTTTACGCATAGCATAATAAATACCGTTTTTTTAAAAACAGGTATTTAAAAAACTGTTATAAATTATATCCAAGCTCAAACGCTTTTAAGTTTACTTCCAAAAATTTTTCCGGTACGGTTTTTTCTATAACCCTTGTCCAAACAGAATATTCTATATTTGTATTTTTGGCCATAACGCCTATTAAAACAACGTTTACGGCTTTTATGTTTCCGGCCTGCTCGGCTAAACTTAAAGCGTCTGCTACCGTTACGTTACATTTTTCTTTTAATGTTTCCAAAATATTTTGGGGATATTCTGCCGCTCCCGTAATTACCGGCATAGGATTAATTTTTTGAATATTGGTAATTATTTTTCCGTTTTTGCTTAAATAAGGCAATGCCCTTAAAGCTTCAAGCTGCTCAAAAGCCAAAATAATGTCCGCTTCGCCCTTATCTATTATGGGTGAATAAACTTTTTCGCCGTACTTAACATAGGTTACAACACTGCCGCCTCTTTGGCTCATACCGTGAACCTCCGAAACCTTAACGTCGTATCCCATTTCTATTGCAACATTACCCAAAATACGGCTGGCAAGCAATGTACCCTGTCCGCCAACGCCTACTATCATAATATTTGTATTTGTTTTTGCTTCCATAATTTTAACCTTTACCTTTCAGCTCTTTTTTCTATTGCCGAAAACGGACAAACATTAACGCAAAGTCCGCAACCGTTGCATTGAGTTTTATCTATAACTACCGTTTCGGTTGCATCGGTTTTTTTACCGTTGCTGTTTTCATTCAAAACATTGCCGGAATTATCGGAACTTTTTATAACGCTTATAGCCGGACAACCCAATTTCATACAAACCTTGCATTTTTTGCATTTATCGCTTACTGTGCAAAAGCCTTCGTATTTAACGCTTTTTAAAAGTGCGCAGGGACGCTGAGCAATAATAACCGAAACTTCATCTCTTTCGGTTTCTTCTTTTACAACCTTTTCAAAGTTTTTAACGTCAAACGGGTCGGCTACAACTATATGCTCTACACCCAAGCCTTCGCAAAGCTTTATAAGGTTTACCTGTTTTGTGGCTTCGCCCCTTATGGTTTTTCCGGTTGTGGGATTATCCTGATGTCCCGTCATACCGGTAATGGAGTTATCCAATATAATTACCGTATTGCTTCCTTTGTTATAAACAATATCCGAAAGACCGGTAATACCGGAATGCATAAACGTACTGTCTCCTATAACGGATACTAATTTTTTGTTAAACTCTTTTCCTCTTACCTTTGCCATTCCGTGGGCGGCGCTTATAGACGCACCCATACAAATTGTGGTATCTACCGAATTAAGCGGAGCTACGGCGCCTAAAGTGTAACAGCCTATATCTCCCGAAACGGTTAAACCTAATTTTTTTAAAACATAAAATGTGGCTCTGTGCGGACATCCGGGGCAAAGTACCGGAGGTCTTGCCGGAATGCTTTCTTTTAATTCAAACGCTTCTTTTTCGGCTTCGCCCAAAACCGCTTTTTTAATCATTTTAGGCGTATACTCCCCTAAAAGAGTAAAACATTCTTTACCCAAAACATTAATGCCCAAAGCCTTTATTTCGGTTTCCATATAAGGGTCTAATTCTTCTACTACAAATATCTTCTTGCAAATAGAAGCAAATTCCTTTATTTTTTCATCCGGCATAGGGTAAACCATACCTATTTTTAAATAGTTTACACTGTTTTTTAAAGCCTCTTTTGAATAATTATAGCTTATACCCGATGTTATAATACCTATATCGGAACCGTTGTTTTCTATAACGTTAAATTCGCAATTGTTTGAAAATTCTTTTAATTTTAAGGTTCTTTCTTCTACAACCACATGCCTTTTAACCGCGCAAGCGGGCATCATAACATTTTTGGCAATGTTTTTTTCGTAAGGTTTTATATTTGCTTCTTTACGCTCTTCTATATTAACCAAGCTTTGAGAATGAGATACTCTGGTTTGCAAACGAATAAAAAACGGCGTATCGAATTTTTCGCTTAATTCAAACGCTTTTTTGGTAAATTCCTTACATTCTTCCGAATCCGAAGGCTCCAGCATAGGAATTTTAGAAGCTACCGCATAATGACGGCTGTCCTGTTCGTTTTGAGAAGAGTGCATACCGGGATCGTCCGCCACACAAAATACGGCTCCGCCGTTAACGCCTATATAACTGTCGGTAAAAACCGGGTCCGCCATTACATTTAAACCTACATGCTTACAGCAGGTCATAGCTCTGCCGCCGGCAATAGCCGCACCTATAGCCGCCTCCGCCGCAACTTTTTCATTTGGCGCCCATTCAACATAAACTTCTTCTTTAGGATATTTTGCCAAGCATTCGGTTATTTCCGTACTGGGAGTACCAGGATAGGAAGAAACAAAATGAATGCCTGCTTCGTAAGCGCCCTGCGCCACGGCTGCATTTCCCAATAATAACTTCTTCATCTTTTTGCTCCTTAAAACCAATTATTTTAAATTTAAAAAAATTGTTTTTGCTTTTTTAATTTTAATTTTAATTTTTTATTTTAAATTTAATTTTTTATTATACGGCGACAGACCCAAAGCCCTTTTGGGCTTTGCAAAAGCTTTTAAAAGCTTTTGCCCAAAAACAGAAACTGTTTTTGGGGGCTGTCGCCTTAATTTTATTTTTTAATTTCGTTTTGTAAAGCCACAACGCTTTGCTTGCAATATTTTTCTCTTAAAACGGGTTTTTCAATTTTTCCGGTAGGATTTCTCGGTACTTCGGCAAAAATAATTTCTCTGGGCCTTTTGTACCTCGGCAATTCTTCGCAAAAATCGTTTATATCTTCTTTGGTTACGGTATGTCCCGGTTTAAGCTCTATAATAGCCGCGGCTTTTTCACCCAAACGTTCGTCCGGCAAGCCTATAACGGCAACGTCTTTTATGTGCTCGTTTCTGCGTAAAAAATCTTCTATCTGTACGGGATATATATTTTCTCCGCCCGAAATTATAACGTCTTTTTTCCTGTCTACCAAATAAATAAAACCGTCCGGATCTTCCATAGCCATATCTCCGGTAAAAAGCCATCCGTTCTTTAAAACTTCATTTGTGGCTTCTTCATCCTTGTAGTAGCATTTCATAACTCCGGGTCCTTTAACGCAAAGCTCTCCTACTTCGCCCTGTTTTACCGCATTCCCTTTGTCGTCTACTATTTTTACTTCCCAGCCGTATCCGGCTTTTCCTATAGAACCCACTTTATTTATATTGTCTATTCCCAAATGTACGCATCCCGGACCTATCGACTCCGAAAGACCGTAGTTTGTATCGTACTTGTGATTTGGAAATACCTTTAACCATCTTTCTATAAGTGAAGGAGGTACCGGCTGAGCGCCTATGTGCATAAGCCTCCAAGAAGATAAATCATAGTTATTTAAATCTACATCCTTATTTTCTATAGCGTCTAAAACATCCTGCGCCCACGGAACCAAAAGCCAAACTATACTGCATTTTTCTTCGCTTACCGCCTTTAGTATCCATTCCGGTTTTGTTCCTTTTAAAAGCACCGCTTTGCCACCTACCAAAAACGAACCGAACCAGTGCATTTTAGCGCCTGTATGGTATAGCGGCGGTATACATAAAAATACGTCGTCATGAGCTTGCATGTGGTGATTTTGCTCTGTTTTTGCCGCGTGCATAAGGCTTTGGTGCGTATGTAAAATAGCCTTTGGAAAACCCGTAGTGCCGCTGGAAAAATAAATTGCGGCGTCGGTATTTTCATTTATTTCCACCTTCGGCGCATGTGAAGAGCAAAAGCTTATCATACTGCTATAATCATCGGCAAATGTAGGACAATCTTCCCCGACATAAAACATATACTTAATGTTTTTAAGCCTTTCGTAAATGCTTTCTATTCTGCCTATAAATTCCGGACCGAAAATAAGCATTGAACAATCGGCTTTTTCTAAACAGTATTTTATTTCTTCGGCAGTATAGCGGTAATTAAGCGGAACCACTATTCCTCCGGCTTTTAAAATACCAAAATACACCGGCAGCCATTCTATGGAATTCATAAGCAATATTGCAATTTTATCGCCTTTTTTCAATCCTCTTGTTAAAAGCAAATTTGCAAACATATTAGCTTTTTTATCAAATGTTTCCCATGTGATTTCTCTTCTTAAAGGCTCGCCGGGCTCCGGCTGCATTAAAGAATATTCCCTCCATGTAATTTTGCTTTCGCTGTTAAACTGCGGGTTAATTTCCACTAAAGCGGTTTCTTTGGGATATTGTCTTGCGTTTTGTTCTAAAACGTCTACAATAGTCATTGTTTTTCCTCTTTTCAAATATAGTTATTGCAGTTGCAAGGAAATTTAAAAATAAAATCCCCTGCGCAAAGCAGAGGACGAATAAAATCCGCGGTACCACCTCTATTGCCTAAAAGGCCTCTTAGACACTAACGCAAAAACAAAACTTAAAATTTAAAATCTAAAATTCAAAATAATTTTATTAAAAGTAACTTTTAACTTTTGTAATTTTTACGCCATATCTTATCGCTGTTACGGGCGAACCCGTCGCAGCCTACACAAAATATTTAAAATATTTCTTCGGTGCGCAACTCTCAAAATGTATTCGGAAAAACCAAGCTGTTGCCTTACACCTGCCGGCAACTCTCTTAAAACTTATGTTTAACCTACTTGTTTTCGGTCATAGTTTTTATTTTTAAAGTGTATTGAATTTTTACCTTTTTCTGTCTGCAAACATTATATCACAAAAGCAAAGCGCAACTTAAAACGGCACAGCCATTTTAAAATTCGTAAGAATTTTGCTTTTGGCCATTCAATGGAGCAGACAGGACGTAGTCCTAAAGGCAAAGCCTTTATAAATCAAAGCTTTCGCTTTGATTTGTCTGCGAACATTTTATT
>CADBQU010000046.1 GCA_902796905.1 Oscillospiraceae bacterium | reverse complement strand
GCGGGTATGGCGGAACTGGCAGACGCGTATGATTCAGGTTCATATTTTCGAAAGGAAGTGCAGGTTCAATTCCTGTTACCCGCACCAAAAATGACAAATATTATTAGGTATTTGTCGTTTTTTATTTCTTTACCATTATAAATTTTTACAAAAAATAAGTTATATTATTTACAACAAAATTCGGCGGCAAAGACACATAAATTTTTTAAAACTTAAAAGAGAAATAAAAAATAAAAAAGTCGGAAAAATAGTATTAAAACAGGAAGCAGGTAAAAAGCCATCCGTTAAAATACCTTGTGAAACAGTTTCAGAAAAATAGGCAGATATAGTTTAAAATAAAATATGAAAGACATAAAAAATAAATTGCAAGAGGCACAAAAACCAAATGCAATTTTTTTGTTTTTATTAAATATTGTAAAAACCTAACAGAATATAAGAGAGCCGGACTTAAAAAACCGAATCCGTAAATTATAAGCCTACGGATTCGGTTTTGTTTTTTATTAGCATATTTTTTATTGACGTACGCAGCAAATCACCATACGGTTACATTATAAATTAAAGATTATATTTATTTTATATTTGCAGGAATTACAATATTTTTTGCCGAAAAATCAATTGAAATTGTATTTTTGCACAATATAATAAATATATAAATATAAAAATGCAAAAATATATAAATGCAAAAATAAATTATTTTAAAATTTTATTTTTTACGGAGGTTTAAAAATGGATTTAACCCATAAACTTGCAGAACAAATTGTAAAACAAAAATTAGTAGTTATTATAAGAGGCGTTGAAAAAAAATATTTAAAAGATTTATGCGAAGCCTTGTACAACGCCGGCATAAAATTTGTTGAATTTACATTTAACTTTTTTTCGGACGAAGAAACAGCGGAATGTATAAAATTTATAAATGAAAATTTTAAAGAAAAACTTTATGTCGGTGCCGGCACCGTTTTAACCGAAAAACAAGCCGAGCTTACAAAACAAGCAGGCGGAAAATTTATTATATCTCCTAATGTAGACGAAAAAGTTATTAAAAAAACCAAAGAACTTAATATGGTTTCCATGCCTGCAGGAGTAACCCCTACGGAAATAGTAAACGCTTATAATTACGGAGCCGACATTGTAAAGCTTTTTCCGGCAGCAAATTTCGGTCCTGATTATTTAAAGGCGGTTTCGGCTCCGCTTGCCGATATTCCGATTATGGCGGTGGGCGGTATAACGCTTGAAAATATTCCGCCGTTTTTAAAAGCCGGAGCAAAAGCTTTTGGTATAGGCGGAAATATTATACGCAAAGATTTAATTTTAAAAGGCGAATTTAAAAAAATTAAAGACATTGCCGAAAAATACGTAACAGCCGTAAACGCAAATGAATAATTAAATTAAATATTAAACTAAATAATTTAATTTAAAAATTTAATATTAAATTTCAAAGGAAGAGCGGAAAGCTGCGCCAACGGCAAAGCCAAGCTTTGCCGAAAAGCCGAAAAGGCTTTTGCCGAAACTTTAGTTTCGGCTTGGCGCAAAAGCAACAACCGTTTTAAAATTAAAAAATAAAATCGGGAAAGTAAAAATAAAAATATGAATAAAAACATTTTACACAAAAATTATATTTCCATAGACGGCGGCACAAGCAACACAAGAATAGCTTTTATAAAAAACAATACCGTAGCCGACAGAATTTTTTTAAAATACGGAGCAAAAGACAACGATACTGCTAAAACACCGACCGAAGCCGATAGTACCAACCCTTTTAAAATCAAGCTTAAAAAAGCAATAGCCGAAATTATTTTACGCAATAAAATATGCGAAAAAGATATAACGGCCGTTGTGGCTTCCGGTATGATTACCGGCGAAAAAGGTCTTTTTGAAGTAAAGCACATAAAAGCTCCTGCCGGCATTAAAGAACTGCATAACGGTATGGTTAAAAAAGAATTCCCCGAAATATGCAGCATTCCCTTTTATTTTATTCCGGGCGTAAAAACACTTTCGGAAAATTTAAACGGAATTGATATTATGAGAGGCGAAGAAACCGAGCTTATGGGTTTAACCGAAGACATAAGCAATTCGTTGGTAATTCTTCCGGGCTCTCACTCAAAATGTATATGTGTTTCAAACGAAGGAAAAATTGTTGATTTTAAAACATTTATAACAGGCGAAATGCTTTTTGCCATATATAACGATACCATTTTAAAAAATTCTTTAAATATTAAATGCGAACCGGACGAAGAATATTTAAAAATGGGATTTAGCTATTGCAAAGAAAACGGAATTAACGAAGCTTTATTTAAAACCCGTATATTAGATACTGTTTTAAATTGCAATAAAAACCAATGCTACGGATTTTTTATGGGTTTTTTGCTTTACGGAGAAGTAAGCCAAATTTTAAAAATGCCTCAAAAGCGAATAATATTAGCCGGAAAAGCATATTTTAAATACCCTACCGCCTATTTGCTTAAAAGTTTTTCAAACAAAGAAATAATTTTAACAAACGATTCTCTTGCAGACAATGCTCCGGCTATGGGTATGATAAAAATATATGAACATACATAAAATTTTATAAAATAAGTATTAATTGTTAAATTTTTGTTCATAAACTCGGCACACAAAAAACATTTTTATATAGTTTAATATACTTGTACTTAATAGGAGCCGCAACCTGTTAGTACATGCTCTACCCTCCTCAAATTCCCTATAATGAGGGGCCGCCATTTTTTTTAAAATGGCGGTTTTTTTATTTTTTTAAATTTATTTTTAAATTTATTTTTTAGGTTTATTACGGTATATACCGGCGGCAAAAACGAAAAATTTTTCGTTTTTAAAGCCAAAGCTTTGGCTTTAAAACGCCTGCGGCGTTTTGCCGCCTTAATAAAAAAGCTTCATTTTTTTTGAAGCTTTTTATTTTTCCTTTTTGTTTTTTATTTGCAGCCTTTAAAAGCTTTTAATATTTTAACATTTGACGTACAATTCCGTTTTTTGTATAATTAAATAAACCCTGCAGTTTCTTTTAAGTTTATCTTTTTGTATAGTATTAGTTTATATCATTAATTTATATCATTAATTTATAAAAACCGGAGTAAAACCTATGTTTAATATTTTAGTTGCAGACGATGATAAAAATACAAGAAAATTAATAGAAACCGTTTTAAAAAAAGAAAACTATAAGGTTTTTTTGGCAAACAACGGATTAGAAGCTTTAGACGTTTTGGAAAGCCAACAAATAGACCTTATAGTTTTAGATGTTATGATGCCCGAAATGGACGGCTACAAATTTACCGAAACCTTAAGAAACGCCGATAACGACATCCCTATTTTAATGGTTTCGGCAAAACAACTGCCAACCGACCGCCACAAAGGATTTTTGGTGGGAACGGATGACTACATAACAAAACCCATAGACGAAGAAGAAATGCTCTTAAGAATTAAGGCCTTATTAAGAAGATTTAAAATAGTAAACGAACGAAAAATAGTTATAGGAGACGTGGTTTTAAATTACGACTCTTTAAGCGTTACAAAAAACAACAAAACCGAAATTTTGCCCCAAAAAGAATTTTTACTTTTATTTAAACTGCTTTCTTATCCGGGAAAAATATTTACCCGCATACAGCTTATGGACGAAATTTGGGGAATGGATACAAACAGCGGTTGGGAAACCGTAACGGTACACATAGGCCGTTTAAGAAAACGCTTTGAAAATTATAAAGAATTTAAAATAGAATCCGTTAGAGGATTAGGCTACAGGGCGGTAAAAACAGTATGAAACACTTACCTTTAAATTTTAAAGCCAAAGAGCATAAATCGCGTTTATCTTTAACTCTTTTATTTGCAGGATGCGTTTTTGTTATAATTTTGGCGGTTTTAATTTCCGTAGCGTTGGTAGCGCTTGTTATGGTAAATGTAGGGGTATTTTCAAAAGACGAAATCGGTTTTGTAAACGGCAATAACTTAATAGCCCTTATGATTTTAATAAGCTTTTTGGTTGGTATTATATTTGCGTTCTTTTTCGGCAAGCTTTTTATGAAACCCATTAACATAATAATTAATACAATGAACCGGCTGGCAAGCGGAGATTTTAAAGCAAGAGTTTATTTTGATTCGGTTTTTGCAAAGCACCCTACCGTTTCCGAACTTACCGAAAGTATTAACACTATGGCCGAAGAGCTTGAAAACACCGAAATGTTAAGAACCGATTTTATAAACAATTTTTCACACGAATTTAAAACGCCTATAGTATCCATTGCCGGTTTTGCAAAGCTTTTAAAGCAAGATGATATTTCGAAAGAGCAAAAAAACGAATACATAAAAATAATAGAAGAAGAATCTTTGCGGCTTTCAAATATGGCAACCAATGTTTTAAATTTAACAAAAATAGAAAATCAAAACATATTATCAAATGTAACCACTTATAATTTATCGGAACAAATAAGAACCTGTTTTTTGCTTTTGGAAAACAAATGGACCGATAAAGATTTTGATTTTATACTTAATTTTGACGAATACAACATTACCGCCAGCGAAGAGCTTTTAAGACAGGTTTGGGTAAATTTAATAGATAACGCAATAAAATACACGCCTTTCGGCGGCACTATAGAAGTTAAAATAAATCAAAACCAAAGTTTTACCGAAATTATAATTTCAAATACCGGAAGCAATATAGAAAAAGAAGATTACGAAAAAATATTCCGTAAATTTTATCAGGCAGATACTTCGCATTCGGCTTCGGGCAACGGCGTAGGGCTTGCCATAGTTAAAAAAATAATAGACCTTCACAACGGAAACATAGGAGTTATTTCCGAAAACAACATAACTTCGTTTACTGTGGTTTTGCCCAATACCCAGGCAATAAACCAAAATAAAAGCACAGAAAAAATTAAATAACAATAAAATTTCTTTATTTATTGTTTAAACAATACTTCTCACAGCAAAAAAATTGTATATTTATAATATTATTTTTATTATACGGCAAAGGATGAAAAATTTTGTAGTCCTTTGTCGTTTTTTTGTTTATTTAAAGTTTATTTTTAGATAATATTATTATTTATTATTAAATAATATAAAGAAAAATATTTTATTAAAAGGAGAATACCAATGAAAAAAGTAAAAATAATTACAGATTCCTGTTCGGACCTTTCGATGGAACTTTTAGAAAAATACGATATAGATTACGCCAAAATGAATACGGTCTTTGAAGGCAAAACTTCTAAGGCTTTATTATCTTGGACAAAAGAAGAAGTACACGATTTTTATAACATTATGCGCGGCGGAAATCGCATAACCACCACTCAAGTTCCCGTAGAAGAATTTATGGAAATTTTTACAAAATATTTAAAAGAAGATTACGATATAGTTTATATCGCCTGCTCTTCCAAACAATCCGGCTCCGTTAACACCGCAAATGTAGTGGCAAAAAAACTTAAAAGCACTTATCCGGATTCAAAAATAATTTGCATAGATTCTTTAAATGCTTCCTTAGGCGAAGGTATGCTTGCAATAAAAGCTTCTGATTTAGCAAGACTTGGCTTAACCGCAGAAGAAATAGCCGAAGTAATTACAAATTCCAGAAAAACAGTAAACGAATACTGCACGGTTCATTCACTTGACGCTTTGCGCCGTGCCGGACGCGTTAAAGGTCCCGCCGCGTTTTTTGGCAATTTAATGGGTGTAAAGCCTATTATTATAGCAGATTACAACGGAGAACAAGCAGCGTTCAAAAAGGTAAAAGGCAGACAAAATTCGTTTAAAGAAATTGTGGCTCTTTTAAAAGAAAGTATAGTTTCTCCCGAAGAGCAAACAATTTATTTAGCCCATGCTGATTGCAGCGAAGAAGAGGTTTCGGCCTTAAAAGAACTTATTAAAAAAGAAATTCCGGCAAAAGATATTTGCACTTTATACATAGGACCGATTATAGGCGCTTCCATAGGCCCCGACGCCATAGGTATTTGGGGCTACGGCAAAGACGTAACTTACAAAGCAGGAGAATAAAATAATATTACGGCTTAAGGCGGCAGGTACCGTTTTTTTAAAAAACGGTACCAAAGCCAAAACTTATGTTTTGTCTTTAAAACGCCTTGGGCGTTTTTGCCGCCGCATTTTACAAATTACATTTTTTAAAACCATAAAAATAATAAAAACAAAAATAATAATAAACAGTAACAAACAGTAACAGTAAACAGTAATAAAAAACAGTAAATAACAAAAGTATCAATTGGCAGGAGAGTAGTTACAATATGAGTACACAAACGGTTGACGCACAGCTTTATAAAAAAATGATTGTTGCAGGAGCCGCAAACTTAAAAAATCACGCTCGGGAAATAAACGATTTAAATGTTTTCCCCATTCCGGACGGAGATACCGGAGATAATATGCTTTTAACCGTTATGGGCGGAGCCGACGCTTTTACCAAAGACCATAAAGATTCAAATTCCGATTTAAGTTTGGGCGATACCGCAAATTTAATTGCAAACGGTATGCTTTTTTCGGCAAGAGGTAATTCCGGCGTAATACTTTCTCAGTTTTTTGCCGGCTTTGCCAAAGGTCTTGAAGGCTTTAACACTGCCGATGTTAACACTTTAAAAAAAGCGGTAACCATAGGTGTGGATTATGCATACGATGCGGTTTTCACCCCGGTTGAAGGCACTATTTTAACCGTTATTAAAGACGCCGACAAACATATCAACAGTAAAAATATCAACTCCGTAGAAGAATTTTTTAACGAGTTTTTAAACGAAGCCAACCGCTCGCTAAAAAATACTCCGGAGCTCTTGCCGGTACTTAAAAAAGCCGGTGTTGTGGATTCGGGCGGAGCCGGACTTATAGAAATAATAAGCGGTATGAAAAACGCTTTAATAAACGAAAACCTATTTGAGGAAAATAATCCTTCATATAAAACATATAATTATAAAAACGAAAACGCAAATATAAGCGAAAATAAAAAAGAAACACACGAAAATTCAAACACCGAAGTTTCTGCCAAAAATCAAACTTTAAATTTTAACGCTTTTGATGAAAACAGCGTTTTAACCTACGGTTATTGCACCGAACTTTTGTTAAGGCTGCAAAACAGCAAAACCAACGTAGAAACTTTTGATGTTAATACCATTCTGAATTTTTTAAAAACCGTAGGAGATTCCGTAGTGGCTTTTAAAAGCGGAAGTATTGTTAAAATACATGTACATACTTTTACTCCGCATAAGGTTTTGGCTTTTTGCCAACAGTACGGCGAATTTTTAACCGTGAAAATCGAAAATATGTCTTTACAGCATAACAGTATAAATTCCAAAAACGAAAATTCCGATAAAAATTCAAGCGAAGATTTAAATGAAAGCAAAAACATAAAAGAGGCAAAAGCCGAAAGTAATACCGAAAATAATAAAGAAACAAACATTTTAACAAGCCCTGATAAAAAAGCAGAAGAAAAAAAGGATTTCGGATTTATTGCCGTAGCTTCCGGCAACGGTATTAAAAATATGTTTGAAACTCTCGGAGCCGATTATATAGTAAACGGCGGGCAAAGTATGAACCCTTCGGCAGAAGATTTTTTAGCCGCCTTTAAAAGCGTTAACGCAAAAAATATTTTTGTTTTGCCAAATAACGGAAATATTATTTTAACCGCTAATCAAGCGGCAAAAATATATAAAGCCGAAAAAGAAAACACCGAAAAAGAGATTTATGTTTTAAACAGCAAAACTTTGGGCGAAGGCCATGCGGCGCTTACTATGATAGACACCGAAAACAAAACCCCTTCGGAAGTTTACAATGAATTGGAAAACGCTATGCGGGATGTTATTACCGCAGGAGTTTCCACCTGCTCAAGAGATGTTAAAAGCGATAACTTTTTGCTTTATAAGGGCGAATACATAGGCTTTGTAAACGACGATATATTATCTGCCGACAGCAGCCGTAAAACCGCCGCCGTAAACCTTTTAAATGCCGTAGATTTTACCGGTAAAGAAATACTTATTGTTATTTGCGGCAAAGAAAGCAACCAAAGCGAAACCGATGAAATAGTAAAAAGCTTTAAAGAAACCCATAAAATGTGCGAGGTTTACACCGTTAACGGAGAACAAAGCATTTACGATTATTTGTTTATAATTGAATAAAATATAAAGGAAGAATTATGAAAATTTTTGTTTTTACTTTTTGTTTAATTTTTGCCTATTTTGTTTCAAGCTTAAATCCGGCAATTATTTTATCAAATTTAATTTATAAAAAAGATATACGAACCTTAGGAAGCAAAAATCCCGGATTTACAAACTTTATACGCGTATTCGGCAAAAAATATGCTTGGTTTATATTTGTTTTGGATATTTTAAAAAGCGTTGTAATTTACATTGTTTGCGGCGCACTGTTTAAACACATTAATTTAAGCCGCGAACTGGGCGTAGCTTATTCCTGCTTTTTTGCCTTAATGGGCCACGCATATCCCGCAGAATATAAATTTAAAGGCGGCAAAGGCTTTTTGGTTTGTTTGGCTGCTACCTGGTTTATGGATTTTAAAGCCGGTATTATAGCCACAGCCATATTGGTAATAGTTCTTTTAACCTTAAAATATATGTCTTTGGCAACTCTTTTGGCTTTAATAGGCGGAGCCGCCGCTTGCTTTATTTTTAAAGTAAATACAACGGCCTCCATAATTTTTAGCATAAATGTTTTATTTGTAGTTATAAGGCACCGCCAAAACATTAAACGCTTAATTTTAAAAACAGAGCCTAAATTTTCTTTTAACAAAAGCAAATAACAAATTTTTAAGTTTACATTTGGCGAAAACAAATATGCAAAGGCGCAAAAATAAGTTTTTTTGTTGAGAATTTTTAAAAAAATTGGTATAATATAAAGTATTGTAAACAAAAATATTACAAATAAAAAATTAAAGCATTCCCATTGTTTTTTAAGGTCTTTTAAACAATAAAAAATAATTTTTGACAAAAAAATTTAAAACAAAAAATAAAAATATCTTAATGGTTTTATCTAAAAAAAACGATATTTAATATAAAATATCATTTATTAATTATTAGTTATTAAATATTAGTTATTAATCATTAGGTTATTAATATCAAAATTTAATCAATTTTTTTATATCGGAGATTATATGGAACAAATATTAAACAAAAAAATTGAATATAAAGCCGGTATAGATATAGGTTCTACTACCGTAAAACTGGTAATTACCGATTTATCAAACAACATTGTTTTTGGGGAATATGTAAGGCACATGGCAAACACAAAAAAAGCCCTTACGGAACTTTTAATTAAAGCCAAAAGCATTATCGAAACATCTTATGTTAGTTTTTATATTACCGGTTCCGGCTCTTTGGGAATTTCCAAAGCAGTAAACATACCGTTTATTCAGGAGGTAACTTCGGTTGCAAAAGCTTTAAAAACGCTTTATCCAAAAACGGATGTTTGTATAGAACTCGGCGGAGAGGACGCTAAAATTATTTATTTTAAAGGCGGACTTGAAGAAAGAATGAACGGAGTTTGTGCCGGCGGCACAGGCTCTTTTATAGACCAAATGGCATATCTTTTAAAAACCGATGCTTTAGGCTTAAACAAAGCCGCCGCTTTTGCTACCGAAATTTACCCTATTGCCTCCCGTTGCGGTGTTTTTGCCAAAACCGATATTCAACCGCTTATAAACGACGGAGCCAAAAAAAGCGATATTGCCGCGTCGGTTTTTAAAGCAGTGGTTAACCAAACCATTTCGGGTTTGGCATGCGGCAAACCTATAAGAGGCAACGTTGCATTTTTGGGCGGTCCGTTGCACTTTTTACCGGAGCTTAAAAAATCTTTTATTAAAACATTAAAGTTAAAACCCGAAAATGTTATAGACCCCGAAAATTCGCATTTATTTGCGGCTTTGGGCGCATGCTTTTGCAATAATTTAAAAAATACAAACGGCAACGGCAATAACGATTTCGGAATATTTACGGCAGACGAACTTATAACAAATCTTAAAAACAATACCTCGGTTTCTTTTGAAACCAAGCGTTTGCAACCGCTTTTTAAAAACGAAGAAGAGTACAAAAGTTTTATTGACAGACATTCAAAGCAAATTGTAAAAAGAAAAGAGCTTAAAAATTATTCAGGTAATTGCTTTTTGGGATTAGACGCCGGAAGTACCACTACCAAAATGGCTCTTATAAGCCAAAATAACGAAATTTTATATACATTTTACAGTGCCAATAACGGAAATCCCGTTAAAACCGCTCAAGACGCACTGTTAAATTTGGGTAAAATTTTACCTAAAACCGCAACAATAGCCGGCTGCTGTACAACCGGTTACGGAGAGCAGCTTTTAAAAGCCGCTTTTAACGCCGACTGCGGAGAAGTTGAAACCATAGCACACTCTAAAGCAGCGCAATTTTTTAACAAAAACACCGACTGCGTACTTGATATAGGCGGTCAGGATATGAAGTGTATTCGCCTTAAAAACGGTATAGTAGATAATATTATGTTAAACGAAGCCTGCTCTTCCGGCTGCGGCTCGTTTATAGAAAATTTTGCGGTTTCCTTAGGCTTAACGGCAGAAGAATTCAGCAATCTTGCACTAAAGGCAAAAGCTCCGGTAGATTTAGGTACCAGATGTACCGTTTTTATGAATTCCAATGTAAAGCAAGCGCAAAAAGAAGGCGCTACGGTAGAAGATATTTCGGCAGGACTTGCTTATTCGGTTGTAAAAAACGCCTTATATAAGGTTATAAAACTGCCAAACGCCAAAGAGCTTGGCAAAACAATAGTGGTACAAGGCGGAACTTTTTACAACAAAGCCGTATTAAGAGCTTTAGAAAAAATTACGGGAGTAGAAGTTATTTGTCCCGACATTTGCGGTCTTATGGGCGCGTTCGGCGCAGCTTTAATAGCCAAGGAACATTTTTATAATATAACCAGTAGCATAAAAAGTGATATAAAAGATAATATAAAAAGTGAAAATTCAAACGAAACTTTAACCCCAAAAAGCTCATTGCTTTCTTTTGAAGAAATTAAAAATCTTACTTATAAAAGCACCGCAAAGCGTTGTTCCGGCTGCGAAAACCGTTGTCTTTTAACGGTAAATACTTTTTCGGGTTTAAAAAACAAAACCTATATAACCGGCAACCGCTGCGAAAAAATGGTTAAAAACGAGAACGCAAAAAAAGGCGAAAATTTATTTATTTACAAACGCGACAGAATTTTTAACTATCCTTCTTTACCCCAAAGCGAAGCTGTAAGAGGCACCGTGGGTATTCCGAGAGTATTAAACATATACGAAAACTTTCCGTTTTGGGCAACGTTTTTTAAAGCCTTAAAATTCCGTGTGGTTTTATCGCCGTATTCTTCTAAAGAAATTTATAATTTAGGTATGGAAAGCATACCGTCGGAATCGGAATGTTATCCGGCAAAGCTTGCGCACGGTCATATACAATGGCTTATAAACCAAAACATTAAAACTATTTTTCATCCCAGTATTTTTTACGAACGCAAAGAAAATACCGCGGCAAAAAATAACTTTAACTGCCCTATGGTTATAGCCTACCCCGAAAACATAAAAAATAATGTGGAAGATGTATTTAACCGAAAAGTTAAATATTTGCATCCGTTTATAAGCTTTAAGTGTGAGGCCACAATTTTAAAAAGCTTATATAAAATGTGCAAAAACGAATGGAACATACCTTACAGTGAGGTTAAAAAAGCGGTATCTTTGGCATTTAACGAACAGCTTAAAGCAAAAAAAGATATTAAAACAAAAGGCGAAGAGCTTTTAAAATCCTTAAAAATCAACAACGAAAAAGGAATAGTTTTAGCCGGCAGACCTTACCATATAGACCCGGAAATAAATCACGGTATACCCGAAATGATAGCTTCTTACGGTTTAAACGTATTTACCGAAGACAGCTTAAAGCCTAAAAACCTAAACAGGAATTTAAGGGTTTTAGACCAATGGACTTATCATTCCAGACTTTATAATGCCGCCGAAACCGTAGCGGAACATAATAATTTAGAGCTGGTTCAGTTAAACTCTTTCGGCTGTGGGTTAGACGCGGTTACTTCCGACCAGGTAAGCGATATTTTAGCTAATTCAAATAAATTTTATACCCTTTTAAAAATAGATGAAGTTAACAACTTGGGAGCCGCAAGAATAAGAATAAGAAGCTTACTTGCCGCCATGGAAAGCAAAAAAGAAAATTCTTGTGATTATAAGCCCTATAACTATGTACGGACGGAATTTACAAAAGATATGTTTGACAACCGTTATACAATACTTGCCCCTCAAATGAGTCCGGTACATTTTGATTTGATAGAGCCTGTTTTTAACCGTTTTGGTTTTAATGTTGAAATTTTAAACAACGCCACCAAAAATGCGGTTGACGTAGGATTAAAATATGTTAATAACGATGCCTGTTACCCTTCCGTTATTATGGTGGGACAAATGATGGAAGCTGTGTTGTCGGGAAAATACGACACTAAAAAATTGGCGCTTTTAATGACTCAAACCGGCGGCTGCTGCCGTGCCAGCAACTATGTAGGCTTTATACGCCGCGCCTTAGATAAAACGGGGCTGTCTTATATACCCGTAATTTCTTTAAACGCCGGCGGTTTGGAAACCAACAGCGGATTTAAGCTTAAACCTGCAATGCTTAAAGACGGTTTTAAAGCATTAATATGGGGCGATATTTTAATGCGTTGCATATTAAGGGTTAGACCTTACGAAAAGGTTAAAGGCTCTGCAAATAATTTACATAAAAAATGGAACGATTACTTAATAAAGATATTAAAAGGCGAAATTAAAGGCAAAAGCTTTAGCAAAATATGCAAAGAAATAGTTGAAGATTTTGATAATATGCCCATAAACGAAACCGTTAAAAAACCTAAAGTAGGCATAGTGGGCGAAATTTTAGTTAAATATATGCCTCTTGCAAATAATCTTTTGGTAGACCTTTTGGAAAAAGAAGGAGCCGAAGCGGTAGTACCCGACTTTTTGGATTTTATGTCTATGATGCTTTACAATATGAATTTTAAGTATGAAGAACTTGGTTTCCCATGGTTTAATGCAGCGGTTTCAAATGTTGGCATAAACTTTTTAAAGGCGTTAAGAAAGCCCGCTTTTAACGCGCTTAAAAATTCAAAACGCTTTTCGGCGCCTGTTGATATAAACACAATAGCAAGCTATGCCAAACCGTTTTTATCTATAGGCAACCAGTACGGCGAGGGCTGGTTCCTTTGCGGTGAAATGGCAGAACTTTTGGAAGAAGACGTTAACAACATAGTTTGTATACAACCCTTTGGCTGTTTGCCCAATCACGTTGTAGGCAAAGGCGTAATAAAAGCCCTAAAGGCCAAATATCCAAACGCAAATATTGCGGCGGTAGATTACGACCCGGGAGCCAGCGAAGTTAACCAATTAAACCGCATTAAACTTCTTTTAAGCGTAGCCGAAGAAAATTTAAACGATAAATAAAAAACAAATTTTGCGGATAACCGGCGGCAAAAGCTTAAAGCAAAGCTTTAAGCTTTCGGCAAAGCAAAATGCTTTGCCGAACCCCCGTTTTTTTAAAACGGGGGTTCGCCGCCGCATAAAAACCGCAACGGAATTATTAATAATTTTATAATACTTTTTCAACCTTTTAATATTAATATTAAAAACGGTATTAAAAATAATACTTTAATAACTTTATAAAAATATTTTAAGGAAGTTTTGTTATGGAAAAATCGAATACCGCCAAAGTGTCCGCAGGTATTAATCTTCCTATTTTAAAAGAAGTTCCGAAAAGCACTTTAAAAACCATAGAGGATGTTTCGGCGGAATATTTTAAATTAATGTCTTACTATAAATGCGCTATTATGGAAATTGAAACAAAATTCAACGTTTTAAATACCGAATTTTCTTTAAGACATGACAGAAATCCAATAAGCAGTATAAAAACCCGTTTAAAGGAACTGCCCAGTATTAAAAATAAACTTGAAAAAAAGAATTGCCCATTAACAGTAAAATCGATAGAGGACAATTTAAACGATGTAGCCGGAGTACGGGTTATATGCTCGTTTGTAGATGATGTTTACCTTTTAACCAACGCTCTTTTAAAACAGGACGATATTACTTTAATCTCAAAAAAAGACTATATTAAACACCCAAAATCCAACGGTTACCGCAGCTTACATTTAATTGTTAAAGTTCCGATATTTTTAGCTAACGAAAAACATTTTATGCGTGTGGAAATTCAGCTTAGAACAATAGCTATGGATTTTTGGGCTACATTAGAGCACCAGCTTAAATATAAAAAAGATTTTTCTTTTTCAAACGATATGCTTACCGAACTTTACGATTGCGCCGTTTTAAGCGCTCAGTTAGACGAACGAATGAGTAATCTTAATAAAAAAGTTTTTAAATAATTAAATTAACATTATAATTAAAACTTTAAACTTAAAACAAAAACTACTTTACCAAATTAAATAAGATAAAGTAGTTTTTTATTATACTTTAGACAAAGCAATCAGAGTACAACGGTTTTTTCGGCAAACGGCGTTATTATCGGCTTTGTTGCCCTCCGCTCAGAATACGCCGGT
>CADBQU010000045.1 GCA_902796905.1 Oscillospiraceae bacterium | reverse complement strand
TATGGGAAATGCTAAAAAAGAGATATGACGGAATGGTAAGGTTTAAGGCGTTTTGGGACGAAAATATGAAAGCTCTTTTTGTTTCCCGACAATGAAACCGTTAAACGACGGCAATAATAACGGCAAAGGCGATGAAGCGGCAAATAATTCCGAAGTTGCCGAAACCGTTGAAGAAACCAAAACGGAACCCGAAAAAATTGATTTTTCAAAGGTACAAATTGAACCTTTGTTTAAAGATTTTGTTGATTTTGAAACATTTTCAAAATCCGATTTCCGTGCAGTAAAGGTTAAAGAATGTGTTGCGGTACCGAAGTCTAAAAAATTGTTACAGTTTACTCTTGATGACGGAACAGGCACCGACAGAACCATTTTAAGCGGTATTCACAGCTTTTATGAGCCGGAAGAATTGGTAGGAAAAACTCTTATTGCCATAACAAATTTGCCGCCCAGAGCTATGATGGGCATAGATTCCTGCGGTATGCTTCTTTCGGCTATTCACGAAGAAGAGGGCGAAGAAAAGCTTAATCTTTTAATGGTGGATAACCACATTCCGGCAGGCGCAAAGTTATATTGATTTATATAAATAAAAGAAATTTTGAATTTTTGAGGGATGTTATGGAAAATTTAACTGACGTTATAAATCAATTTAATTTTAAAGGCAATTATGTAAGCTGCAAACTTTTCGGTTCGGGACACATTAATACCACATATCTTGTAAAGTACGATGATAATGGTATTGAATATAAATATGTTTTTCAAAAAGTAAATTCAAATGTTTTTAAAAATGTAGAACATTTAATGGAAAATATTTTTAGTGTTACTTCGTATTTGCGTAAAAAAATAGCGGAGTACGGCGGTAACGAAAACCGAGAAACATTACATTACATAAAAACCAAAGACGGCGAAAAATTTTATAAAGCAAAAGACGGAAGTTTTTACAGAGCTTATATTTTTGTGGAAGACTCGGTAAGTTTTGACAGTGTGGAAAATGCAGAAATGTTTGGCGAAAGCGGAGTGGCGTTTGGCAGATTTCAAAAGCTGTTGGCGGATTTTCCGGCAAACACTCTTTACGAAACCATTCCGGATTTTCATAATACCGAAAAAAGGTTTAATACAGAGTTTATTCCGGCGGTGGAAAAAGATATTTGCGGCAGGAAAAATTCTTGTATTAGCGAAATAAATTTTATAAAAAACAGAAAAGATTATTGTTCTGAATTTGTTAACTTAATTAAAACCGGCAAAGTACCTTTACGCGTTACGCATAACGACACAAAATTAAACAACGTTATGTTTGACAGTAAAACCAATAAAGCTATATGTGTTATAGATTTAGATACGGTTATGCCGGGATTGGCACTTTACGATTTTGGTGATTCTATCCGTTTCGGCGCCAGCACCGGTGCAGAAGACGAATCCGATTTGCAAAAAATAAAAATAAATTTGGATTATTTTAAAGCTTACACAGAGGGATTTTTGCAGCAAGCGGGAAAAAGCTTAAACAAGTGCGAAATAGATAACCTTGCTTTTTCTGCTATTTTAATGACCTTTGAAGTGGGTATGAGATTTTTAACCGATTATTTGAACGGAGATGTTTATTTTAAAACGGCATATCCGGAACATAATCTTGTTCGCGCAAAAAATCAATTAAAACTTGTGGCGGATATGGAAGAACATTTAAGCGAAATGCAGCAAATAGTTAAAGATATTGCATATAAACAATAAAACAATAATAAACAAAAATATATCACAAAGATATAAAAGTTTTGTGGTGTATTTTTAAAATTAATATTAGGAAAAATATTTATTTGTTAGAAGAATCATTAACACCGCACACGCTTGATTTTTCTTCTGAATATTATAAAAATGTATTAGAAAGAAAACCGTAGAAGAAGCATTAAGGTGTGCCAAAAGCCGCGATGAGAAGTCGGTAAGGCTTGATATTTTAGGCACAAATATCACAGCGAAAAAGCTTTATATAAAATGCGGATTTAAATTTGTGCAAGCAAAAGCAATGTTTTACGAGAATACCGGACCGGCTGAATATAAACTGTACGAATTTAATTTTATTTAAAATATTAACAAAGGCTTTAAATTTTGCATTTAAGGCCTTTTGCGATAATATTTTATGATACTTATATCACTATTGAAGTATTGTTTTTTTAATGATAAAATAAGTAAAAGCTTATAAAAACTAAATGTATAAAATAGCTATATTTTTATTAATTTAAAAAATACAAAACATATTACGGAGAAAACAAATGAATAAAGAACAAACTATTTTCTATTTAAACGAACACAATATAAAATATGAAATTACCGAGCATAAAGCCGTGTATAATATGGAAGAATTGGAACAAGTTGAATTGCCGTACCCGGAGTGAGACGCAAAAAATTTATTTGTAAGAGATGACAAAAAGAGAAACTACTACTTAATTACTGTTAAGGGAGATAAAAGGGTTAATTTAAAAGAGTTCAGAAAAAAATACGCTTTAAGAAATTTATCTTTTGCCTCCGAAAACGATTTAAATGAAATTTTAAAATTAAAACCGGGCTCGGTATCTCCGTTGGGAATTTTAAACGATGACGAATGCAAAGTTTGTTTTTTTCTTGACGAGGATTTTAAGGGTAACATAATAGGAGTACATCCTAACGACAATACCGCTACGGTATGGCTGCAGTCGGAGGATTTAATGAATATTATTAAATCTCATAACAATAAAGCCGAATTTGTTGAAATATAAAAAGTACAATTAAATAATTAAAAGATTAATTAAACTAAAAAGGGAAACAAAAAATGAGCAAATATACGCCTTTATGGGAATATATAAGTAATAAAAATTCCAATATATTAACGCTTACATTTAATGAAATTTTTAATATTATAAATATAGCTATTGATCATTCTTTTTTAAATTACAAAAAAGAACTTATTAAATATGGTTTTACGGTAGACAAAATATCAATAAAAAACAAAACGGTTGTTTTTAAAAAAATAAATTAAAAGGAGAGAACAAAAATGGCTGTAAACAAATATGCGGGAACAAAAACAGAAAAAAATTTAAGAGAAGCTTTTTCGGGAGAATCTCAGGCAAGGAACAAATATACTTATTTTGCTTCTGCCGCCAAAAAAGAAGGTTACGAGCAAATAGCCGCGTTGTTTTTAAAAACCGCCGACAACGAAAAAGAGCATGCAAAAATGTGGTTTAAAGAATTGGCGGGTTTAGGTGATACAAAAGATAATTTAACTTCCGCTGCAGAAGGCGAAAATTACGAATGGACGGATATGTATGCGGATTTTGCCAAAACCGCCGAAGAAGAAGGATTTTTTGAGCTGGCGGAAAAATTCCGAGCTGTAGCCGAAATAGAAAAACATCACGAAGAAAGATACCGTGCGTTACTTAAAAATGTTGAAACGGCAAAAGTTTTTGAAAAGAGTGAAATTAAGATTTGGGAATGCCGCAACTGCGGACATATTACGGTAGGCAAAAAAGCACCCGAAGTATGTCCCGTATGCAATCATCCGCAAAGTTATTTTGAAATAAAAGAAGAAAATTATTAAAAATAAGTATTAAATAAATATTTGTTAAATACTTATAAAATTAAAATATAAAGCCGGTAAGGGAAAAACCCCTTATCGGCTTTTAATAAATAATAAATCAAAAAAATAAAACTAAATTAAAGCTTTTTCATATTTTTATACATATTCAAACAACCGTTATGTACATATTCTATATCGGTTCCGCAAAAAATAATACCGGCGCCTCTTTTTTGCCATTCTTTTATTGCTCTTTCGTTAAATCCAATGCAGGTGCCGAAAAATTTATTGTGTTTTTTCATAACCTCGCCTATGCGGTCGTATATGGGTATCATATCGGGATGATTCGGATTGTCCAAATGACCTACCGAAGCGGATAAATCGTTAGGTCCCACAATATATCCGTCTATGCCTTTTACCGCCACAATTTCTTCCAAACGGTTTACGGCTTTTATATCTTCTATTTGAATAAACCTAAGAGTTTTACGGTACAGCTTGTTAACGTAATCGGCTTGGCTTATAGAGTTGTAATTTATGGCTCTTATAGGACCGAAACCTCTTTCTCCGTAAGGCGGATATTCGCAGGCTTTAACCGCGGCTTCCGCTTCTTCGGGAGTTTTAACATTAGGAAAAAGTATGGTGTCGGGACCCATATCAAGAACGGGTTTTACCAAAA
Organism: Oscillospiraceae bacterium; assembly: GCA_902796905.1. GTDB lineage: Bacteria > Bacillota > Clostridia > Oscillospirales > Acutalibacteraceae > UMGS1279. Next base: position 15,054 of record CADBQU010000045.1, on the reverse strand, counting down.
CTTTATCGTTCCACGGAACGCGAACCATTGCCGGAGTGCCACCGGCCTTTGCGGCTATAAGATTGTTTTGCAGGTTTTCCAAACCTATTGCGGTGTGTTCCGTACATATCCAAAGCATATCAAAGCCTATTTGCGCCATACATTCCGTAAGCATAGGATTTCCGCAAAAAACGAGAGTTCCGCATAAAAGTTCTCCGTTTTTTATTTTTTCTTTAAATTTTTCCATAACATCCATAAAAATACCTCTTTAAAAAATAAAATATAAAAAAATAAAATAAATTAAACTAAATATAAATAAAATATAGTATTAAAATAATATTATTGCAATATTAAAACTGTATTTAAAATATAAAAAAATGCAGATTTTTAATTGACCTTATTATTTTTTAAAGATATAATAAATTTAAAGGAGAACAGTTAAAATGCTTGATAATAAAAAAGATGTTGTTAAAACAGACAATGTTAAAAATATAAAATTCGGCGAAATTCCTGATAAATATGAAAGCATTGAATATAAAAACGGTAATTCGGTTATGGTTATTACAAACCGTTACGACGGCATAAGCGAAACTTTTTTGCAACATACGCTGCATACGCACAATTATTGTGAGTTTGAAGCGGTGTACGGCGGAAATGGAGTACATATTTTGCATAAGTCCTCGTTTGAAATGTGCAGAGGCTGTGCGTATTTAAGAATGCCTAATAATTTTCATACCACCCATCAAGACAAAAACGATAAACTTAAAGCTTTTAATATAGGGTTTTCGTTAGATTTTATACCGAGCGATATTTTTACCGGTATTATAATGCAAAACAACGCTTTGTGTGTTAGATTTAACGAAGAAGAACTTTTAAGCATTATACAAAAAATCAAACTTCTTACAAAAGAGTTAAAAAATCCCGATAACTATTCTCAAATTGTTGTACGTTCCGTTTTTAGCGAAATTTTGGTTAGCTTTATAAGAAAATATAAACTAACGGTTAAGGAAAATTTAAATTACAGTTATCATATACAAAATATAATAAATTATATTAATAATAACTACAGGGATAATTTAAGCGTAGAAAAAATATCTTCGGTTTTCGGTCTTAACAAACATTATGCAGGCAGTTTGTTTATTAAGGAAGTAGGTTGCAGTATACCAAAATATATTTTGGAATTAAGGCTTGTGTTGGCGCTGCAGCTTTTAAAAAGCTCTGCTATGTCGGTTAACGAAATAGCTTTTGAATGCGGATTTTCTTCGCCTGCATATTTTATTTCAAAATTTCGCGAGCGCTACGGTTTGCCTCCTAAAAAGTACATTGTAAAAAATAATAAAATTTAAATTAAAAAAACTATTAAATTGAAAAATCAAAAGTAATTTAAAAGCAAATTTCTAAAATTAAAAGTCAATTCTAAAAAAATAAAAATAATTTTTTTAACCCGGACAATTTTTGTCCGGGTTATTTTTTATTATTTAAAAGCTACAGCAAAATAAAAATAATAAAAATAAAGGAAGGAAAAAATGGAAAAAGAAAAAATAAAAAAAGGAATAATGGATGAAGAAACAAAAGAAAACAAAGAGAAAATTGTGAAAATAGAGGTGAAAAGCGAAAAAGAAAATAAAACCGAAGTTAAAAAAGTTTGTGAAATTTTAGATTTAAAAACCGAAACGAGAAACATATTTAAAATGAGCGACGGAAGTTACAAGGCAGAAATTTATCCTGTTGAAATTAACGAAAATTTAAATAAATAAATAGCACTTATGACGGCAAGCAGCGAAATATCTGCTTCCGACACTTCGGTAATAAAGCTTTTTAATTATTGTGATGAGCATTTAAACGAACCCACTATGTACACAGTAGGCAATTCGGGAAATAAAAACAGCGCTTATAGAATATATTTTAAATTCAGTAAACCGCAGTTGCCTTTAACAGCAAGAATAAAAAAAGCGGAAATAGCATTAACACAGGTATATAGCGGTAGTGATTGTAAAGAAAAACCGCTTTTGGGATTATTTACGGCAAAAAACAATAATATGAACGCGGGGTCGTATATACCAAACGATTCATCGGAACTTTTAGATTACGAAAGAATAAAGGAACATATAGAAAGTGAAGAATGTACCGAAACCGTAAAATATAAGTTTGATATTACCAAAGCTTTTGATGCGTTTAATAACGGAGAAATCGAAAGTTTGGGATTGGTTTTAAAACTTTTGGAAGAAAACAGAAGCGTTAATGATGTGGTTGTTTTTGAAGGAATAGAAAAAGGCTATGATAAAATGCCTAAATTGAACATTACTTACGAAAGCGCATACGGCAACAAAAACAGTTATAAAAGTCATACTCATACTTTAGGCAGGTTGGGAACGGCAAGCATAGATTTGAATTTGGGTAATTTAAGTTTGGAAAGTGAAGATTTTGCTTGGAACGGAAACAGAATGCCGGTTACGATAAATCATTTTTATAACAGTGCTTTAAGTAACAAAAAATATTCTTTTGATGAATCTATAGGGCTTAATATTGCAGATTTCGGCGATATGAATTTAGGTTTAGGTTTTAGACTTAACCTTATGCAAAGCATAAAATATTTAAAAAATGCTTTGGGAGTTATTGAATATACCGAAGAGGAAAAAAATAATAATTTTTTAACTAAAGACGGTTATATATTTACTAATGAAAGCGGAGAGGAAGTATATTTAAAAAATACCGGTCAATCGGCTTGTATGTACCCCGAGGATTGTAAATGTTACAACATTTACAAAGAAATAAATAACGGCGAAATTACATATAACGCTTACACCAAAACATTAACTTCCGGTGATGAAGATTATATTTTTGACTCAAAAGGCAGATTGGTTAAAATTGCTTCGGGAAGAAATGAAAAAACCATTACATATAATTCTTTTAACCAAATAAGCACAGTAACCGACGGTGTAGGCAGAGAATTTTTGTTTACTTATGACGAAAACGGATTTTTAACTAAAATAACCGCGCCGGATAATACTGAAGTTTTATATTATTATACCGATAATCATTTAACAAAAATTGTATATCCTAACGGTAAAAAAGCAGAACTTAATTATACTTTAAATAATTTAACTTCCGTTATTTTGTACGAAAATAACCAAAAAACTCAAAAAACAGAGTACGAATATTTAAATAATAAAGTAAGTAAAGCAACCGAATACGGCGTGGAAAATAATGAATTTGTTTTGGGCGTAAGCACCGCTTATGAATATTCTTCTGCCAACGGCAGAACTAAAGCTGTAACTACCGAACCCGCGGACGAAGAAACCGAACTTAATCAAATTACAACTGTTTATACTTTTGATGAAAATGATGAACTTATAAGCGAATATGCATATTCCAAAGATAGCGGAAATACTGCCGTTAAAGGCGATGAAAGCGGTATAAATCCGCATTCCGGCGAAAACGGTTTGGACGTGGTAAGCAATATAAATAACTTACTGTTAAATCATCACTTTAAAAGCAAAGAAAAATGGAGCGAGCTATGCAATAACAGCAAAGATTTTATATTTTTAACCCAAGAAGATTATTATGCTTTTTACGGCTACGGAGTGGCAAAATTATTCAGCAAAACCAATAGCACCGTAAACAACGGTATTTAACAAACCACAGATTTATTGCCTAAAGGTAACTACACTTTTTCGGCATACATTAAAACTATGGGTAACTACAGCGCAACACCCAATACCGGCGCAGTATTACGAGTAACCGAAACAAACGGTAATATTTTGGCAGTAAGCGAAACCGTAACAAATACTTTTAATAACTTTTTTAGGATAGACGCACCGTTTAATGTTTCGGAAATAAAAAATGTAAACGTAGAAATATTGGTAAACGGCAAATGTGAAATATACGTAAATGCCGTACAGTTAGAAAATAATCCGTTTTTAAACGAATATAATATTTTGGAAAACGGAAATTTTGAAAGCGGAACATACGGCTGGAATAAAACCAAAAATGTAAGTGAAACCGAAAACGAAAAATTTAATATGAAAAAATCTTTGTTAATTACCGGAGATTTAACTTCCGTTTGCAGCGCGTCGCAAACGGTAAATGTAAAAAAAGAACAGGGTACAAAAGAAACCTTTACGCTTTCGGGTTGGAGCAAAGGCTTTGGTTTGCTTAAAAAAGAAAGAGAAACTTTGCAGGAACCCATATTTAGGTTAAAAGCCGAAATAAAATATGTTGGCGAAACCGCAACCGAAAGCTATACTGCGGATTTTTCGCCCTCTACCGAAGAATGGCAACTTGCCTCTGTTCAGTTTAGTAAAAAACAATTCAAACAAATAGAAAATATAACCGTTTTTGCAGAATACGGTTATAATTACGGAAACGCTTATTTTGACGATATTCAGCTTGTAAGAGATTATATTGAAACGGATTTAACCGAAGAAGACTTTAAAACCGAGGAACAGGAAGATTCGGGCAATAATACCGATGCCGAAAGTTCTTCCGCAAATTCTCAAAGTTCCGAAAACGGTAAAAGTAATTCTGCCGATGATTTTACAGAAGCCAAAGACCCGTTTGGCAACGCTTTAACCGAAAACACGTTTAAAGACGGCGAGTTCGGCTCTTTGTATCGTTCGTTTGAATATAACGATGAAGAATGCGGCTGTATTAATCCTTTGGGCGGCAATAATTTAACGGCCGAAACCGATAACCGCGGCTTTAAAACCACATATCAGGTAAACCCCGTAACTTCCCGTAACCAAACGGTAACAAACCGCCAAGGCTTAAAAACTTTGTATACTTATGATGACTCCGGCAGAACAACCTCTACTATTGTAAAATCAAAAACCGATGAACAGTTATCAAATATATCTTATACTTATAATTCATTTGATAATTTAACCGGTATAACAAGGGGCGACGGTTTAAGCTATTTTCTTAAATACAACGCTTTTCATAATTTAGAAAGCATAGGTGTTGCCGGCAGAGAGAAAAGCTTAATAACCTACGGCTATAAAAACGGAAGCAATAGGGTAAAACAGCTAACTTATGCCAACGGCGATGTTATGAAGGTAAAATATAATTCTTCGGGCAGCGTAACGGCAGAAGATTGGTACAATAGCCAAAACGAACTTACCGCACAATATAAATACGTTTATAACGGTAGGGGAAATATTGTGATAGCTATTGACAAATTAGCAAACATAGTGTATAAATATTACTACGAAAACGAAAAGCTTGTAAGGGCAACCGAAAGTACGGCAGTAATAAGCAGCGACGATATAATAACCCAAAAAACGGTAAAAGCGTCGGTAAGCTACTTTTATGATAAAGAAGGCCGGTTAACAAGTAAAAAAATATTATTGCCCAACGGTAAAGAACAAGAAATACGTTTAGTAAACGAGGAAGACAAAAACCCTGTAGTAACGTACAGAGTAAACGGTAATTTAATAAAATCTCATTCCAAAAACGATACGTTCGGCAGGAAAGATTTTGATGAATTACAAATCTCCACCGGCTTTATATCTCGTAAATACAGCTATTTAAACGGTAAAGTAACAAACGAGCATATAAACAGCCAAAAGCTAAAGTCCAGCCCTACCACACAGTTGGTAAGCGAGTTACAGCTTTCTAACGGAATGGTATATGCATATATTTACGATGAGGAAGAGCGCATAACCCAAATAACCGAAACCGTAAACGGCAATACCGAAACGGCCAAAGTAACCAAATATACGTATGACGAGCAAGGCCAGCTGTTAACCGAAACGGTAAACAACACAGCGGTAAATACCGTAACATACGATAATTACGGCAATATTTTAAGCAAAAACGGCGTAGAGTACGTATATGGCGATAATACGTGGAAAGACCTTTTAACCAAGGTTGGCGAAAAACCCATAGTATACGATAACCAGGGCACCCAATAGCGTACTTGGGCAATATAATGCGCTGGCAAAAGGGCAGGCAGCTGCAGCGTTTTAACGGCACAACTTACACCTACAACGCAAACGGTATAAGAACAAGCAAAAGCATAGAGTGCGAAAAGCACAGTTATATACTTAACGGTACCCAAATATTAAGCGAAAGCTGGGGCAATAACATATTAATACCGTTAAGGGATAACGAAGACGAAGTCTGCGGAATAATATATAACGAAAACGTGTATTATTTTGTAAAAAACTTGCAGAATGATATAGTGGCAATATTCAACGAAAAATCGGAGCAAGTAGCAAAATACACGTACGACGCCTGGGGCGTACCCACAATAGAATATGATTTAACTGACGAAAAGATAGCAACAATAAACCCATTCCGCTACCGCGGCTATTATTACGATACCGAATCCGGATTATATTACCTCCAAAGCCGATATTACGACCCAAAAGTAGGTAGATTTGTTAATGCGGATGTGCCGGAAATAATCGATTTAGATAGTGTTGGTTTAGATTTGAACATTTTTGTATATTGTTTAAATGAACCAGTCGGCAAAAAAGATGAATTAGGATTTTATGCTAATTCTACATGGAAATTTATTAAATTATTAATAAATAATTTAATAAAAACAAAATTATGGAAACGTATTCCTGGGTTTGGTGCGTATTTATTTTATAAACATGTAAAAAATAATGGAGATTGGGATTATAAGTGTAGCAATAAAAGACCGTCTTGGGCAAAAAGTGGATATTTTTATGCCTTTGGTTACAGAATGACAGTAGAGCAATTGGGAAATTTCAACTTTGGATTTACTGGTGCTTCAATGGGATTCTCTCCAGCAATACTTTTTGCAGGCGGAGGATATGTTGCTATTAGAAATAAAACAACATGGAAAGATTGGAAATATTTTTTTGATTCAAAAAGTGACCATAAATGGATAGCCTTAGGTATTTTTGCATATTCTATTTTTGATAGAAGGTATAGAGCTTTAAATTCGGCATATACATATGCTATCAAAAAAGTAGCTTACACCATTTGTTTAGCAAATTATAAGTATTTTAAAAAATAGGAGTCAAATATGCATTGTTTATATAGAAATTTTTCAAAGGTTATAGTTCCATTATTTGTATCATCGATTATAATTTTGATGTTGGGAGGATGCAAAACAGATAACGATTACAGCAAAAAAATATATAATAAGAACAAACAATCTTTTCAAAATATTGCCGAAATATTAAACAAAAATAAATGTTGCACGGAAATTACAACATATGATCCGTTATCGTTTGACTTTGATAAAAATTATAAAAGGCATGGAAAACTTTGTTTTGAAAACGAAAAAAGCGATTTAAATTTAGATGAAACTTTTTATAAAAATATAAATGATTTTTTTAAAAAATGCGCTTTGGTTTATATTTTTATACCTCCTGACGAAAACGTTGTTATTTTTCAAACCGTATCCAAGCTGGGCGAAGGAGAAGAAATTATTTATACGGAAGACGGAAAGGAATATTCTGATGAGTATACACAAGTAAAGGAATGGCTTTCCGAAAATTGGTATATTGGTATAGATTTGTAAAAAAGGTTATTAATAATACATAAGTTTAATTATTAGTGGGGGATTTTATAAGTGGAAAGATATCCGGTGGCCATTACAGAAATATTGCGATTTATGCTTACACAAGATATAATAAAAGTAGTAATTCCGGGTGTTTTTTTAACATTTGGTTTATTATATGATCTAAAAAAAAGAAATTACCGAAAGATTTGGCGATATGTTTGGCAATAAAAATTATAGTGGGTACAACATATATCGGTGGAGATTTAATAGTATTTAATAATGATATAAAGTAAGAAAATATTATTAAATTTGAAGGCAAATATACATATACTATTGGAGATTCGGATTCCGGCGATTTTATTCATTAAGATGGACATAGAAAAACGTTTGTACTAAAAAGTTGTTTGGATTTGGATATAGAAGAAGGAACTTATGACGGATATATAATATATACAAAACGTACAAGATGGGTATTGGAAATGGGAGAAAAAACAAAGGATAATAAATTAAAGGCATTAAAATGAAATAAAAACCAATAGTTATTGTATAATTTTTAAGTCATATAAAAGTTTTTTTAACCCGGACAGTTTTTGTCCGGGTTATTTTATATAGTTGATATATAACAATTGCTTTTTGCAAAAATAAATGTTATTATATAAAAAACAAATATAAAAAACAAAAAATATAATTTTGGAGGTTTTGAGTATGAAATGTAAAAATTGCGGTTTTGAAAGAACGGAAGATTTTAAATTTTGCCCAAACTGCGGTCAATCGTCTTTAGAGGCGGAACAAACGCAAAATCCCGCTCCCGACAGCGAGCAGGCGCAAAAAACCGACTTTTCCGGCGAACAGGCAATTCCCGCGCAACCTATAACTTTGCAAAGTCCTATGGCAGAAAGGATGCTTTCTTTATTTAAAGACAGCTTTTTTCTTGTGCTGTGTATTCTTCAAAGCGCCGCTTTGCTTTTTGAGTTTTGTTGTTCTAATTTTTCTGTTTTAGGTATTTTATTTACTATATTTTTATGGCTTATATATGCGCAAAGCAAAAACAACATTACAGATATAAAAAATATGCGAAGCATAAGCGGAACAATATTTGCAAAGTATGTTATTAACTGGGTTGTTTGCGGTATTTTTGCGTTTTTCGGTATATTGCTAACCGCTTTTTACTCTGTTCTTTCGGTGTACGGAATAGATATAATGAATATGTTAAGAGATAAACTGGATAATTTCGGCGGTAAGTATTACGGATTTTTAGTTCGAAATTTATCCGTAGGCGTTATTTTAATAGGCATAATATTTATAATAGCCGCAATTGTTGTTGCAGTTATAAATGTTTTTGCAACACGTTCAATACACCGTTTTGCACAATCCGTTTACCAAAGCAGCGAAAACTCCGCCATACCTATTGTTAAAAAGAACACGGCGCAAAGTTGGTTTTTGGTTATAGGCATTTTAAAAGGTATATCTGCATTTTTTGCGCTTTCGGGAAATGCTTTCGGATTTTTAACCGCCGGTTGTTCGGCAGCGGTTTATGTATTTGCTTATTTGCTTATTAAAAAGTATTTTTCGGATATTAACGCGTAACGCATAAAGCATAAAAGTGCATTGCAAAAAACTGCAATATAAAAAACCGAATATAAATTAAAAATATATAAAAAAGACTTTGAGAGCCCAAAAACTTTCAAAGTCTTTTTAGTTTAAATTTTAAGCACTAAAAATATATTACCTAAAATATATTAAAGAAAATTTAAAAGAATCAGTTATATAAAATTTTAAGTTCTGTTTTTGTTGTAAAAAAACATTCCTATGCCGGCACCGCAAATTAATATGTATCCCAAAATGCTGAAAATATCGGGTTTTTGATTAAATATTATAAATCCGAAAAACACAGCGAACAGCACTTGGGAATAATCGTAAACCGAAATTTCTTTTGCGGGAGCATATATATACGCTTTGGTTATTCCGAATTGACCTATACAGGCGCTTACACCGGCTAAAATAAGGTAAAGAAGCTGCAACGGAGAAAACGGTGTATGTTCTATTATAAAAAACGGAAAACAAAAAATACACGAAAAAAGCGAAAAGAAAAATATTATTTTAGAACCGTCTTCTTTTAAAGAGCCTAATTTTCTTACAAAAGTATAAGCTATACCTGCGCCCATACCGCCTAAAAGTCCGGCTAAAGAAGCTACGGTATCGGTATTGCTAAAAGAGGGTTTTATAATTAAAACGCTGCCTAAAAGAGCGGTAATTACGCCTAAAATTTGAATAAATTTTGGATATTCTTTTAAAATTACCGCCGAAAAAATTATTGCAAAAAAAGGAGAAAGCTTATTAAGCATATTGGCGTCGGAAAGCAATAATCTGTCTACGGCATAAAAGTTGCATACCAATCCCAAAAGACCGAAAACCGAACGGCCTAATAAAAACGGAATACTTTCTTTTTTGGGCAAAAAACCGGTTTTGTTTTTTAAAATAATAACCGATACGGCTATTAACGCCACAAAATTTCTGAAAAAAGCTTTTTGCATTGTGGGCAAGTCTCCGGCAAGCCTTACAAAAACACTCATAGAAGAAAAGCCGAAAGCGGCAAAAATTACGCAAAGAGCGCCTTTAATTTTAACATCTGTTGTTTTCAGTTTCATTTTATCCTCGAATTTTTGATTATTTATTTGATTATTGTTTGATTACTGCTTTTAAATTTTATTATTGGATTTTAAAATATTTTGTAAAATATCGGTATAGAATTTTTTATTTTTTTCTTTTAAATACATAAGCTTATTCAAAGTGCCTTTTTGATTATAGGTTACAAATTTTAAAATATAATATTTTGATAAGGCTTCGTTTAATTTTTCATCCGTTAAATCTTTAAACCCCGATTCGGATTTGGGAAAATCTTTAAAGGTTATAATAATTTTATTAAATACTGTTTTAAAACTTATATTCAGATTTTCCAAAGCTATAACAAGCGAAGTTTTAATATCTCTGTTTTTGCAGGTTAAAGAACATTTTAATACCAAGTTTTCGGGTTTTATATATTTATAAATTTTATAACCGTTGCAAAAAGACTTTAAATTTGATTTTAAAATTTCGGTTTTGTTTTTTAAAAGGGTGAATTTTACGTTTTTAAACAATAAAGATAAATCTTCTTGCTTATAAGTGGTAAGTAAATTATTTTTTATATTTTCTTTTACAAATAAATTTATATACGCTCCTAAAAAGCAGCCGAACATACCTTTTTTAATAAGAATTATATAGTTTTTTCCGTAGTAAGTAAATTTAATATGCAAAAAATTAACGGAATTGCCGAAAAAACGAGAATAATCGTCTAAAACGGGAATATATCCGCCTTCGTTATCTTTTAAAAACGAATATAAAAAATCGTTTTTAGCGCTGTATTTAAGCGGATACGGAAACAGACATATTTCGGCGTTCAGTTCTTTTTGCGCCGCCATAATTTGCTTAACCCTTAAATATGTTAAAAGAATGCTAAGTAAAAGAATAAAAATTAATATTAAAATAAAAAGCATTTAATTCCTCCCTTTATAATTAATTTATTCAAAAATTAAAATAAAGTGAAAAATAAAAGCTTTAGTATTTATATATTGAAAAAGCAAGCGCTAAATGATACAATTAATATGTTTAAAGAACAAAGAGTTAATTGTTATCTTCTATAATAGAAATTACCGCGTTTTTAACAGAATAATTTTTAATTATATTTATGTTTTTATTGGGATATAACAAATTGTTTTTTAAAGAAAATTGCAAGGTTTTTATACCGCCTGATAAACCTAACCCCAAAAGTTTTAAATATGCTTCCTTGGCAGTCCATATTTCAAAAAAACGACGGTTACGGTTTTCGTGAATATCGTCTTGCATAATATAAGTTTTTTCATCTTGATTTAAAATTTTATTTGCAGCCGAAGCCGAAAAATCCCGTATAATTTCAATATCTATTCCTATGGGTTTATCGCTTAATGCAACAACCGTATAATTACCGCTGTGTGAAGCGTTAAAATGAACATTGTAGTTGGCAAAGTAAGGCTTGCCGTGTTCGCCGTATAAAATTTCGGGTTTTTCGGTAACTGCGGTAAAATCGCTTAAAGCTCTTTTAGCCAAAACGTCAACCGCTATGCTTCTTTTTCGGTCTTCCGCATTTTTCTTTTTTAAAATATACCGTCTTCTTATTAAAGAAACATTGTTAAGTTCCTCTTGTAATTCGTTATCGGTTATTAGGTTAATATCGCAAAAATACAGTTTATACATTAACTTTCTCCGTTAAAAATTAAAAATTAAAATATTAAAATAAAAAATATAATATAAAAACTAAAATTAAAATTTTAAATTTAAATATATACATATCCATCAGTTTTACGGATTTAATTTTATCATATTTTAAAATTAATATCAATATTAAAGGGAAGAGCGTATGAAAAAAATATTTTTTAACAAAGCTTTAAATAAGGCCGAAGATTTTGCAAAGCAGGTAGAAAAGGAAAATTACGGCAATCTTACAGATGAAGAGCTTAAAACAAAATTTAACGGCACCTTAATAAATACATCCGCCGCTATTAAAGAGGCTGTAAAAAGAATAACCGGATTAACGCTTTTTAATTCACAAATTAAAACCGCTTATTTATTATATATGGGCAATATTGTAGAGTTGCCTACGGGCGAGGGTAAAACCCTTGCGGCGGTAATGGCCGCTTTGCTTTTTTTTAAAGATATGCGTAAAGTAAGCGTTTTGGTTTTTAATGATTATCTTGCGGCGAGAGACGGAACAGACAATAAAAAAATATATGAATTTTTCGGAGCCGAATGCGGATATATAACGGCAAATACCGATATGGACTTACGCAAAGAAATATACAAAAAAGACATTGTTTATATAAGCGCCAAAGAACAGGGATTTGATTATTTAAGAAACTTTTTGGCATATAACGAACAGGAAAATTTTGATATTTGTTTTGATGTTGCTATTATTGACGAGGCGGATTCTATTTTAATTGACGAATCGGGAGTTCCTTTGGTTTTGGCGGGTAATGCCGACGATATTAAAGACGATACTTTAGAAGCTTATAATGCCGTAAAAACTTTAAACAGCAGCGATTACGGCTGTAACAAAGCGGAAAATCAGATTTGGCTTGAAGACAGCGGAACAAAAAAAATAGAAGAATATTTTAAAATAAACAATTTGTACAGCACGCAAAATTTTTATATTTTAACTGCCGTACATACGGCGCTTGAAGCTAATTTTTTATTAAAGAAAGACAGCGATTATATTGTAAAAAACAATAATATAATGGTAATAGACGAATCTACGGGAAGAATTGCCAAAAACAGAAGATTTCCCGATTCGTTACAGCATGCCGTAGAAATTAAAGAAAACATTTCTTTTGGTACAAGCACTAAAATTTTTAATACAATAACCATACAGTCTTTTGTTGAAATGTATAAAACTTTAAGCGGTATGACCGGTACGGCAAAGTCGAGCGCAAAAGAAATATGGTCGGTTTACGGTGTTAATACACAGGTTGTGGAAGCGCATATCCCTTGTATAAGATACGATGAACCCGACAGGGTATACTTAACAAAAGAAGAAAAGCAAACTGCTGTTTTAAACCGTATAAGAGAAGCCAATAAAAAAGGTCAACCGGTACTTTTAGGTACTTCAAGCGTTGCCGAAAGCGAATGGTATTCCAAAAATTTAAAGGATATAAAGCATTCGGTTTTAAATGCAAAAAATGATGAAAAAGAGGCCGAGATTATAGCCGACGCCGGCAAGTTGGGGAACGTTACGATTTCTACCAATATGGCAGGCAGAGGCGTAGATATAAAGTTAGGCGGAAAAGACGAATCCGAAAAAGAAGCGGTTTTAAAAGCCGGAGGGCTTTTGGTTATAAGCAGCGGAATAAATAAATCGGTAAGAATTGACAACCAGTTAAAGGGAAGAGCCGGAAGACAGGGAGATATAGGTGCCAGCGCTTTTTATATAAGTATAGAAGACGATAATATAAAACCGTTTATTTCGGAGGATAAAAAAAGCACGCTTATAGAATTTGTACGCGAAGCCCAAAGCATTTTAGAAGGACAGGGAGCGGAAGCCAGGTATATGCTTGGCAAATATTCTATTATTATAGAAGAACAGCGAAAAGTTATGAATAAAATGCATGAGCGTATTATTTTTTCTCAAGGTCCGTTAAACTTTTTGCAGAAAAATGATTTAAATTTATATAATGAACTTTTAAAAAAATATCCCGAAGAATGGATAAATTTAGCCGAAAAGCAGATTTTGAATTATTATTCCATTATGTGTTTTGCCGATTATTTAAGCGGTATGGAGGATGTAAGAAACGGCATACATTTGGTAATAGTAGGCGGTAAAAATCCTTTGGACGAATACAACGCCATAGCTATAAATAATTTTGATGAAATGCAAAAAGACATAAAAGCAAAAGCTATAGAGGCTTTAAAAACAATGCCTATAACCGAAAACGGAATAGATTTTGCGGCAAAAGGCTTAATAGCCGCACCTTCCACATGGACTTATATGGTAAACGAAAATACCAGTCAGTTTAACCGTTTGCCGGAACTTTTAAAAATGTTTTCAAAAAAAATAAAAAAATCTTTTTCATTAACGGATTATATAGATAAAAAATTAAATAAGTCATAACAGTAATTGCATTTAATTTTTTACTTTTACGGAGAACATAAAAATGTATAAAATATTAATAGTTGAGGACGATAAAAGTATTGCCGACATTATAACAAAAAATTTGGTTTTGTGGGGATATTCGGTAGAAAATGTTAAAGATTTTAACAATGTTTTAAAAGAGTTTTCCTTATTTTTACCGCATATTGTATTAATGGATATTTCTTTGCCCTTTTTTAACGGGTATCATTGGTGTGAAAAAATAAGAGAAATTTCAAAAGTTCCTATAATTTTTATTTCGTCTGCTGCGGAAAATATAAATATGGTTATGGCTATGAATATGGGTGCGGACGATTTTATTGCAAAGCCGTTTGATAAAAATGTTTTAACGGCAAAAATAAACGCTTTGCTTCGCCGTACTTACGATTTTTCGGCAGCGGGAAATATGAACATTTTGGAGCATAAAGGCGCATTTTTAAATACGGACGAAAATTCCGTAACCTTTAACGGTAAAAAGCTTTTGCTTTCCAAAAACGAATACAGAATATTATTGTGTTTGTTTGAAAACAAAGAAAAGGTTGTAAGCCGTGAAAAACTGATGGAAAAGCTTTGGCAAACAGATCAGTTTGTGGATGAAAACACTTTAACCGTAAACGTTAACAGACTGAGAAAAAAATTAGACGAATTCGGACTTAAAGATTTTATAGAAACGCGTTTCGGCGTAGGTTATATGGTAAAATAAAATGAAATTATTTTTTGATTTTTTAAAATCCAAAAAAATTGTATTGCTGTTTTTTGCCGTTGTTTTTATTTTGTTTACGGTATCTTTTTATTTATATAAACTGCCTGTTAAAGCGGTAATATATCCGTTTTTTGTATCTGTAACGGCGGGAATTGTGTTTTTGATTTTTGAATTTTTTAAATTTAAGAAAAAACACAG
>CADBQU010000044.1 GCA_902796905.1 Oscillospiraceae bacterium | reverse complement strand
GCAGCGAAAAAATAGGCGAAATGGTTATGGATAAGCTTAAAGCCGTAGACGAGGTAGCTTATGTGCGTTTTGCAAGCGTTTACCGCCGGTTTAAAGATATAAGCACTTTTATGAATGAGCTTAATTCTCTTTTGAAAAAATAAATGAATAATATAAAACTCTTAGGCGATTTTTCAAAACCGCAGGTTTTGAAAAATGCCAAACAACATTTGGCTTTTTAAAAGGCAAAGCCTTTTAAAAAGCGCCGACATTTTTAACCGTAAAAATCTCCGAGAATAAAAATTTCTCGGAGATTTTTGTTTTTTTGCTTTTTACAGGTTTATATAAGTTTTATACAATTGTATGTATATAATATGTATAGCAAGCATTGCAAAAATTATCGCTGAACTCTTCCCGAACCGTCGCCGGACGCTAATTTTTCAACCTCTTTAACGCTTACACGGTTAAAGTCGCCTTCTATTGAATGTTTAATCGCACTTGCCGCAACCGCTTTTTACATTATGTTTTTTGGCGGCAATACAAGCCTCTTTACAAATTTCAACCATGTTTCCGCCCAAAGCCGGAGTAATACCGGTAAAGTGGAACCAATCGGCGTCTTTAAATATTTCATCCCAATTAAAGTTGGAAGGTTCTGCCTTTGAAAAAGATGAATACGCACGGTCGTATATACATACGCTGCCCCTTTGGGAAGCTCCTTTTTTGAGATAATAAATGCCTACGCGTTCGCCGCCGCGGGCAATATAAGAAGTATCAACGCCGAAATAGCGCAAGTTGTTTACTGCCGCTTGACCTATTGCATGCTCCGGCAATTTTGTAACATAAGCCGCATTTAAACCGAAATTTGCAAGCGATACCGCAACATTAGCTTCTCCGCCGCCGAAAGTAGCGCCCAATTGATCATTTTGAAAAAATCTGTAATATCCGTTTGGCGCCAAACGCAACATAATTTCTCCGAAAGTTACTACTTTTTTCATCTGTTATTCTCCTTTAAAATTTCTACCGCTTTACGAGTGATATTTTCTATTTCATCAAATTTTCCCTCTGCTATTTTATCTGCCGGAACCATCCAACTGCCGCCGCAGGCAAAAACCGCTTTACAATTTAAATAATCCGCAACATTTGTAGGATTTATACCGCCTGTAGGCATAAATTTTACGGTAGTATACGGTGCGGACAAGGCTTTTATTGTTTTTATTCCGCCAAAAGCTTCTGCCGGGAAAAATTTAAGATATTTAAGGCCCAAGCTTAAAGCGGCTTCTACTTAGCTTGGCGTACAAACGCCGGGAATTACGGGGTATCCTTTATTAATACAGTGTTTTACAACCTGAGGATTAAATCCGGGGCTTACTATAAACGCCGCTCCCGCAGCCATAGCTTTATCTGCCTGAGAAGTGTTTAAAACCGTTCCGGCAGCCAATAAAAAATCAGGATGAGTTTTATGTATTAAACGTATGGCTTCTTCTGCGGCCGAGGTACGAAATGTTACTTCGGCACAGCAAAGTCCGCCTTTTTTAAGCGCATTGCTTAAAGGTATTGCGTATTCCGCTTTATCTAACTTTACTACCGGAACAATTCCCGTTTTACTTATTTTTTCTATTAGTTCTTCCATAATTATCTATCCTCTTATCTTATTTTTTACTCTTTTTATATTTTTGTTTTTTATATTTTTGTATTTTTTGTTTTTTATATTTTTTGTAAACGGAATAAAAAAAAGCAAGGCGACGAGCCCAAAGCCCTTTGGGCTTTGCAAAAGCAAATTTGCTTTTGCCCCAAAAACAAAAATTGTTTTTGGGGGCTCTTCGCCATTATATCGGTCTTTGATTTTTGTTTTGCTTTTTGCTTGGCTTTTTGCCGTTTGTTTTGCATTGCGAAACATCGTTTCGTTTTTTTGCATTTATATTTTACCACATATTTTTTCATTGTCAAGAAACTGTTGAATAAAAATTTTTACTATGTTAAAATAGTATTGCTTAATATTAAATTGTAAAAACCGTGCGGAGGTGTTACGCTTACGGAAAAAGAAAAAAATTTAAAAACAGATACTGCCGACGATAAAAACATAATACAATCTGTTAAAAGAGCCTTTTTTATTGTTGAACTTTTAAGCAAACAAAAAGAAATAGGCATAAGCGAACTCTCCCGTCTTTCGGGTTTGCACAAAGCTACGGTTTTTCGTATGCTTAATACGCTTGAAGCCCTGGGCTATGTACAAAAAAATCCCAAAACCGAGCAGTACGGTTTAACGCTTAAATTTTTAACAATATCATCTGCCGGACTTTCACACTACAACATAAAACAGCAGTTGGCGCCGATACTGCATAAACTTTCCGAAGAATTCGGCGAAACGGTGCATTTGGTAGAACGAAGCGAAAACAGCGTTATATATATTGATAAATACGAATCCGAGAAAAATTCCGTAAGAATGGTTTCTCATATAGGTATGAAACAAAATATAACCACTACCGCGGTAGGAAAAGCTCTTTTGGCAACCGACTCCGAAAAAGACATACGTTTAATTTGGGACAAAACGGAACATACAGCCAAAACTCCGTATACCATAACAAACTACCGTGATTTTTTAACAGAACTTAACGAAATAAGAAAAAAAGGTTATGCGGTTGACAACGAGGAAAACGAACTGGGAGTACGCTGCGTAGCCGTTGCCGTTAAAGACGCATTCGGTGCTTATAAGCACGCCGTAAGCGTTTCGGCTCCGATTAACCGTATGGATAATAAAACCGTTGAAAAAATTTCAAAAAGAATGCTGGAACTTTTAAAATAAGTTTTACACAAAAACGAAATATTATATTTTTTCGGTTTATACCCATTAACCGATTTAACCGATTATTTGCAAAAACAAACAAAATAAAAGACTTTGGAATATTTATTTCCAAAGTCTTTTTATTTTTATTTACTTTTTTCGGTTTTCGGTTTAATAACTTTTTATTTTTACCCAACATTAATAACTATGCTATAAAAATATGCTGTAAACAATAAGTTTACAATTAATAATTTTATCGGCTTAACATTTTAAACATTTTTTAATTAAGCCTGCGGCGCAGAATAACTTACATTGGTTTCACTCCACTGTACCCATACGGAAGTTCTTGCTCCTCCGTTAGATATAAACGAATGTATTTCACACAAAGACCAAAGCTTTGTAACGGGGTCCTGCTGCCTTATTTTTATACTGTGTTCTTCCTGAGACTGACTGTACACAAGGCTGTCTATAACCGTGCTTTTTGTTATATTTGTATTGTCAAAATTTTGTACTTCTATTGTTCCGCCGCCGTAAATGGTGGTGCGCCGCATATCCGTTAATATGGGAGTTTCCGCGTCCTTTAACGAAACGGTTATTTTAATTGCGGTGGAAGAAATATTTTGATAGCTTAAAACCAAATTTTTTACGGGAATTGCAAGAACGCTGTTTAAAGCCGAAATATCCGCATGATATTCCGTTAGCGGAGCTATAAGGTTAGGCGAAGTGATATCTTGATTTGTGGTTTTAAAATTTAATTTATAAATAAGCGGAGCGCTTTCGGTTACGGTAATTAACGGTGTTTCTCCGTTTTTACCCGCTTCGCCGGTATCGCCTTTTGGCCCCTGCAAACCTGTATCTCCTTTTTCGCCCTTTTCTCCTTGAGGACCGGGAATGCCCTGCTCTCCCTGAGGACCTTGGCAACCCGGATCTCCCTGAACTCCCTGCGGACCTATTTCTCCTTGAATGCCTTGCTCTCCTACCGGTCCCTGCTCTCCTGCGGGACCTCTTTCGCCTTGTTCTCCGCGTTCGCCTTTAGGCCCCGCGGGACCTCTCGGTCCTACGTCTCCTTTAGGCCCCATAGGTCCTTTATCTCCTTTAGGTCCAACCGGGCCCGGATTGCCCTGTATGCCCTGAACCCCCATAACTCCGGGATCGCCTTTTGGTCCTGTGTCTCCTCTTACCCCCTGCGGTCCCCTGGGTCCCATAGGACTGTAGCGCCGCGCGGACCTATTGCCCCTTGGCATCCGGTTTCGCCCTTTATTCCTCTGGGACCCATAGGACCCTGTTCGCCTCTCGGTCCTTCGGGTCCCATGGGTCCTACCGGACCCTGAATAGTTACGTACGTTCCGCTTTCGGCGGAAGAACAGCAATTTCTGTTTACAAAATTATTGGTATTATAACAACTCATACATATATCTATCTCCTTTAAACTGTTAAGCGGTTAAATTTTTAGAACTGTAATTCTATGATTTTATAATTTTTTATAATTTTTTAAAAGGATTTTCTATATGTATTTTATGCAAAAGTACAAAAACCGTAACCGTATATTTACGGCGGTAAAATGCGGTTTTTAAAAAGGCAAAGCCTTTTTAAAACCGTTTAAAGCAAAAATTTGCTTTAAACGGTTGCAAACCTTTGGTTTGCAAAAACCGCGTAATGCAAAAAGAAAAAATTTTTAAAACCAAAAAGTACAAAAAAGCACAAAAAACGGTCCCGAAAATTTATTCCGGAACCGATAAAAATATTTGAACATATATTTATTAAACATATATTTATTAAGTATGCTCGAATTTTTTGTTTTGTTTTTTATTTTTGTTTTATGCGTCGTAAATGCCCATTATAACAATACCTATTGCAACGGCAACTATTGCTATATAGTGCTTATACGATAATTTTTCCTTTAAGAACAATCTGCTCCACAAAACGCTTGCAACACAGTAAGAAGATATTATGGGAGCCGAAAGCATTACGTGCTCGGAATCTGCCAAAGCGTATATATAAGCAAACTGACCTACGGTTTCGCATACGGCGCCCAAATATTTGGGCACTTCTCTTTTAACCTTATATTCTTTATCTTTTTTAATTAAAGCCGTATATATAAAGCATATAGCGCCCACTATAAAAAATGTAAGTTCATAAGCACAGTTAGCGCTGCTTTCGTCTAATTTTTCCAAAACTATTGAATCGGCAAAAGTTCCCAGTGCGTCCAGCAAGCAGTAAATAACAGGTAAAATTAAAGCTAAAGCGGATTTTGAATAAATAAAATTACCCTCTGCCTGACGCTTCATTCTTAATTCTTCATCTTCAAAAGATTCTACAATTCCCAAGCCTATTACGCCGGCGCAAACTAAAATAACCGCAAAAATCTGCATATTATTTATGCTTCCTCTGCCGGCGGTTATTAATGTTAATATTGCAACCAAAGCACCGCTGGAATTACAAATAGGCGAAGATATTGAAAGTTCTATGTATCTTAAGCCCAAATAGCCTATAGCCATACTTATTATATAAAGAAACGAAACCGGCAAATAAGTTAATATAACGTTTAAATCAAGCTTTGTACCGCCGATAAAAACTTCGTATGCACAGTGCAGTCCCATAACGGTACCTACGGCCGTTACCATTTTTAAAAATCCCAATTTGTCCTGTTTTTCACGGCATCCTATTTTAGAAAAAAGGTCGGAACCGCTCCAACAAATCAATGCCGCAATAGATAATACAAACCACATAATATGTAATACTCTTCCTTAATTTACAAATTTTATTTTTATATTGATAGTGTAACAGGCCTTTAACCTGGCACGCCTACGAAACAAAATTTTGCATAATACATTGCCTCAAAACTTGAAATACGACAGTATTCCTGCGTTTAGTCGGCTTCGTCTTATAACAAAATTTTTAGTTTCGATAG
>CADBQU010000043.1 GCA_902796905.1 Oscillospiraceae bacterium | reverse complement strand
TTAATAAAAAACAAAAAAATAAGGCCTGTTGGTCAAGCGGTTAAGACACCGCCCTTTCACGGCGGTAACACGAGTTCGATTCTCGTACAGGTCACCAAGCTCCGAATTATTTCGGAGCTTATTTTTTTTAATTTTTTTATTTGTTTTATTGTATTTTTAGCAGTAAAACCAACAAAACAAACAAAAAACAAAACGGAAAAATATTCCGTTTGAGAACCGTTGTATCCTCATTGTTTTGTTTGCAAAAAATATTTAAATTTATGTATATTTAAAAAATATAAGGTAAAAATACTATTGCGGTAAGATAATTACCGTATAGGCCTTTCGTATTAGGCGCATTTTTGTACTTTGAAAATTTTGGATTTTAATATTTTTATGTATTATATATAAATATTTTATTAATTGTTAAAAACTTTTATAAAAAGTGCTTGACAAACCCTAAAAAATAGTGTAATATATAATCAGAAAGAGAAAAGATCTAAAAAATATTACAGTAAGAGAAAGGGGTGGGTCCAATGGACAAAGCAGAACCAATACAGTTTAAGTTTATTACGGGCCGCCTTTTTACAGGTTTTAAGGTGGCATAACTGGTAGAAACATTAATTTCTAAAAGCAAAAAGGCTTACTTTAAAATTTAATAAATCTGTTAATATATTTTAAGGACTGAAACCAATGCACTAATTACTTTTATAAATATAAAATTTAATTTATAAAAGGAGATGTTTATTATTATTGTATTAACCTTACTTTTTAAAAGATTTAACCTTAAAGAAAAGTAAAGAAAGGCTGATACCAATGTACTAATAAACCGAAAGGTCTAAATAAAACAATTTTGCCCTGCGGAGTAATCCGCAGGGTTTATTTTTTATATTTGCGGCAAAGGCGCCGAAGGCGGAAAAATCAAAATGATTTTTCCGCCCGGCGAAACATTATGTTTCGCCGCAAAAACCAAAAATTTTGGTTTTTGTTCGGCGCATATTTTAAACAAAGCAATCATAAACCGCTGTACTGCAATTATTTCGTATAATTAAAATTTATACTTATATAGACACAAACGAAATTTTATGTTACTATATTTTTGAAAAAATTAAAAGGACTGCGTTTTATGAAAAGAGATAAAAATGTAGATTTTTTAAAAGGCTATGCTTGTTTGCTTGTAATTTTCGGTCATGTTATATTGGGAATAGAAACTTCCGGAATAGCGGTTCCGGCAGCTATACCCGTAACGGAAAAATTTTTATGGTCTTTTCATATAGACCTTTTTATGTTTCTTTCGGGATTTGTTTATAGCTTAACAGGCGGATGGATTTCTAAAAAAACACGTTTTTCGTTTATAAAAAATAAGTTTTTTTCGCTTGCCGTCCCTTATTTTGTTTTTGCCGCATTATATATAATTGTAAACAGCTTAACACCGGGCGTAAACAATCAAAATTCTTTAAAAGATATTTTAACGCTTTGGTATAAACCCATTGCTCAGTATTGGTTTATATTCGCTTTGTTTTGGCTGTTTGTTATTTATACGGTTTTTTCAAAAATTATACCCAATAACATTGTTTTAACCGCGGTATTGTACGCAGTGTTTTTGGTTTGCAAATTTTTTAAAATTAATATGTTTTTTTTGGATTCTTCGTTTAATTGCGTTTTGGCGTTCGGTATAGGCGCAAGCCTTAAAAACTTAAAAACGGAAAACTTAAAAACGGAAAATTTAAATATAATTAAAAAAATTCCTGCGTCGGTGCGTGTTTTGGCGGTTGTAATACATTTGGCGGTTACTGTTTTATTTATAAAAATAAACATTTACAATAAATTTCTTGTTGACGATTTTTTAACCGTTTTGGGTATTTTTTCATCTGTTTGTTTTATTTCGGTTATATCTTTTGCTTCTCCTGTTTCTTTCTTTTTAAACGTTATACGCAAATATTCTTTTCCGCTTTATCTTTTGCATACGTTTTTTACGGCGGCAACCAGAATTTTACTTTTAAAAATAGGAGTGCAAAATTATATTTTGCATATTGTTGCCGGTATTGCGGCGGGAATTGTGTTTCCCGTTATTATAGCAAAAGCGGCAGAGTTTTCGCCCTACCTTAACTTTTTCTTTTATCCGGTAAATTCCGTTAAAAAAATTAAAAGCCGTAAAAAAGAAAGCGGCGAAGTTTTAAATAAATAAAAAACAAAAAAATATTAAAAATTTATTTGTTAAAAATATATTTATTGACATAGTTGTTTTAATTATGTTAAAATGTAAAAAATTTATAATTACAAAATTTGTATGGATTTTTTTGAATTATTTTATTTGTTAATTCACTTTTCGCCATACGTCCCTTTGGGCGTATGGTTTTTTTATTGATTACTGACCGCTTTTTGTTTTTTTATTGAGTATTTTTATTTTTTATTCTTTTTTGTTTTTTATATTTATTTTTTGAAAGGATTATTTTTTATGAACATAGCAAACTTAAAAAAAGTAACGGTAGCACCAAAAGAAAAAATAGCAAAACCGTTAAACGGCAAAAGCCGAACGTTTAAAAAAATAACCGTATCAAGCGAAATTGTATATTTTGCGGCAATAATATTGCTTTCTTTGGCGGTAAGTCTGCTTACGGCTGCAAATTTCGGAATTTCAATGATTGTGGCGCCGGCTTATCTTTTTAGTTTAAAATCGGGGTTTTTAACGTTCGGTCAGGCAGAGTACATTATTCAGGCGGGGCTTTTTGTAATTTTTTGTTTGGTTATGAAAAAATTCAAACCGGTGTATCTTTCTTCGTTTATTACCTGCCTTATATACGGGGCAATACTTGACCTATGGCGTTGTATTCCGCTGTTTAACCCAAAGGTTACGGCCCCAGGCAGTATGGGTTTGCCTTTAAGGATAGCAATGTTTATAATAGGAATGCTTTTAACTTCGTTTTCGGTTTCGCTGTTTTACAAAACCTATCTTTATCCGCAGGTTTACGACTTTTTTGTTAAGGGCGTTACCGAAAAATACAATTTAAAGCTTTCGGTTTTAAAAACATGTTTTGACCTTTTTTGCCTTGCGGCAAGTACGGTTATGAGCTTTGTGTTTTTTAAAAAGTTTGTGGGAATTTATTGGGGAACGTTAGTAATGACGGTTTTTAACGGAACGCTTATAGGCTTTTTCGGCAATTTAACCTCCCGTGTTTTTAATATAAAACCGGCGTTTAAAAATTTTGCGTTAAAATTTAATATAAAATAACGGCGGTTTTAAAAGCTTAAAGCCAAAGGCTTTAGCTTTTAACCGCAAAGCCAAAGCTTTGCGGTTGGGCAAACTTTAATTTGCCCAAAACCGCCTGCAAAATAAAAAAGCTCGGAATTTTCCGAGCTTTTTTATTGGCTTAAAATCAGCTGTTAATAATTTTTTCAAAAGTGTCAGTTATTAAATATTTGCAAAAATCTTTAACGGTTTTAAAATTTTCCAACGAAAGTTCTTTGTTTTCCTTTTTTGCCAGTGCTGTTAATTCTTTTTCTGCTTCGGCAGAGTTTTCTTGGGTTATATTGTTATAAATTTTAATGTATTCCGCTAAAAATTTAAAATTTTTATGTGAAATTATTTTGTTTAATACGTTAAGCGTTTGCAAAGACTGCGTTTTGTTTTTCGGCAAAACGTCTTTTGTTAAATCCAATCCCGCTTTTTTACATTCGTCTTTTAAAAATTCCGCTTTGCCCGAAGCCAAAACATTAAGTCCCATAAAAAAATTTGCGGCAGATGCCGTAATGCCTATATTCCCTATGGGGGTATTAAACAATTTGTCGGTTCGTATATCGCTTTTGCCTATTAAGTAATCGCAGCTTACGCCTAAACATTCCGCCATAGAAGCAGCCACCGAAATATCCGGAAGCCTTTTGCCCAAAACATAAAAATTTATGCTTTGCCTTGAGCAGTTAACGGCGTCGGCAAAATCTCGTTGGGAAATTCTTTTTTCTTTTAAAAGTTCCTCCAGCCGCTCGGCAAATATTTTTTTGGTGTTCATATTTACTCTCCTAAAGCTTTGGATTTATAAATTTTGTTTTACGGATTAATAACCGAAACAATGATATAATTAATAATATAATTAATTATATCATTAATTGTATTTTAAGGTCAATGTTTTGTTTGGTTGTTTGGGAGGTATAGGACCGATTGTACTTTTTGCGGTTTAATTGACTTAAAAAATAAAATATGTTATACTGTTTTTGCAAAAACGAGAATACGGTTTTTATAAAAATTAAAAGGGAATTCGGTGAGAATCCGAAGCAACCGCCATTACTGTATTTGGGTTTGTTTTTGGCTTTTAACCAAGGGTTTTAAGTTAAAAATACAAAAAGCATAATGTCATTGGAAATTTTCCGAGAAGGCGCTTTTTTGAGATTTTTGTTATTTAAGGTTTTTGTTTTATAAAAATTTAATTTTTTGAATTTTTCGGTTTTAAAATTATATTATGTTTTGTATAGCTTTTTTAATATAGTTTAAAACAGTTGAATTTTTTAAACGTAAAACAAGAATTTTATTATACGGAGTTTTGGTATGTTGAAAAACAAAAATCACCCCATAAGTCAGGAGACCTGCCGCATTTTCCAAGGTTTTTTATCTTTGGGCGAGAGGGATGCAACCGGTTTTATGCAAAAATAATAGCCGGATATACCGTTGATATTATTAACGGTATTATAGATTTGCGGAGTTATTTGAATTTTCGCAGACAAAAAACAGAGCTTCTTTTTGCGGTTAAAATCTGTTGTGTTCTTTTTTACTTAAAGAAAAAAGGACACTTTTTTATTGCAAAATTTGTTGTAAAAATATACTGCAAAAGTATGTTGCACTTTTTTTGCAAAAAAAGTTTATTGCAGAATTTTTATTGCAGAAAGGACTAAAAAAATGAAAAAAGTAAAATTTGCACTATCGATTATTTTATCCGTGTGCCTTATGTTGCCCGTATTTTCCGTGTCGGCGGAAACGGTTGAAAACACAAAAAATATTAAAAAAGCCTATGACGAAACCATAAACTATTTATCCGGATTAACCGAAAAAGCAGACGCCGCAGTAGGCTCTGCAGGCGGAGAATGGATGGTTTTGGCTTTAGCCAGGGCAAATGCAAAAACCAAAACCGGATTTTTCTGTCGTTATAAAGCTACGGTTGAAAAATATGTAGAAGAAAAAATTAATGATAAAGAACAACTGCACCGTGCAAAATCCACCGATAACTCACGTGTTATTTTGGCCTGCGTTGCAGCCGGAATAGACCCGAGAAACATAAAAGGACACAATCTTATTAAAGGACTTTCAAGTCTTTCCTTTGTAGAAGGACAGGGAATAAACGGTCCGGTTTTTGCCCTTTTGGCTTTGGACAGTTATAATTTTGACGTAGTTGAAAATTCTGAAAATCCACAAGATACCGCCACGCGTGAAAAGCTTATAAGCTCTGTTTTAAGCAAATTTACAAACGGCGGATGGAACTACGGCTTTGGCGCCGCAGATCCGGATATGACTGCTATGGCAATACAGTCGCTGGCTCCTTATTATTCTAAAAATAACGAAGTAAAAGAAAAAGTAGACCAAGCTTTAACAACGCTTTCCAATATGCAAAACAACAACGGCGGATATACTTCGTGGGGCAGCGAAAACAGCGAATCCATAGCCCAGGTTTTAGTGGCGTTAACATCTTTAAAAATTAATCCGTTAACCGACAGTCGTTTTATTAAAAACGGAAAAACATTGCTTGACGCTTTAAATGTTTTTGCGGTAGAAGGCGGCGGATTTAAACATACATCAACTACCGGATTAAACGCAATGGCTACCGAACAGGCGGCATACGCTTTGGTTTCTTTTTTCAGGACTCAAAACGGCAAAAAAAGTTTATACGATATGACGGATACGGATTTTGAAATAGGTACTCACTATTGGGATAACGGCGTAGTAACCAAAGAGCCTTCGGTTTCTTATACCGGTATAAAAACATTCACATGCGTTTCTTGCGGCGCTACAAGAATCGAAACTTTGGCAAAACTTTCGGATATACATACCGATAACGGCAATGCTAACGGCAATTCTAACGGCAATTCTGCCGAAACAAAATCTCCTAAAACAAAAGATGTTGCAGCACCTTTTGTTTTGGTGGTTTCGTCTTTGGGATTAGCCTTAATTTTAATAAATAAAAACAAAAAAAGAGTGTTTTAATGAAAAAGCTTATATGTATTATTTTATCGCTTAATATAATATTTTTATGCGCTTCCTGTAATGGGTTAAATTCTTCCGAAAAAAGCAAAAATAAAAACATAGGCAAAGAAATTTCGGAGAATTCTTATTTAACAGAAAGCGGAGAAAAGAGCCAAAGCAACCAAAATAACGGAAAAAGTTCCGAAAGCTTAGATATAGGCGATAAAAACAAAAGCGAAAAAATTAATAACACAGGTTCAAAAACTTCCGAAAGCAAAAAAAGTAATGTAACCGCAAGCGTAATTCCCAAAAAAGACAAATATAAAACAGACCCTGTTCCCAGCGGTAAGCCTAAACCTACCGAGCCGCAGGACGTTAGCATTAACGAAAAAAAAAGCTATACATGTACTTTGCTGATAGAATGTAAAACGATTTTAAATAATATGGACAAGTTAAAAAAGGGCAAAGAAGGTTTAGTGAAAAACGGTATAATTTTTAAAACCGCTACGGTAAAATTTTACGAAAACGAATCGGTTTTTGATTTACTTAAAAGAGTTTGCCGAGAAAACAAAATACATATGGAGTTTACCAATACGCCTATTTATAATTCGGCTTATATAGAGGGAATTAATAATTTATACGAGTTTGACTGCGGAAGCGGTTCGGGATGGATGTATTCTGTTAACGGATGGTTTCCAAACTACGGTTGCAGCCGATATATGTTAAAACCGGGCGATAAAGTAGAATGGCATTATACTTGTGATTTAGGTAAAGATATTAACGGCTCGGAAGCTTTGGGCTAAAGAAAAAACCAAAAAAGCGGCGCCTCAAATTTTTTAAGGCAAAGCCGAATTTTTCGGCTTTGCCGTACGGAAAATTAATTTTCCGTACGGCGCCGCAATATATAAAAAATAAAGTTTGCGGCATTAAAAATATTTTTAACTTTTAAACGTTTATTTTATAAATAATTTTTATAAAAAATAAAAAATTAAAATGTATAAATATATTTTTAAAACCGTAAAAATTTTACTTTATATGTATTGTACGGGCGACGAGCCGCCAAAACAAAAATGCATTTTTGTTTTGGGTACAAGCAAATACTTTGCTTGTACAAAAGCCCAAAAAATTTGGGATTTTGGGCTAGTCGCCCAACCTTGATTAAATACCAAAACCAACGGCGAAAGGAAAAATCCATGAATTATAAAGATGCGTTCGGATATTATCATCCTATAATAAATTTTTTATATTTTTTAGGTGTTTTTGGATTTACGGTGTTTTTTATAAATCCGGCGGTAATGTTTATTTCTTTTGTTTGCGCCGTTATTTATATGGGGATATTAATTGAAGACTCTTATAAATTTGTTTTTAAATTTTGCGTTACTCTTTTTTTAATAACCGCGTTAATTAATCCGGCGTTCAATCATAAGGGCGGCACTATTCTTTGGTATTTTCCTTCGGGCAATCCTTTAACTGCCGAAAGCGTTTTTTATGGGGCGGTATCCGGATTATTGGTAATTTCCGTTTTGATTTGGTTTAAATGTTTTGAAGAAGTAATTAAAAGCGATAAGTTTGTTTATATATTCGGAAGATTTGCTCCGACCTTGGCTGTTACCGTAAGTATGGCTTTAAAATTTATTCCTGTACTTTTAAAGGAATTTAAAGATTCTTATTCAAGCCAAAAAATGCTTTATTTAAATTTAAATAAGCCTTTTAAAAAAGTACGAGCGGCGTTTTCTTCGTTTTCGGCAGTACTTTCCGTTAGTTTGGAAAATTCTTTATCTACCGCAAAAAATATGAAGGCAAAAGGCTATGGAATAAAAAAACGTACTTCTTTTACAATTTTTAAATTTACCAAAAAAGATTTTTACGCCTTAATAATATTAAGCTTTTTAATTGTTTATATTTTTATAGGAGGTGTTTTGGGCGGTTTTGAATTTATATTTTATCCGCTGATTTATTATACTTTAAACGCTTATAATATTACGCTTTATATTGCGCTTTTTTTATTGTTTGTTTTTCCTGTTTTAATTAATATACTTGAAATTCAAAGGTTTAATAAAATAAACGGAAAAACAAAAGTAAATCATTTAAATTAAGGAGGAAACAAATTGAGCAACAGCAAAATAGAAATTAAAAATTTTACTTTCAGTTACCCTAAATGTAACGTTTGCGCCGTAGATAATGTTTCCTTAACTATAAACGAGGGAGATTTTTTTGTTTTGCTTGGCAAAAGCGGAAGCGGAAAATCCACCCTTTTAAAAGCATTAAAACCTTCCTTGGCTCCTTTTGGTAAAAAAAGCGGCGAAATTTTTTATAACGGCAAAAATGTTGATGAGCTTTTGCCGGAAGAGGAATCTTTTAAAATAGGATTTTTAATGCAAAAAAAAGACAGTCAAATTATTACCGATAAAGTTTACCATGAGTTGGCGTTTGCTTTGGAAAGCAAAGGAGAAAAAAACGAAGTGATAAGAAAAAAAGTTGCCGAAATGGCGGCGTTTTTTGGAATAGAACATCTTTTTTATAAAAACACAAACGATTTATCGGGGGGAGAAAAACAGCTTATAAATTTGGCGTCGGTTATGGTGTTAAATCCCGATATTTTAATATTGGACGAGCCTACGGCGGAGTTAGACCCCATTGCCGCCGAAGAATTTTTAACGGCCGTAAAAAAAATAAACGGAGAACTGGGAACAACTGTTATTTTATCGGAACACCGGCTTGAAAGCGTTTTGCCTTACGCTACAAATACGGCGGTAATGGAAAACGGCAAATTAATAGCTTTTGGCGATATAAAAACAACGGCTTTAAATTTAAAAGAAAAAAATAACGGTTTGTTTTTGGCTTTCCCTACGGCGCTTAGGGTTTGGCAAAGCGTAAATACCAATCTTAGTTGCCCCGTAACCGTAAAAGAAGGAAGAAAATTTTTAAAACAATTTTTAAATTCAAACAACTTAAATAAAAGCGAAGAATATAAGGAAGAATATAAAGAAGAATATAAAGAAAAGTATAAAAAAGAAGAACATAAAGAAAAATATAAAGATGAAAATGAATATAATAAAAACAAAAAAGAAAACGAATATAAAAAAGGATACAAAGACGGATATAAAGATATAGAGGAAAATTTAAATAAAAAAGAAAAAACCTATTACAAAGTTAATAACGAATCCGAAAAAAATTTGGCGGTAAGCTTAGATAATATATATTTTAAATATGAAAAAAACGAAAAAAATGTTATTAGCGATTTATCAATAAAGGCGTATTTCGGCGAAATCCTGTGCATTTTAGGGGGGAACGGCGCCGGTAAAAGCACTGCTTTAAAAATTATTGCCGATTTAAACACCGAGCTTTTCGGCAAGAAAAAAGTTTTGGGCAAAACGGCTTATTTACCGCAAAATCCGGCGCTTTTATTTACGGAAAACACCGTTTTAAGCGAACTTGAAAAAATAACAAAAAACAAAGAAGAACTTTTAAATATAATAAATCTTTGTAATTTGCAAAATTTGCTTTTACGGCATCCGTTTGATATTTCCGGCGGAGAACAGCAGCGTTTGGCACTTGCCGAAATTTTATTGTTAAAAACCGATATTTTGCTTTTGGATGAGCCTACCAAGGCTATGGATATGGAATTTAAACTTTGCTTTTCAAAAATTCTCGGATTTTTAAAAAGCAAGAACAGATGTGTTATTATAGTTAGCCATGATATTGAATTTTGTGCCGAAAACGCTGATAAATGCGCTTTGTTTTTTGAAGGGAACATAACTTCGGTTTTAAGTGCAAAAGAATTTTTTATATCCAATATTTTTTATACTACAGGTGCCGCCAGAATGGCAAAAGGCATAATTCCCAATGCGATAACCGCAAAAGATATTATAAAATATTTAGGTGGGAAAGAAGTATGTTGGAACGGCAATAACAAAATAGATAATGACATATTTAACACTAACGGTTTTAATAAAAATTCGGAAAACGATTTTTTTAAAAAACCTAAAAACAAATATTTTTCAAATAAAAGTCAAACGCAGATTATTAAAGAAATAAAAACAAATCAAAATAAAGTTAAACTTTCGGGAAAGACCTTATTTTTAATTATATTGTCGGTGGTTTTGGTGCCCGTAACATTATTGTTAAATGTTTTTGTTTTTAAACAACAAAGTTATTATTTGGCATCGGTTGCGGTTTTAATTGAATGTATGGCACCTTTCTTTTTGCGCTTTGAAGGGAAAAAACCAAAAACCGCCGAAATAGTTTTAATAGCCTCACTTTGCGCGTTGGGGGTTGCGGGAAGAGCGGCGTTTTTTATGCTTCCGCAATTTAAACCGGTTTTGGCGTTAACGGTTATAACGGGCGCCGCGCTTGGAGCGGAAAGCGGATTTTTGGTGGGCTCGCTTACCATGCTTTTATCTAATATGATTTTCGGTCAAGGTCCTTGGACACCCTTTCAAATGTTTGCAATGGGGCTTACGGGGCTGTTATCGGGTATACTGTTTTACGGTTTTTCTGTTAAAAGCAACAAATATATTTTAAGTGCCTTTTCGTTTTTTTGCGCCATAGTTGTATATGGCGGAATTGTAAATCCCGCAAGCGCTTTAATGTGGGGCAACCAACAACTAAATTTTAAAATTTTACTTTCTTATTATATTTCGGGATTCCCTATGGATTTGGTACACGCAATAGCTTCGGTTATATTTATTTTAGCTTTGGCGGAGCCGATTATTTATAAGCTTTACCGCATAAAAACAAAATACGGTCTTATTTTTGAAGTATAGTGCAAACGGTTACGGCGGCAGGGACAAAATTTTATTTTGTCCCAAAGCCAAAACTTAGGTTTTGGCTTTAAAACGCCTTTGGCGTTTTTGCCGCCGATATACCGAATATATTTGTAAGGAGAAAATATGGTACAAGTTTATTACGGGTTGGGAAAAGGTAAAACCACTTGCGCCGTAGGCGCGGCAATAAGAATGGCGGGAGCCGGCAAAAAAGTTTTGTTTTTGCAGTTTTTTAAAAACGGAAGCTCTTCGGAATGCAATATTTTAAAAAGCCTGGATAATATTGATTTTTTTGTGCCGGATGAAAAATACCAGCTTTTTCAAAATATTACAAGCAAAAAACAGGAGTTGCTAAAAAATTCTTATAACAATTTGCTTAATAACATAAATAAAAATTATGATATGGTAGTTTTGGATGAAATTTTAGATGCGGTAAAATTAAATATTATTACAATTAAAACCGTAGAGGATTTGTTTTTTAATTTTAAAAATACGGAATTTGTTTTAACCGGGCATCAAAAAATACCCGAAATTTTTGAGCAGTCCGATTATATTACGGAATTTAAAGAAGAAAAGCATCCTTTTAAAAAAGGAATTTTTGCAAGAAAAGGTATAGAATATTAAAATGATACAATATTTGTTCGGTATAATATGTACATAACACATAAAAAACTTGACAAAACAATAAATTTAAGGT
This sequence comes from Oscillospiraceae bacterium, assembly GCA_902796905.1. Lineage (GTDB taxonomy): Bacteria > Bacillota > Clostridia > Oscillospirales > Acutalibacteraceae > UMGS1279. The sequence goes on along the minus strand of CADBQU010000043.1, from coordinate 3,081 downwards.
AAAATTTAATAGTTAAAATATTATTGTTATATCCATCAATATAAATGTTGATATAAATTATGGGTAAACTTATCTAAAGATAAGGACACAAAGTCATTGTGCCTAAGGCATACGCTATGGTTGACAGACTGCAATTTATGCAAAAACAATTTGCATTTATTGCAGTCTTTTTTATTTGCAAAAAATTATTTGTGAAAATATATTTGTTAAAAATTATTTAAAAAGCGGTGGAGGGGAATATGGAAAAACGTCGTTTTTACGGGGTGGACATTATAAAAGTATTGTGCGCCGTAATGATAGTATGTTTGCATACGGATGTGCTTTCTTCTTTTAATCCGCAAATAAATTCATTATTTGTAAACTGTATCTGCAGAGTGGCTGTTCCCTTTTTCTTTGTGGCTTCCGGTTTTTTCATTTTTTGTCCCTCCGTTTAAAAAAAGTGAATTGTATTTTTCTGCAAAAAGGCTAACGCCCTGCTTTAAAATATCCATTTGATTTTTTAAGTAATATTCGTCTTCAAACATAGCATAGTGCACACAGGCACGAACGAATATAAAAATAAGAGGTGTAACTGTGGTGTACGGTATACCTATTTTAGGTTCCAATAATTTAGCATATGCGGTATAACGCTCGTTTACGCCTTCAAAAAATTTCTTCCCGTGTTCAATATATTTAGGATGCGTATACACCTGATACATCAGTCTATACTTTTTTCCGTGTTTTTTGGCGGTCCAATAGGGAACTTCCTCAATAAAGCGCATAACATCTTTCGGGTCCGTAGGCGCTTTTTTCATAAAATCGTCTTCTACTTTAGACATACAATATGCCGTAGATTCTATAATAAGTTCGTCAAGATTTTTAAAATAAACATAAAGCGTTCCGGTGGTACAGTCGCAGGCATTTGCCAGTGCCTTAATTCCGGTTCCCGTAAGTCCGTTTTCGGCATAACATTCAAAACACTTTTCCATAATTTCCTGTTTTCTTGCTTCGTGTTGCTTTCCGGTTCTCATAATAACATACCCCCATAACTGATTAATCGTTTAGTTAAATACAGTATAGCAGAGATACGATAAAAAAGCAATAATTACAATAATTTTTATCACGAAACATTATATTCATTATTTATAAAAAAATGATAGTAAAAACTTAAACATTATTTAAACATAAAAATAAGGCAGTGAGAATTTTATTATAAAAACCATTGTAGAGTTAAGTTATAGGTTTTGGGTTTTAATGTATATTAAATAATTAAAACAATAAAATGCGGTTTATGCTTTTTATTTATCGGTAATAGATAAATGCGGATTAAGAATACAAAAAATAAAAAACGGCAGGTATTTTACAATACTTGCCGTTTTTGTTATTACCAACAATTATTCAATTATTTTATTTTAATGTTTTAAAAGAAGAGTATACGGCTTTTTCAAAATTTTGTGCCGACTCGTTTCCCGCGCCGCCGTCAAATTTAGAGTTTTTCATAAATACGGCTGCAATTTTATTTGTAGGATCAATCCAAAAATGAGAGCCGTATGCGCCGCACCATCCAAAAGCCCCTACGGGGAGATAAGGGTATGCGGGGTCTGTTATAATTCGTACACCCAGTCCCCAACGCTCTGTGCCGGGCATAATTGCTTTATTTACCTGAGGTTGGCAAAGAGGCTCAAATGTTTTTTCGCAAATCAATTGCTTTTTATTTAATTTTCCTTTATTAAGAAGCATTTTTGCAAATTCGCCGTAATCGTGCAGGGTGGATACCAAGCCTGCACCGCCCAAATAGTGTGTTTGCGGAAAATCTTCAAACACGCAGTCGGCTTTCATAGGATATACCTGATTTTTTTCGCCGTCCTTACAGTGCATGGCTATAAGTTCGGTTTTTTGTTGAGAAGTAGGCACAAACGTTGTGTTGGGCATATTGCAAGGCTCAAAAATTTCTTTTTTTAAAAAGCTGAGAAAATCGGTTTGGCTTACTTTTTCGATAATTTTGGTTAAAACATCAAAAGCGCCTGTGCCGCTATACCGCTGCATGGTTTCCGGTTCAAAATCCAAGCCCGAATTATACAAGAAGCGAATATAAGAATCAATACTTTTTTTATTTTTATCGGTTATTTTTTCAAATTTTTTATCGGAGCTTCCTATACCGGAGCAATGACTTAATATATTTCTTACGGTAGGCGCATTTTTAGGGATTCCCAAATTGGTATCGGTATCGTCTATAATGTTTATATTGCCGAATTCGGGCAGATATTTTGAAACGGCGCCGTCTAAATCAATCAAACCTCTTTCTGCCAAAATCAGTGCGGCAACGGCGGTAATAGGCTTTGTCATAGATGCCAAACGGAATATTGTGGAATCGGTAACGGGTTGTTCGGAATTAACAGAAAGTTTGCCGTAACACTTTTTAAAAGAAAGATTTCCCTCTTGGTAAACAAAATAGGCGGAGCCGAAAACCTTATTGCCGGAAAAATCAAATTCGGCAGCTTTTTCTATGTTGTTTTCAAGTATTTGCAAATCTAAAAACTTCATAAAATCACCTGTATAAACATAATTAATATTTTTGATAGCTGTTAAATTAAGCGCAATTTAAGGCGTTAAATAAAATTGTGCCGTTTTTAAAAAGTACGGGCGAAGCCCTCGGAACAAAATAAAATTTTGTTCCGAGCAAAAGCAAAAGCTTTTGCAAAGCCCGAAAAAATCGGGCTTTGGGGCTTCGCCCGTACAATAGAATTTTAAATATTAAAACAATAAAAATAAAAAATTCCGCTATTAAAAGTATCGCGCCTTTATTGTCCGTACAAATTATACTATTTAGTTATACAAAGTGCAACATTTTGATTTATAATATTTATTAAATACAAAAGGCAAGCCAAAACCTTGCAAAAATAACTCTTAAATATTTGCTGTTACTTATTACTTTCAAAAACCGTTTGTAGAATTACAGCGAAAAGTGAAAAAAGTAAAGCCCCAAAGGCTTGCACCTTTAGGGCTTTGGTGGGAGCGGGTGGATTCGAACCACCGAAGTCGAAGACAACAGATTTACAGTCTGCCCCCTTTGGCCACTCGGGAACACTCCCATATTTAATT
>CADBQU010000042.1 GCA_902796905.1 Oscillospiraceae bacterium | reverse complement strand
GGCGCCCGACCGAGGAATACTGACGTATTGTGAGCGAAGGGCAACAATGCCGATAACGGCGCCGTTTCTTCAAAAAAGTATTGTACCTTGATTGTACTGTCTATTTTTATATAATAATTAAGAATTTTTAATTTCTGTCCAAAGAGATTCGTAATAGCTTCTTACGGTGTTGGGTAAATCGTGGAAGTATTCTGTTTTAGGCATTTCTTTTTCGGAAGGATATAAAATTTTACTGTCTTTATAAGAATAATTTTCGTTGTTGAATACTGCCGTATTGGGGGAAGTATAGCAAAGCTTTTCGGCGTTTGCAAGGGCTATTTCGGGCTCTAACAAAAAGTTAATATACATTTTTGCGGCTTCTACGTTTTGAGCGTTTTTAGGTATGCAAATACTGTCTACAAAAATATTTGTTCCTTCTTTAGGATAATAAAAACCCAAATTAGGATTGCTTTCTATCATTTGCATACAGTCGCCTGCGTAGTAAGTACCTACCGCTGCGTTTTCGCCTTCCATTTTATCATAAATTTCGTCCATAGCATAGCTTTGAATTAAAGAACGCTGTTCTTTAAGCTTTGTTGCGGCTTTTTGCCAATCTGCCTGATTGGTGGAATTTATATCCAATCCCAAATAAAATTGCGCTGTTGCAAAGGCGTCTCTCGGATTGTTAAAGTTTAAAATATTGTTTTTATATTTGCTGTCCCATAAAAGGCTCCAACTATCGGGAGTGCCTTTTACCATTTCTTTATTGTAAATAACTCCAACCATACCTACGTTATAAGGTACGGAATAGCAGTTGTTTTTATCAAAATACAGGTTTTTATATTTATCGTCTATATATTTATAATTTTCAATTTCGGCGGTGTTAAACTGCAATAATAAGTCTTCGCTGATCATTCGTTCTATCATATAGTCCGAAGGGATTAAAATATCAAAAGCAACTCCTCCGCCTTTAATTTTACCGTACATAGATTCGTTGCTGTCATAAGTGGTATAATTTATTTTTATACCGGTTAATTTTTCAAATTCGCTGTTAACGTTTACCGTGTCTTCCGAGCCGTCGGAAATATATTCTCCCCAGTTAAAAACGTTTAGTGTGGTACCTGCAAGATTTTTATTGTATTTTGAAACATATTGGATTTCCTTTTTTTGTTTTGCGCAAGAAGCAAAACTGCATAAAGCCAAAGCTAAACATAAAGCTGCTGATATTATTTTTTTCAATTTATTATCTCCGTTTCTTTTTTCTTTTTTTCGCCTTTTGCCTGCGAAACATTAATTAATATAAGCAATATTAAAACCGTTAAAAATATTAAAGTTGAAAGTGCGTACATATCGGGTGTAACGCGTTGTTTTGTCATAGAGTATATTCTTATTGGTAATGTATTAAATGTTCCGTTTGTAAAATAACTTATAACAAAATCATCTAAAGATAAGGTGAAACTCATCATAAATCCGGTAACTATACCCGAATAAACCGAGGGCAAAACAACTTTTATAAAAGCCTTAAAAGGTGTGCAGCCTAAATCTTCGGCAGCTTCTTGCAAATGAGGGTCCACTTGCCTAAGCTTAGGCAAAACCGAAAGTATAACATAAGGCAAATTAAAGGTTATATGCGCTATTAACAGCGTACCAAAGCCCAAAGGAGTTTTTAAACCCATAACCGAACCGGCAAAAACAAACAGTAACATTAAAGAAATACCCGTAACTATATCGGGGTTAAGCATTGGAATGTTTGTTACAAACATAACGGAATTTTGAAACCATTTTTTGCGGTAAAAGCTTATTCCTATAGCGGTAACAGTACCTAAAAGCGTGGCAACCATTGCCGAAAGTATTGCCAATAAAAGTGTGTTTTTTAAAGCTTCTATTGTTACTTGATCCCTAAAAAGCTCTTTATACCATTTTAAAGAAAATCCTTTAAAAACCGTAGCGGTTTTAGATTTATTAAACGATAAAAAAATCATTACCAAAATAGGGGCGTATAAGAAAAAATACAGTAAACAGGTATATATTTTAAATGAATAATTTTTTTTCATTACATTAAAACCTCCTGTTCTTCATCGCCCGAAAACTTGTTCATAATGGCCATACTTATTAAAATTAAAACCATTAAAATTAAAGAAAGCGAGGCTCCTACGTTATAATTTACTTCTCCCTGGAATTTTCTTTCTATCATATCTCCTATAAGCATGGTTTTGGCGCCGCCCAATTTTTGAGAAATATAAAATGTGCTTACAGATGGTACAAAAACCATGGTGATACCCGAAATTACTCCGGGCATACTCATAGGTAAAATTATTCTTTTAAAACGTTGAAAGCCGTTTGCTCCCAAATCGTTAGCGGCTTCTAAAACAGAATAATCAAATTTTGTCATTATAGAATATATAGGTAAAATCATATATGGCAAAAAGTTGTAAATCATACCCAAAATTACGGCACCGGGAGTATTTATTAATTGCGCTTTGGGTAAATTTAAAGCTTTAAGTATATTGTTGATAATTCCGTTGTTTTCTAAAATAAGCATTAAAGAGTAAGTTCTTATAAGCAAATTCATCCACATGGGAAGCATTGCCAGCATTATCATGGTTCTTTGTGAAATTTTAGAAACGGTACTCATATAGTACGCTAAAGGATAAGCCAAAATTAAACTTAATAATGTGGCTATGGCGGCGTAAAGCACCGAAATAAGCAAAGAGTTTAAAACATCAAGCGAGGCTAAGCCCTTTATATTTTCTAATGTAAATGTCCCGTTTTCGGTAGTAAAGGCATAGTACAAAACCATAAAAAGGGGAATTACAATAAAAATTAAAGACCAAACCAAATAAGGGGAGGATAATTTTAAACCTTTGTTTTTGTTTTTTGTTTTGGTTTTAAAACTGCCGTTCAATTAAATTTCCCCCTCATTATTAAATGATATGGGTTCTATTTCATCGCTGAACGAACTGTAGTCGCCGTAAAGATTTGAATATTTTGATTTTTTCATAACGTGAATGGCGTCGGGTTCAATATTAAGCCCTACTTTATCTCCTACCTTTTGTTCGTCGGTAGTTTGTATCATCCATTTAAATCCGCCTATATCTACTATTATTTCGTAATGTACGCCTAAAAAGTTTACGCTTGTAACTACGCCCTCAAGCATACCTGCCAAAGAGGGAACAATGTCTACGTCTTCGGGGCGCACAACTATATCGACCTCTTCGTTTTCTTTAAATCCTCGGTCTAAACAAGTAAATTCTTTGCCCGAAAACTCGGTTAAAAAATCGGCTTTCATAATACCGGATAAAATGTTACTTTCACCTATAAAATCGGCAACGAAGGCGTTTTTAGGCTCGTTATAAATATCTTTAGGCGTACCTATTTGCTGTACTACGCCCTCGTTCATAACTATAACCGTATCCGAAATAGTAAGTGCTTCTTCTTGGTCGTGTGTTACAAAAATAAAAGTAATGCCTAAATTTTTTTGAATATTTTTAAGCTCTACCTGCATATCTTTTCTTAATTTTGCGTCTAATGCAGCCAAAGGTTCATCTAAAAGCAATACGTCGGGTCTGTTAATAACCGCTCTTGCTATGGCAACACGCTGCTGCTGTCCGCCGCTCAATTTAGAAATATCGCGTTTTTCAAAACCTTTAAGGTTAACCATATTTATAACGTCAGAAACCCGTTCTTCTATTTCTTTTTCGGGTACTTTTTTTACTCTTAAGCCAAAAGCGATGTTTTCGTAAACATTTAAATGCGGAAACAAAGCATAGCGCTGAAAAATTGTATTAACGGAACGTTTATAAGGCGGAATTCCTATAATATTTTCTCCGTTAAATAAAATGTCGCCTTCGTTGGGATTAGCAAAACCTGCAATTAATCTAAGAGTTGTGGTTTTACCGCAACCGGACGGTCCCAAAATAGTTACGAACTCGCCGTTTTTAATGCTTAGATTAAGCTTGTTTAAAACTTTTTCCTCACCAAAGGCAACTGTAATGTTTTTTAATTCAATTATATTTTTTTTCATTTAAGCATCCCCCTTTGCGGACACTAAGTGCCGCGAAAGCCAATAAAGCTCTGCGCGATACCCGCATAATCTTTACCCATGGCCTCCGCAAAGAGTTTTCATAGCAAACGCTACGGCCACAGTATTGATTATGCTCAATGGCACAGATGCATAAACTTTTCATATTTATATTTATTTTATGACATTTATAAATAATATATATGTTTTATTAATGAATGTCAAGGTTTTTATTGTAAAAATTGCTTTACAATAAAATTTGTTTTACTTAAATTTATACACTTAATATATATAAAAAAATTATAGTATTTTTTGTTGTTAAAATTTAATAAATATGCTATAATAAATTAATATTTTATAAGGAGGAGTTTGGTTTGCGAGTTTTGGGCATAGACCCCGGCTATGCTATTGTAGGCGTAGGCGTGGTAGATTACATAGGCAGTTCCTTTAAAACCGTATATTTTACAGCCGTAACCACACCCGCAAAAACCGAATTTTCTTTAAGATTAAATTCTATTTATACAGATATATGCAATATTATAAAAGAATATAAGCCCGACGCAATGTCTATAGAAAAGCTGTATTTTAATACAAATTCCACAACGGCTATAGAGGTTGCGGAAGCCAGGGGAGTAATATTGCTTGCCGCAAGGCGTTTAAACGTTCCGGTTTACGAATATACTCCGTTACAGGTAAAACAATCCGTTACGGGTTACGGACGAGCCGAAAAAAAACAGGTTATGGAACTTACCCGTATGCTTTTGGGGCTGAAAAAAGTTCCTAAACCCGATGACACCGCAGATGCTTTAGGATTGGCTATTTGCCACGCGCATTGTGCGTCTTCGCTTTTATTCAATAAAAACATTTAACAATAAAAAAATAAAAAAACAATATAAAAACAATAAAATTTTAAAATAACAAATTATATACTTTATACACTTATACACTAAAGGTATTAAATAACGGAGATGATTAATTGATACATTCTTTAAACGGAAAACTTATATATAAAGATAATAAAACGGCGGTTGTAGAATGCGGCGGCGTTGGGTACGGTTGTTTTATATCCATGCAAACGGCTCAAAAGCTTCCGCCTTTAAATGAAAGCGTTTTTTTGTTTACATATATGCAGGTAAGGGAAGATGCTATGGAGCTTTTCGGTTTTATTACAAAAGAGGAGCTTGAAGCGTTTAAACTTATAACTTCGGTTAACAGTGTGGGACCTAAATTAGGTATTGCAATTCTCTCGGAATTTGACCCCGACAGGTTACTGCTTTTTATAGCCTCGGGCGACAGTAAAGCTTTAACCGCCGCTTCCGGCGTGGGAATAAAGCTTGCAAGCAGAATAGTTTTGGAGCTTAAAGACAAAGTAAAGAATATAGGAAACATTACGGAAGAAACCATTAATATTTCAAATGTAAATATTCCTAATTCTGCTACAAAAGACGCAGTAGAAGCCTTGGTTTCATTTGGATTTACCAACACGGAGGCTTCTGCCGCCGTATCTAAGTGCGACCCTTCGCTGGCGGTAGACGATATTATAAAACAGGCGTTAAAATATCTTTCTAAATAAAGGTGGGTGTATTATTTTAATATGGAAGAAATGGATTTTGAAAACAGAATAGTAGCCCCGGAATATACTTACGAGGACGAAGGAATTGATACATCCTTAAGACCTAAAACGTTAGACGAGTATGTGGGACAGGATAAAGCCAAAGATAATCTTTCTATTTATATTAAAGCCGCAAACGCAAGGAAAGAATCTTTAGACCACGTTTTAATTTACGGACCTCCCGGACTGGGCAAAACCACTTTGGCGGGCATAATAGCAAACGAAATGGGCGTTAACTTTAAAGTTACTTCTGGTCCCGCAATAGAAAAACAGGGCGATTTAGTGGCTTTGTTAACCAATCTTTCGGAAGGCGATGTTTTATTTATAGATGAAATACACAGATTGCCGCGCTCGGTAGAAGAAATACTTTACCCCGCTATGGAAGATTATTCATTGGATATTATTATAGGCAAAGGACCAAGCGCCAGAAGCATTAGGCTTAACTTACCTCATTTTACTTTGGTGGGTGCAACTACCAGGTCGGGACAGTTAAGCGCTCCGTTAAGGGACCGTTTCGGAGTTTTATTAAGACTTGATTTATATTCTCCCAAAGATTTGGCTAAAATTATAAAACGTTCCGCCGGAATTTTAAATATTGAGATTGATGGCGAAGGAGCGTTGGAAATAGCATCGCGCTCAAGAGGAACGCCGCGTATCGCAAACCGTCTTTTAAAAAGAGTAAGAGATATTGCGGAAATACAGTTTAACGGCGTTATTAACGAAGAAGTTGCGATTTCGGCTTTAAAACGTTTTGAAATTGATGAATTGGGTTTAGATGATTTTGACAGAAGAATGTTAAAAACCATTATTGATTTATACGGCGGAGGTCCTGTAGGATTGGATACTTTGGCCGCAGCCGTAGGCGAAGAAAGCATAACCATAGAAGACGTATACGAGCCTTATTTAATGCAAATAGGCTTTTTATCAAGAACAAATAGGGGCAGATGTGTTACAAGTGCCGCTTACGAGCATTTAAACATTAAAAAACCCGAAGAACGGTAATTTGTAAGCTTTAATTAAATTTTAGGCAGCTTTTTTTATGCTAAACATATTAAAAAGTGAAAAATAAATAAAAGTAAAATTAATAAATATACAAAAACTTTTTAAATTAAAGGAGTAAAAAATATGGGTAGATTATTCGGTACAGACGGAGCCAGAGGCATAGCCAACAAAGATTTAACTTGCGAACTTGCTATGAATATAGGAAGAGCGGCGGCGTATGTTCTTGCAAGCGAAAACGTTGTAAGACCTAAAATTATTATAGGAAAAGATACCAGAGCTTCTTCTACTATGCTTGAATCGGCTTTATCGGCAGGGCTGTGCTCTGTGGGAGCGGACGTAGTATTGGTAGGTTATGTGCCTACACCGGCTATAGCTTACTTAGTAAGCCACAGCGGCGCGCATGCGGGCATTATGATTTCGGCTTCGCATAATCCTTGCGAATATAACGGAATTAAATTGTTTGACAGTAACGGATATAAATTGCCCGACGCTATAGAAGAAAAAATCGAAGCTTTAATTTTAGACGATATGAGCCCGATAGAATTTCCGATCGGCGGAGAAGTAGGAAGCGTTTTTGTAAGAGAAGATTACATAGATAAATATATTAAACATTTGGCTTCTACCACCAATATCAATTTAAAAGGATTAAAAATTGCCATTGACTGCGCAAACGGTAGCGCTTCTTATACCGCGGAGCGTTTATTTACATTTATGGGTGCAAAATGTTATATGATGAATGACGAGCCAAACGGAACCAATATTAACAACAATTGCGGCTCTACACATATGCAGGATTTAATAGACTATGTTAACGGACATAATATGGATTTAGGCTTGGCTTTTGACGGCGACGCAGACAGATGTTTGGCTGTAGACGAAAACGGAAAGCTTATAGACGGCGACAAGCTTATAGCTGTTTTTGCCAAAGACCTTAAAGAACGCGGAAAATTAAATAACAATACTGCCGTTGTAACGGTTATGACAAATATAGGTTTTAAAATTTTTGCAGAAGAAAACGATATTGACGTTGCCGTTACCGGTGTAGGAGACAGATACGTTTTAGAGGAAATGTTGGATAAAGATTATTCTATAGGCGGCGAACAATCCGGTCATATTATATTTAAAAAATATGCCACAACCGGAGACGGTCAGTTAACGGGACTTCAGTTTGCGGCGGCAATGGTAAGGGCTAATCAGCCGGCTTCTGCGTTGGCAGGTAAAATGGAAGCATATCCGCAAACCATTATTAACGTAAAGGTTACAAACGAAGTTAAAGCTATTTTAAATACCGATGAAGAAATAAAAAATGTAATAGCCAAGCAAGAAAAGCTTTTAGGTAAAGACGGCAGAGTTTTGGTAAGAGCCAGCGGAACCGAACCTTTAATAAGAGTTATGATAGAAGGCAAAAACATTAAAGAAATTAACAATATGGCAAAAGAAATAGCCAAAGTTATAGAAAGTAAATGATAAAAAAATATTATTACAAAAATACAAGAGCAAGAGATAAAAAAATAAATGAGATTTATTAAAGATTTTTACGATTACGAATTACTTGATGCTTCAAACGGCGAAAAGCTGGAACGTTGGGGAAATGTTTACTTAATTCGCCCGGAGCCTCAGGCTATTTGGGATTTTAAAAAAGACAATGGTTTATGGAAAAAGGCCAACGCCGTATATCACAGAAGTCAAAGCGGCGGAGGCTATTGGGAAGCATTAAAAAAAGTACCGGATGTTTGGCAAATTTCCTTTAAAGATTTAACTTTTAACTTAAAACCGATGGGATTTAAACATACCGGACTTTTTCCCGAACAAGCCGTAAATTGGCAGTTTGTTAAAGAACAAATAAAAGAATTTAAAACCGAATTTACAACCGAAAAGCCTTTTAAAGTTTTAAATTTATTTGCTTATACGGGCGGAGCCACTTTGGCATGCTTATCGGAAAACGCCGAAGTAACTCATGTAGACGCGTCTAAAGGTATGGTTTTATGGGCAAAAGAAAATGCGGCATCAAGCAATCTTATCAACAAAAAAGTTCGTTGGCTTGTAGATGACTGCATAAAGTTTTGCAAAAGAGAAATAAGACGCGGAAATAAATATAATGCAATAATAATGGACCCTCCGTCTTACGGCAGAGGTCCCAACGGCGAAGTATGGAAAATAGAAAATCAACTTCCGGAATTATTAAGTTTAACAAAAGAACTTTTATCCGACGACGCTTCGTTTTTTTTACTTAATACCTATACGGCGGGATTATCGCATACCATTTTAAATTTTATGGTAAAAGAATATGTTTTAAAAAATAAATTTAACGGCGATGTATTTACCGATGAAATAGGTTTAAAGGTTACACATAAGGATATTATTTTGCCTTGTGGCAACACTACAATTTGGAAAAGGGATAATTTTGAAAAAATCAAATAACACTATTAACAACAGTAACAATAATTGCAATAACAATTGTAACAATTGTAATAATAACGGTAAATCAACAAAAGAAAATAACAGCCAAAATATTATTGAAATAAAAAACGTTTCTTTTTATTATAACGAAACCGAAGGTTTACCTGCGGTAGATAATGTTTCTTTAAATATAAAAAGAGGAGAATTTTTGGCTGTATTGGGTCATAACGGCTCCGGCAAATCTACACTTGCAAAGCTTTTGAACGGTTTATTGGTACCCGATAGCGGAGAAGTACTGGTAAACGGTTTAAGCACAAAAGACGAAAGTCAAAGTATAAACATTAAAAAAACGGTAGGTATGGTTTTTCAAAATCCGGATAACCAAATTATTGCCAGTATAGTAGAAGAAGATGTAGCTTTCGGTCCCGAAAATTTGGGATTCACACCAAAAGAATCAAGAGAAAGAGTAGAAAGTGCTTTAAAAGCGGTTAATATGTGGGAATTCAGAAATAAAGCGCCTCACAAGCTTTCGGGCGGACAAAAGCAAAGGGTAGCTATAGCCGGTGTTTTGGCAATGCAGCCGGAATGCATAGTTTTTGACGAATCTACCGCTATGTTAGACCCAAAAGGCCGAAAAGAAGTAATGGATACCCTTTTAAATTTAAACAAAAACAATAATATTACAATAATATTAATTACACATTTTATGGAAGAGGCGGCAAGGGCAAAAAAAATAGCCGTTATGAATAACGGTAAAATTTCCGCTGCAGGCACACCTAAAAATATTTTTTCGGATTATAAGCTTATTACAGATACGGGTTTAGCCTTGCCTCAGCCTACGGAATTATTGCATACTTTAAAAGAAAAGGGCATAAACGTAGATGTTTCGGCAGTAAATACAACCGATTGTATTGAAGTTTTAAGTAAGCTTCTTTTAAAAGAAAAGGAGGCTTAGTATGAATTTGCTTGAAGTTAAAAATGTTTCTTTCAGTTATAATAAAGCCGCAAATAAAAAAGAAAGAAAAACAAAAAATAAAACAGATAACAACAAATATATTACCAAAGCCGCAATAAACAATATTTCTTTTAGTGTTAAAAATAATGAAGTTATAGGGGTAATAGGGCATACCGGAAGCGGAAAATCCACTTTAATGCAAACATTAAACGGATTAATTAAACCCGACAGCGGAACGGTATATTTTAAAGGTAACAATATATTTTTAAATAAAAAAGAGCTTTACAAATTTAGGTTTAAAATAGGCTTGGTTTTCCAATATCCCGAATACCAGCTTTTTGAAGAAACCGTTTTTAAAGATGTATCCTTCGGTCCCAAAAATATGGGATTAGACGAAGAAAACATAAACAAAAGAGTAACGGAAGCTTTAAACATTGTAGGCATAAAAAAAGATTTATTTTCAAAATCTCCGTTTGATTTATCGGGCGGACAAAAAAGAAGAGTAGCGCTTGCGGGTATTTTGGCTATGAAACCCGAAGTTTTGGTTTTGGACGAACCTACCGCCGGATTAGACCCGGTAGGAAGAAAAATGCTTTTAAATTCTATAATTAACTATAAAAATCAAAATGACGCAGCGGTTATAATAGTTTCGCACAGTATGGAGGATTTAGCCAAAATTTCGGATAAACTTTTAGTTTTAAACGAAGGTAATCAAGTGGCTTTTGATACTTTAAATAATGTTTTTAAAAACAGGGAACGTTTGCAAAGCATAGGACTTGATGTACCTGAAGTTACAAAAATAATGATTGCCTTAAAAGAAAAGGGATTAATTAATAATGATGAAGTTTATACCGTAAAAGAAGCGGCCGATATTATTACGAACACTTTTAGGGGGTGTTGTAATGATTAAAGACGTATCTTTCGGACAGTATATTTCAAAAAATTCATTAATTCATAAATTAGACCCGCGTTTAAAATTATTTTTGCTTATAGCTTATATAATTTTTATATTTTTGGCAAGTAACGCGTATTCGCTTTTATTTATTACGGCTGCAACATTTTTTATATTGTTTTTAAGCAAAATTTCTTTAAAAACATATTTTAAAAATATAAGAATGATTATTCCGATAATTATTTTTACGTCTTTATTAAATGCCTTGTATTCCGGCGGCGGAACTCTTTTGTTTTCGTACGGATTTATAAAAATATATACCAGCGGAATATACAGAGCTTGTTTTATGACCGTTAGAATAATTTCACTTATTTTAATCAGTTCGGTTTTAAGTTATACTACAACGCCTACGGATTTAACCGACGCAATAGAAAGTTTATTAAGTCCGTTAAAATATTTGGGGCTTAAAAACGCGGTGCATACTATGGCTATGATGATGACCATAGCCTTAAGGTTTATACCGGCTTTAATAGAAGAAACCGATAAAATTATGTCTTCGCAAAAGGCAAGAGGCGCTTCTATGGAAAGCGGAGGTTTAATAAAGCGCATAAAAGCGTTACTTCCTATACTTATACCGCTTTTAATTTCTTCTATAAGAAGGTCTTACGAATTGGCGGAAGCTATGGAAAGCCGATGCTATAACGGTGCCGAAGGCAGAGTAAGAATGAAAGAAATGCATTTTATAAATAAAGATTATTTTTCTTTTGCTTTTAGTATTGTTGTTTTTTCTGTTACAATAATATTAAACATTTTGTTTTAAAACAAATTTTAAGTTTATTATATGGTTTTTATATATCATTTTAATTAGTGTAAAAGGTATAAATTAATGGGAAGAAAGCTTTTAACAATAAGATATTTAGGCGTTAATTATCACGGTTGGCAAGTGCAGGATAACGCAAATACCGTTCAGGCCGAAATTTGCAGGGCTTTGGAAAAACTTTTTTGTCAAAAAATAAATGCTACAGGCTGCAGCAGAACGGACGCTAAAGTTCATGCTTTAAAATACTGTTTGCATTTTGACTGCGAAAAAAATATACCTGATAAAAATATTGTAAAAGCTTTAAATACTTTTTTGCCTAACGATATAAGAGCCGTTGATTGCACGGATGCGGATTTTGATTTTCATGCGAGATACAGCTGTAAATCCAAAACCTACATTTATAAAATATACGAAGGTATCGAGGACCCGTTTTTATATGGAAGAGCTTTAAATTACAGCAAAAAATTAGATATTGAAAAAATGCAAAAATTTGCCGACGGCTTGTTGGGTACTCACGATTTTAAAGGGTTTTCAAACGCAAACGAACTTAAAGATACTGTAAGAACCGTAAGCGAATGCAAAGTATACAAATCAAATTCAAAAACGGTAATTATTAAAATTTCGGCAAACGGTTTTTTATATAATATGGTTAGGGTAATTGTAGGAACGCTTATAGAAGTAAGCGAGGGCAAAATAGATTTAAATTTATATGACGAGATTTTTAAAACAAAAAACAGAAATCTTGCCGGTTTTACCGCTATTCCCGACGGTTTATATTTATACGATGTAAAATATTGATAAAAAAGTATTAATATAAAAATTTTATGCAAAACATTTTATTTGATTTTATTTAATATTTAAAAATAAAGGAATAATTTTTATGGGCAGTACAAGAAAAAAACCAAAAAAGAAAATTGTTTCGGCAAATAAAAAAACTACAGCCACAGATAAAAATAAAAGTGTAAAAAGCGGCAGCAACAATATAAAAATGGTAAGTTTTAATGCCAAAGCCGAAAAAGAAAAAACCGCAAATATAAAAAAACAAAAACCCAATAAACAAAACAGCAATAACATTATTATTGATACCAACAAAAATAAAAGCCGAAACACTTTAAACGCCACAACAATAACAATAGGTGCCAACGGAATTAAAAAAGAACAAAATTCTAAACCCGATTTTGTAAAAAAACAAAATTCAGGTATTAAAAAAACATCCGTTAAAAAAAGGAATATACAAAAAAATAAAAACAACGCAAATGCCGACAATAAAGATAAGCTTAAAAAAATTTATAATTTAAAGCTTTTAAAAAGTAACCGTAAGTTTTTTAATAAAAAAAGAGTTGTTTTTTTAACTGTTTTTATTTTAACGGCATTAATAATTTTTTTAAACGCATTTACACCTACGGGAATGTTCGAATATATTTCAAACGGCTTTGCTTCGTTTAAAAAAGGAAGCTTTCCGGCGGCAACAAACGGTTCTTTAAATTTAAATATAAAGTCAAGCGGAAAAAATTTAGTATGTTTAACCGATACATCTCTTGAAATGTTTAATAAAAACGGCGGTAAATATACAGATATTTCTCACGGATTTTCTAATCCCGCCGCTTCTATAAGCAATGCAAGAAGCATAGTTTATAACGTTAACGATAAAAAGTTTTTAATTGCCAATATGAGCAGGGTTTTATATAACGGAAGCAATAAAACCAATATTATAAACGCAACCATAGCACGAAACGGTTATTATTCCATTACTTCCAAAACCACAGGTTACGAATCGGTAACCGAGGTTTTTAAAAAAAGCAACACTTCTTGTTACAAATGGTATTCTTCAAGCTCTGCCGTAACGGAAACGGCTTTGTCCAATAACGGTAAACGATTAGCCGCGGCTACGGTTAAAATAAGCGGAGGAGAAGCTTTAACCGAAATATATTCTTTAAAATACAGCAGTGCAACACCTGTTTTTAAATCCGAAGTTAAAGGTTCGGTTATAAATTTAAAAACATTGTCAAATTCCTGTTTTTGTGCCGTGTTTGGAGAAAAAATAGTTTACTATAATTGGGACGGCGGAGAATTATTTAATTTAACGGGTTCTAACGGTAAGCTTGCGTTTTTTAAAAATAATTCTGAATATAACGGAGAAAATTTAGCAATATTCCATAACGGATTGGCTTCGGACTCTTATAAAATTTATTATATGAAGAATAATCAAAAAAAATATGAAATAGATTATAACGAAGCAATACTTGACGCCGATATTTATAAAGGAAATATATATATTTTAACCAACAGGAATGTAAAAGTTATAAACAAAAACGGAGAAACAATAAAAAAATATTCATTTGATGAAAATGCCGAGAATATAAATGTTTCTAAAGGTATAATTTATTTATCTAACGATATTTCTATTTTCAGAATAAAATAGGAGGCTTTTATGGGAATAGTTTTAGATTTAATTATAGTGTCGGTTGTTGTGCTTTTTGTGTTTCTTTCGGCTAAAAGAGGTTTTGTAAGGCTTGCGGTAGAGGTTGTGGGATTGGCTCTTTCAATTTTTATAGCCTCATCTTTCAGTATTTCCATTGCCAATTCCGTTTACGACAATATGATTAAAAAATCTATAGCAGGCAATATAGAAACTTATATAGATACTACCGCAACGGATTCTTTAACTAACTCGGTAGATGAAATTTGGGAGCACATACCTAAAATTATTACCGATTCCGCTCAAAATTTCGGAATATCAAAACAAAGTATTTCAAGCAGCTTGGAAAACGCGGCAAATAAAAGCAGCGAAGAGGTGGCAAATACTATAGCCGATTCTATAGCAAAGCCCGTAATAGTAAGTTTATTAAAAATACTGGCGTTTATAATTATATTGCTTATTTTATCGATTTTGGTTAAATTTTTAGCAAAATCTTTAAACAGAATATTTAAACTTCCTGTTTTGAGAGGAATTAACAGAATTTTGGGCGGAATTTTAGGCGTATTAAAAGGTTTATTGATTTCGGCTGCTTTTTGTGTGGTTATATCTGTTATAATAAATGTATCTCCGAACGGCTTTTGGATTTTTACGGAAAAAAATATAGATTCTTCGTATTTATTTAAATTGCTGTGTAATTTAAATCCGTTAAGATAGTTTTATATAATTTAATACAACAATTAATATACGGCTATACGGCAGGAATTTAGTTTTTATACAAACTTTTTTAAGCAGATAGTTTTATTAATAAAAATTAATGTTGTTTTTTAAAAATTAATATTTTATTAAAATTTAAAACACATATAACAAATAATTTAATGTTTGTTTAATATTGTTGTATTTAATAGGGGAAATTAAGTACAATGTAAAGGATGGTAGAAAAAATGGAAAACAAAAAAACTATAACAATACCTAATATACTGTCAATAATAAGAATACTGATACTTCCGTTTATAGTTTGGCTGTATTTAATTCATAACTATAAATTAAGTTTTATTTTGCTTATATTGTCGGGATTAAGCGATGTTGTAGATGGGTTTATAGCCCGCAAATTCAATCAGGTTTCGGATTTGGGAAAAGTTTTAGACCCCATAGCGGACAAGCTTACGCAGGTTTGCGTTGTATTAGCCCTTGCTATAGGCAATATGCAAAATGTAGCCATTTGGGTATTGCTTATAATATTGGTTGCCAAAGAATTTGCCACACTTATAATGGCGGTTTATTTGTTAAATAACGGTACCAAGGCGGTTTCGGCTAAATGGTGGGGAAAAGTTTCTACGGTTTTGCTTTATATTACAATGTTGTTTATAGTAATTTCAAAATATAAAATTTTTGTTTATGCCGATATTTATATTACCGTTTTGGCAAGCCTTTCGGCTATTGCTTTAATTGTATCTATTACGGGATACGCAAAATTATTTGTTATAAATCCCAAAAAAGAGAAAAACGGCAAAAATACAAACAAAAACGATATAAAAGAAAAAGTTTAAAAGGAAATAAGGAGTAGTTTTTTAGTTTATGGTAAAAATGTGTTCTAAATGCGGCAAAAGACCCGCCGTGGTTTTTATTGCCGATAAAAATACCGAGCCCAAGGGTTTGTGCTTGGTATGTGCAAAAGAAATGGGTATAAAACCCGTAAACGACCTTTTGGAAAAAATGAATATTTCGGAAGAAGATATTGCGGGTATAAGCGAACAAATGATGGAAATGATGAACCCCGAAGGTTTTGAAGACGGTGAATTTTCGGACGAATCAGATGAAGATATTGCAGGCGGAGCTCCGGCTTTTCCGTTTTTAAATAATATATTCGGCTCCGGCGCCGTAAAAGAAGAAAAAGACGGAAATGAAACCAAAGCCGATAAAAACAAAGAAAAAAGCAAAGATAAAGCTTCTAAAAAGCGTAGGTTTTTAAATAACTATTGCATTAACCTTTCGGAAAAAGCCCAAAGCGGCAAAATAGATACTATTGTAGGCAGAGAAAATGAAATTAACAGAGTAATTCAAATTCTTTCCAGAAGAACAAAAAACAATCCCTGTTTAATAGGCGAACCGGGCGTTGGTAAAACCGCAATTGCAGAAGGTTTGGCTTTAAAAATAACAAGGGGAGAAGTTCCTGCGCGCTTATTAGATAAAGAAATATATTTGCTTGATTTAACCGGTCTTGTTGCAGGAACGCAATTCAGAGGTCAATTTGAAAGCAGAGTTAAAGGATTGCTGCAGGAAGTAAAATCCGAAGGGAACATTATACTTTTTATAGACGAACTTCATAATATAGTGGGTGCCGGTAATTCCGAAGGCGCAATGAACGCCGGAAATATTTTAAAACCTGCTTTATCACGCGGAGAAATACACGTTATAGGTGCAACAACATTAAAGGAATACAGACAGTACATTGAAAAAGACGCAGCTTTGGAAAGGCGTTTTCAGCCTATTGTTGTAAACGAGCCTTCTATAGCGGAAACCGAAAAAATGCTTTTGGTTATAAAATCGTACTATGAGGGTTACCATAATGTAAAAATTTCGGATGAAATAGCAAAAAAGGCAGTTATTCTTTCGGAAAGATATATTACCGATAGATTTTTACCCGATAAAGCTATAGATTTATTAGACGAATCTGCAGCTTTGGCTTGTTTAAAAAATAAAAAAATCGACGATTTATATATTGCCAATAAAAAGGTTGCAAGTTTATTAAAAGAGGAAGAAGAAACGGAAGCGGAAGTAGATAATATAGATTACGAAAAATTAGCCAACATTCGCGCCTCGCTTGCAAAATACAAAGAAGAAATAAACGATATTTCAAACAGCAATTTAAATAACGAAGTAACGGAGGACGATTTAGCCAGAGTTATAGAGTTATGGACAGGCATACCGGCTTCTAAGGTAAAAGAAACCGAAATTGAAAAATTAAAGGATTTAGAAAAAGAACTTAAGTTTTATATTAAAGGTCAAGACGAAGCGGTTAAAAAGGTAGCCGCTGCGGTTAAGCGTTCAAGAATAAAACTTAACAATCGTAAAAGTCCGTCTTCGTTTATTTTTGTAGGTCCTACCGGTGTAGGAAAAACCGAATTATGCAAAGTTTTATCAAAACAGCTGTTCGACACTCCCGAAACGCTTATAAGATTTGATATGTCGGAATTTATGGAAAAACATTCGGTGTCAAGGTTAATAGGAGCGCCTCCGGGATATGTAGGCTTTGAAGAGGCAGGTCAATTAACCGAAAAAGTAAGACGCAAGCCGTATAGCGTTATACTTTTTGATGAAATCGAAAAAGCTCATCCGGATGTACTGAACATTCTTTTGCAAATTTTAGACGACGGTCATATTAACGACGCACAGGGAAGAATTGTTAATTTCGAAAATACGATTATTATAATTACTTCAAATGCCGGCAGCGAAAACAAAGAATCGGGAATAGGCTTTAATAAAACTTTTGAAGATATGGCAAAAGCAAAGGCTATAAAAGCCTTAGAAGAGTTTTTAAGACCGGAGTTTTTGGCAAGAATAGACGAAATAGTAGTATTTTCTCCTTTGGATAAAAAATCTTTGAGCGAAATAGCCGAGCTTTCTTTAAACGAACTAAAAACATCTTTAAAAGAAAAAAATATTGAACTTTCTTTTAATAAAAAAGTATGTGATTATTTTGCGGAAAATTGCGATGGTATTAAAAGGGGAGCCAGAGATTTAAAAAATAATATAAGAAAAGAAATTGAGGACAATATTATAGATTATATGATTAATAACAATAATGTTATTTTAAACAAAATTTCTTTGAATTATAAAAATAATAAATTAGAAATAGAATATATTACAAAAGAATAATTTAAATTGCGTTACGGTTTTGCGGCAAACCGCAGGTTTGCCGCAAAACCGTATAAAAATTTTTAAAAAATAATAAAAAATATTAAAAAAATGGGTAAAAACCCTTGACTTAGAGTTGCAAATATGGTATTATTAGTTTCGCTTTGATGCGGGTGTAGTTCAATGGCTAGAATTCCAGCCTTCCAAGCTGGCTGTGTGGGTTCGATTCCCATCACCCGCTCCAATAAAAACGTTTTAAACTTATTAAACAGTTTAAGCGTTTTTATTTTATTATTATACCGGTTTTGTTAAATTTTACGCAATTTATAAAAACCAAAACAATTAAATAAGTCCATTTTGCGTTTGTAGCTCAGGTGGATAGAGCAACTGCCTTCTAAGCAGTGGGTCGGGGGT
This sequence comes from Oscillospiraceae bacterium, assembly GCA_902796905.1. Classification (GTDB taxonomy): domain Bacteria; phylum Bacillota; class Clostridia; order Oscillospirales; family Acutalibacteraceae; genus UMGS1279. Next base: position 2,245 of record CADBQU010000042.1, on the reverse strand, counting down.
TCGAGTCCCTCCAAGCGCACCAAGAAACGGCAAGTATCTAATGATATTTGCCGTTTTTTATTTTATAAATTTTAATTATCTTCGGTGTTTTTTATTGAGTGGGTAAATACAATATTTAAAAATATTTCTTCAATATAATTGACACAAATTCAAGTATATGATATACTACGTTAGATGTATTTTATTCTTTTTAAAGTTGAGGTTTTTTAATGTTAATAATTTGTTTGGCAGTATTAATATATTTAGTTTTCTTTAAAAGTTTAATAAGTACAAAATGTGTTTCGGAGCAAAACCAAAACGTTGAATTTTTATCGTTTTCGCTTTGCGGTGTTACATTATTTCTTTATATAATTACCGAAATTCTTTCGCTGTTTAAAGGCTTAACTTTTATTAACTTAATCCTTTGCTGGGGAGTATTTTTAGCGGTTGGTATTGTTGGAATTATATTTAATATAAAAAAATCCGATAAAGCCGGAAAAACTTTGATTTTTAATAAAGCTGTTTTTAAACCGTCGGCAGAAAAGGTTATAGTACTTTTATTTTGCGTTATTGTTTTACTCATAAGTATATTTACCGTAACTTACAATTGGGATTCCATGAGATACCATTTGCCCAGAATTATGTCTTGGGCAGATCATAAAACCGTTGCACATTATTTTACAAACGATATTCGCAGGTTAAGCAGTCCTGTTTTGGCAGAATTTTTTAATTTGCATGAATATATTTTTACCAACAGCGATAAATTCTTTAATTTATTACAGGCTGTTGCATTTTTAATCGGCGGATATTATGTTAAAAAGATTTCCGAGCAGTTGAATTTAGAAAAATGCTGGCAAAATATATCCATTATTTTGTATTATTCTATGCCTATTGCCTTTGCTGAAAGTTTTTCTACGCAGGTAGATAATTTTGCTACTCTTTGGCTTTTGATATTTGTTTATGAATGTATAAAATTATGTAAATGTAATAAATTACAAAAAGAACCGTTGCTTTATGCCAAATTGGTTGTAATCGGTCTTTCGGGAGGATTCGGTTACTTAACCAAACCCTCGGTATGCATTGCTATGGCAGTTTTTGCGGTAAGTCTTGTAATAGTTAAAATTGCCAAAAAAGAAAAATTTAAAACATTGCTATTATGCTTGGTTGTTACAATAATTCCCGCAGTGTTGGTTGTTTTACCCGAAGTATTGCGTAATTTTGCCACTTTTAATTCGTATGCTTCAAGCAGTACGGGGGAAAAGCAGCTTATAGGCATCGGGGCACCGGCTTATGTATTTGTTAATTTTTTAAAAAATATAGGTTTTAATTTGCCAAACAATTATTTTTACGATTTTTCAAAACTGTTTAAAAAAGTAATTGTCAAAATAAGCTTGCTTTTAAATGTGGATATAAATAATCCGGCAATATCCGAAAACGGAGAGCCTTATGTTTTATATAATCCTCCCGAATACGGACATGATACCGCTATAAATCCCATTATTGTTTGGTTATTTATTTTTACTACTTTAACGGCAATAGTATTAATTATAAAATGCTTAATTGAGCACAGATTTAAAAAAGCTTTTAAAAATATAAATAATTTTTATTTAATTTGCAGTTTTGTTTCTTTTTTAAGTTTAATGGCGGTACTGCGTTGGGAAAGATTTGAAACAAGATACGAAATAGGATTTTTGGCTTTGCTTTGTCCGTATATTGCCTACATTTTAAAAAAAGCTTTTGGCAGCCGCCAAAGCTTAAAAAACGGAATTATAGGCATAATAGCTTTTGTTTGTATTATAAGCAGTGTGGAACAAATATATTATCATTCCACTGTAATACATTCTCAAACCAATACTCTTTCGGGATATTTTACCGCCAACAGAAGCGCTTACAATAAATATAAAAAACTGATTGATGAAATTAACGCAAAAGGTTATAAAAATGTTGGTTTATATATTATAAGAGGACAATACAGTTATCCGTTTTGGACTATGTGCGGCAATGTTGAAAAAATAGAGGATGTTGACGGAACCGGGAAGGGTAACGAATCTTTAAAATACGATGATAAAAGCTTTGTTCCGGATTGTATTGTTTGGGTTGCGGATTTACCCGAAGGCGAAAAATTCGTTTGGCACGGAAAAGAATATGTTAAAAGTTTTACGGCGGACGATTGTTATATTTTAGAGCAGAGTTTTTAATTTTGTTGCAAAAAAAGAATATTTTAACGAAATTATATAAAAGTAAAATTTATTTTATATAATTTCGT
>CADBQU010000041.1 GCA_902796905.1 Oscillospiraceae bacterium | reverse complement strand
GATTTACAGTATATTAAAAAAGTTTCGTATCAAACCGCAGATTTAAATTATTTAAAAAAAAACGCAAACGGTAAAATAGAAAACGATTATATAGAAATAGCAGAACTGTTTAAAAAAGAAATAGAAGATTTAAAAATAAATGCGGATAAAAAGTATAACAAAACCGTAGATTATTATACGGTTTGGGTACATCAAATAAAAACGCCTATTGCAGCTATGAAGCTTAATTTGCAAAGCGAAGACAGCGAAGTTTCAAGAGAACTGCAAACCAACCTTTTTAAAATAGAACAGTATGCGGAAATGGTTTTAACCTACTGGAGGTTGAATTCCAACGAAACGGATTATGTTTTTTCGGAATTTGAACTTGACGGTTTAATAAAGCAGGCAATAAAAAAGTTTTCTATGGAATTTATTAATCGCAAAATAGCATTGCAATACGAAGAAATTTCAAAAGATATAAAAACCGTAACGGATGAAAAATGGTTTTTGTTTGTTTTGGAACAAATAATATCCAACGCTTTAAAATACACAAATAAAGGAAGCATAAGTATTTTTTATTTAAAAGATGAAAACACGTTGTGTATTAAAGATACCGGAATAGGAATATCTAAAGAAGATTTGCCCAGAATTTTCGAGAGCGGTTTTACCGGTAATAACGGAAGATACGATAAAAAAGCTACGGGAATAGGTCTTTATTTGGTAAAGAAAATTTGTAAAAACCTAAATATTAAAATTTCGGCAGAATCCGAATTAAACAAAGGTACAACAATTAAATTAAAACTTACATAAATGTAAGAATTTAAACGGGAAATGTAAGCCAAATCTATTGGGTTAGTTTCCCGTTTTTGTTAAACTTAAATAAAATAAAATTTTAAAAAATATTTTTGTATTTTTACGGAGGCATTTATGTTAGAGGTTAAAGAATTAAAAAAAGTTTATTCCACAAGGCTTGGAGGAAATAAAGTTGAGGCTTTAAAAAATGTGAATTTTACGGTTGAAGACGGAGAATATATTGCAATAATGGGAGAGTCCGGAAGCGGTAAAACCACATTGCTTAATATTATAGCGGCGTTGGATAAATGTACATCGGGAAAGGTTATTATAAACAATAAAGATATTTCGGAATTAAAAGAAAAAGATTTGGCGGAGTTTAGAAGAAATAATTTGGGGTTTGTTTTTCAGGAATTTAATTTGCTGGATACTTTTACCGTGGAAGACAACATTTATTTGCCGTTGGTTTTAGCCGGTAAAAGCTATAACGAAATGCACGAAAGATTAATGCCTATAGCGGTTAAATTGGGTATAGCGGACCTTTTAAAAAAATACCCCTATGAGATTTCGGGCGGACAAAAGCAAAGGGCTGCCGTAGCAAGAGCAATAATAACTAATCCCGAGCTTATTTTGGCGGATGAACCTACAGGGGCGCTAGATTCAAAAGCCACGGATGAGTTGCTTAAAATTTTTAAAGAAATTAATAAAACGGGGCAAACAATTTTAATGGTAACGCACTCGGTTAAAGCGGCAAGTACGGCAAGCAGGGTTTTGTTTATAAAAGACGGAGAAGTTTTTCACAGCCTGTACCGAGCCGATAATACAAATGAGCAGTTTTATGAAAAAATAAATAACACTTTAACTCTTTTGGCTACCGGAGGTAAAGAATAATGAAAAAAAGTTTTTATCCTTCGTTGGCATTAGACGGCATAAAAAAGAATAAGCGTATGTATTTTCCTTATATTTTAACTTTTATAGGAATAATTGCTATGTTTTACATTATTTCTTTTTTACAGTTCAGCGCTTCGGTAAAATTGCTGCCCAGCGGCGAAACCGTAGCTCTTATTATGAAATTCGGTTCGTTGGTAATAAGCATATTTGCGGTTATATTTCTTTTTTATACAAATTCGTTTTTAATAAAAAGCAGAAAAAAAGAATTCGGACTTTACAATATACTGGGAATGAATAAGCGCGATATAGGTAAAATTTTATTTTACGAAACATTGTTTGTTTATTTAATTTCTGTTGGCTTGGGTTTGTTTTTGGGTATTGTAATTTCTAAACTTGCAGAGCTTGGAATGGTAAATATAATGGGAGGTAAGGTAGATTATAATTTTTATATTTCTCCCGATTCCTGCGTTTTTGCAATTGTGATTTTCGGAATAATATCTTTGCTTATTTTTGTAAACTGTTTAAGACAAATAAAATTTTCTACGGCGGTATCGTTGCTTAAAAGCGAAAATCACGGAGAAAAACCGCCTAAAGCCAATTGGGTTTTCGGAATATTGGGTGTTTTGGTTTTGGCTGTAGCGTATTATTTGGCGGTATTGGTTAAAAATCCCATTTCTGCGTTATCTATGTTTTTTATAGCCGTTATATTGGTTATAATAGGCACATGTTTGGTTTTAATTTCAACTTCTGTTTTAATATGCAAAATATTGCAAAAAAACAAAAGGTATTATTATAAAAAGAACCATTTTATATCTGTTTCTTCTATGAGCTACAGAATGAAAAGAAACGGAGCCGGACTGGCTTCTATTTGTGTTTTGGCAACAATGGTTTTGGTTATGATTTCTACTACTTCATGCTTATATTTCGGAAAAGAGGACTCCATTAATTCAAGATACCCAAGAGATATTAATATAGATTTTATTTATAATGATATAAGCGGTTTGGACGATGATATTACTAAAAATATAAATAAAACCATTTTGGATATTTCTAAAGAAAACAACATAAAACCTAACAATGTAAGTATTGGTAAAAGCGTTTTTATTTCGGGTATTTTAAATAAAAACAAAGTAGATGTTAATCCTACGTTAGGTAAAGTAATGAATACATCGGTTATGAATAATTTATGCACATTTTATTTTATACCAATTTCGGATTATAACAATTTAACGCAAAAAAACGAAAAATTAAATAAGGGAGAAGTTATAATTTCTGCAATAAGAAAAGATTTTTCCGGCAATTCTTTATGCTTTGGAAATACTGTTTTTAATGTGGTAAAAACAGTTGACGATTTTAAAATTAAAGGTCAAATGTCAGTTAACACAAATCCTATTATAATGGTTTTTGTAAACGATTTTAAAGAATTGGATAACATTGCAAAATTAAAAAGCAAAAACGGAGATAACGCCGCAGGTTTTAGATTGGAATACGGTTTTGACGTAAATATAAACAAAGAACAACAAATTGATTTTGCAAAGAATTTTGAAAAATCTTACGGCAACAGAATTTTCGACTGCGGAAAAGAAAAAATAGATTCGATTTTTGTAGAGGGACGGGAAGTAAACCGTGCGGATTTTTACGGTACCTACGGCGGATTTTTTTATTTGGGAATTATTTTAAGCACAGTATTTATTTTTGCAGCCGTTTTAATAATTTACTATAAACAAATTTCCGAAGGATACGAGGATAAAGATAGGTTTAATATTATGCAAAAGGTGGGAATGACCAAAAAAGAAATAAAGAAAAACGTTAATTCACAGCTTTTAACCGTTTTCTTTTTACCGCTTGTTTTTTCGTTGCTGCATTTAATTTTTGCCTTTCCCATGATAAGAAAAATGTTGCTGCTTTTCAGTTTAAACGATACTTCTTTGTTTTTAATAACAACTTTTATAAGCTTTGCGGCTTTTGCGCTTCTTTACGCAATAGTTTATAAAAAAACCTCAAATTCATATTTAAAAATAGTAAGCAATATTAAATAATTTTTTACTTTTAACAAAACAACTCTTTTTTGGGGTTGTTTTGTTTTATTATAAAAATAAAAAATTTATTTGTACGGGTTTGTATGAGTATTTAAATTATTAAAAATACGGTTTAAAAAATATTTTTAAATATTTTTTAAATAAACCTAAAAACAAAAACCGCCGTTAGTAAAATTGCAAATTTTACGGCTAAAAATAGCCTTGAAAAAAGGCGGAAATAATAGTATAATGTATCTGTACAATTATTGTTATATAAATGCTTAACAATATATATTTAAATATATATTGTTTTAGGTATTATATTTTGTATTTATACTGTTTTTTTGCAAATAATAATTTAAAATAATGCGGTTAGCCGTAAAAGAGGGTTTAAATTATTATGAAACAAAAAACCAATATAAATAAAAAAACTAATATAAATAATAATGTAAATAACGGTTTAAATAACAGTACAAGTGATAATTCAAATGCGGACGCAAACGAAAACAGTAATTTTGAACAAATTAAAGAAATGAGCGCCGTGGTTGAAACTTTAGGCGATTATCCCATTTATTGTTTAACCATTGTGGGTGAAATAGAAGGGCATTACAATTTGCCGCAGGGCTCTAAGGCTACCAGATACGAACATGTTATACCGCAGCTGATTGCGATAGAGCAGGACCCTAATATAAAAGGGGTTTTAATAGTTTTAAATACCATGGGCGGAGATGTTGAAGCGGGACTTGCTATAGCGGAATTAATATCCGGTATGAAAAAACCTACGGTTTCTTTGGTTTTAGGCGGCGGACATTCTATAGGCGTACCGTTGGCTGTGGCCACAAGAAAATCTTTTATAGTAAAAAGTGCCACTATGACAGTACACCCCGTACGCACCAACGGCTTGGTTATCGGAGTTCAGCAATCGCTTAATTATTTTGAGAGAATGCAGGACAGAATAGTAAATTTTGTAGTGGATAATTCTAAAATTACAAAAGCAAAGTTTTTAAAGTTAATGCTTAAAACCGGAGAGCAAACTACCGATATGGGAACTATTTTAAATGGGGAAGAAGCCGTTAAAAGCGGACTTATAGACGAAGTGGGAAAGTTATCCGACGCTTTAAACAGTTTGTACGAGTTTATAAAAGAAGACAACAAAGAAAACGATTAAATAAAAATTAACGTTTAACGTTAAAAAATTATTTTAAAATTTTGTTTATATTTATTTTAAGTAATTTTTGTTAAGTTGCTTTTACCGGTTTTTTTATTTATTTTTGCCGCCAAACTTATAAACATAAAATTTTATAAATTTGCGGATTAATCAAAAATATTATCATTTTTAAAAAGTGTTTTTATTTATTATTTTAAAACGGAGGAAAGAGAATGGCCTCAGGCAAAAAAGCGGGAGCTACCAAAAAAAGAAGCAGTACCGCTACAAACATAAGAAAAAGAGAAGCAGAAAGCTATAAAGCGGCTAAAGCCCGGCAACAAACAGAAGTTAGGGCTTTGGTTTTATTTGCCTGTTCGGTTTTAATGATATTTTTGGTATTTATTAAAGGCGAACATTTTTGGCTTTATATGCACGAATTTTTATTCGGATTGTTTGGAATATCTACATATTTAGTTCCGTTTTTTATGCTCGTTTGTGCAGTTTTGCTGGTTGTAAATAAATTAAACGGAAAAATTTCTCAAAAAATAATCGAATCTGCTTGTTTGCTGTTTTCCTTTACTACGTTTGTGGATATTCTTACGGAGGATATTATAAGCAAAAATTATTTTGAACATTTAACCTGTGCGTTTAACGAAGGCAAAGGATTATCGGGCGGCGGTTTAATAGGCGGCGTTTTGGGGTATCCTTTAAAATGGGCGTTAAGCACCGTAGGCGCTTGTATTGTTTTAATTTTGGTTATGTTTGTTCTTATTTTTTTAATAACGGAACTTAAACTTGCGGATGTTTTTGCTTTTATTAAAAATATATTTGTAAGAGAAAAATACGACGATACGGACGAATACTTAGAAGATATTGAAAGCGAAGATAATTTTAAAGCTGAAAAATCGGCTTTAAAAGCAGCTAAAAAAAGCATTGGAAAACCCGAAAAGCCCGAAAAAGCCGAAAAGCCGTTTAAGTTTGATATACCGGTGGACGATATTCCCGAAAAACGCGAAGCCGCAAAAGACGCTACGGAAAAAGAAAAGAGGCTTATTGATACATATTACGATGATGACGGTATAAAAAAGGAAAAAGAGTTTTCCGATATTATTGAGGGAAATGCTTTAAATAATACCGAAGCCGAAATTGAACCCGAAGAAATAAAAATGGAAGAAGCCGAAAGCGTTAAGCCGAAGGCTCAAAAAAGAAATTTAAAACCTATGCCGGAGGTATCTTCTGATTTAGGCTTTTTACCCGAAAACGATTATGTTTTTCCGCCGATTTCTTTGCTTAAAAAGAACACAAGGCAAAATGCAAAAAATATCTCTGAAATAGAGAATACCGCTAACCGATTGGTAGAGGTTTTACGAAGCTTCGGCGTAGAAACGCGAATGCTTGACGTTTCTCAGGGACCTACCGTTACAAGGTACGAATTGCAGCCTTCCGCAGGTGTTAAAATAAGCAAAATTACAAATTTGGCAGATGACATTGCGCTTAATTTGGCTGCCGCGGGCGTTAGAATAGAAGCGCCTATTCCCAATAAAGCGGCTGTGGGTATAGAAGTACCTAATAAACAAACCTGTTTGGTGGGCGTAAGGGATATTATAGAAACCGAAGAATTTAAAAACGCAAAAAGCAAGCTTACTATTGCTTTGGGCAAAGATATAGGCGGTAATGTGGTTTTGGGCGATATAGCTAAAATGCCGCACGGACTTATTGCCGGCAGCACGGGCTCCGGTAAATCGGTTTGTATAAACTCTATTATTATGAGTATTTTATATAAATCTACACCCGATGAAGTTAAATTTTTGCTTATAGACCCAAAAGTTGTAGAACTTGGAATTTATAACGGTATACCGCATTTGTTGGTGCCGGTTGTAACCGACCCCCGAAAAGCTTCGGGAGCCTTATCTTGGGCTGTAAACGAAATGGAAAGACGGTACAAAATTTTTGCCGATAATAACGTAAGGGATTTATCCAGCTATAATGTTTTGGCAGAGCACGAAGAAGACCTTGATAAAATGCCGCAAATAGTTATTATTATAGACGAGCTTGCAGACCTTATGATGACGGCTCCGAACGAAGTTGAAGATTCTATTTGCCGTATAGCTCAAAAAGCAAGAGCTGCGGGTATGCATTTAATTATTGCCACACAAAGACCTTCGGTTAATGTTGTAACGGGACTTATTAAGGCAAACGTTCCTTCAAGAATTGCATTTGCCGTATCAAGCCAGGTAGACAGCCGTACAATACTTGATATGGCCGGTGCCGAAAAGCTGTTGGGCAGGGGCGATATGTTATTTAGCCCAATAGGCTCAAGCAAACCTATAAGGGTACAGGGTTGTTTTGTAAGCGATAAAGAAATAGAAGCGGTTATTGATTTTATAAAAGAAAAGCACGAAAACGAATATGACGATTTTGTTATGGAAGAGATAGAACGCCAGGCGGCAAAAGAAAAGAACAGCGGCGCTGCCATTGATTCCGACGGAGATGAAGACCCGATGTTTCAGGCTGCTATAGATGTAGTGGTAGATGCGGGACAGGCTTCCACTTCGCTTTTGCAGCGCAAATTAAAATTGGGATATGCAAGGGCGGCAAGAATTATGGACGAGCTTGAATCGAAGGGTATAATAGGAGAATTTAACGGAGCAAAACCCAGAGAAGTTTTAATAACCAAATCGGAACTTTTGGAAAAACGCGCAGGAGAAGAATAATGGCATTTTTACCTATAAGTAAACAGGATATGGTAAAAAGAGGATATAACTATTTAGATTTTATATTTGTAACGGGGGACGCTTATGTAGATCATCCTTCGTTCGGAACAGCCATATTATCGCGTTTACTTGAAAGCAAGGGATATAAGGTTGGCATAATAGCTCAGCCGGATGTATCAAACGAAAAAGATATAATGCGTTTAGGTATGCCGAGATACGCTTTTTTGGTTAATGCCGGCGTTATTGATTCTATGGTGGCGCACTATACCGTAAGCAAAAAAAGGCGGCACGATGATGCGTATACCGCAGGCAACAAAACCGGTAAAAGACCGGACAGGGCAGTAACGGTATATTCTAATTTAATAAAAAAATGTTATCCTAAAAGCAAAATAATAATAGGCGGATTGGAATCCTCTTTAAGAAGATTTGCGCATTACGATTACTGGAAAGACGAAGTAATGCCATCGGTTTTGGTAGACAGCAAAGCGGATATATTATCCTACGGTATGGGAGAAAGGGTAACGCTGCAATTGGCAGAGGCTTTAAAAAAACATAAAGATTTTAAAGATATACGAGGTATTTGCTATTTATCAGATACTTTGCCTAAAAATGCCGAGGTATTGCCTTCTTTTAATGAAGTTAAAACCGACAAATTAAAATATGCCGTAGCTTGCAGGGAAGAGTATGACGAGCATGATTCGGTATACGGCAGAATTTTAGCGCAAAAACACGAAAACGCATATACGGCGGAAAACGGCGAGAGCAGAGATTTGTATTTAATACAAAATCCTCCGCAGGAGCCTTTAAGCACCAAAGAGCTTGATGAAGTATATTCTCTTCCGTTTGAAAGATATTATCATCCCATATACGAGCCTTTAGGAGGAGTTCCGGCTATAAAGGAAGTGGAATTTTCGGTAACGCATAACAGGGGATGCTTCGGAGCTTGCAATTTTTGTTCAATAGCATTTCATCAGGGAAGAGAAATAAGTTCCAGAAGTATAGAATCTTGCGTAAAAGAAGCACAACTTTTAACCGAAAGTCCTCATTTTAAAGGATATATTCACGACGTAGGAGGTCCTACGGCAAATTTTAGGAAACCTTCTTGCAAAAAGCAGATTAAATACGGTTTGTGCAAAGGCAAAAAATGCCTGGCACCAACGCCTTGTAAAAATTTAGAGGTAACGCACGAAGAGTATTTAGAGCTTTTAAAAAAGATTTCGGAAATACCTAAAATAAAAAAAGTTTTTATACGTTCGGGTATAAGATTTGATTATTTAATACTTGATAAAAACGAAGAATTTTTTAAAGAACTTGTAAAAAACCATGTAAGCGGACAGTTAAAGGTAGCCCCCGAGCACTGTTCTCCGTTTGTTTTAGATAAAATGGGCAAACCCCATATAGAAGTTTACAACAAGTTTGCCAAAAGGTTTTACGATATTACCAAAGGCATTAACAAAAAGCAATATTTGGTTCCTTATTTAATGTCAAGCCATCCCGGAAGCAGATTGCAGGACGCAATAGAGCTTACTTTATTTTTAAAGAAAAACGGAATGCATCCCGAACAGGTGCAGGATTTTTACCCAACTCCCGGTACCATATCCACATGTATGTATTATACCGAGTTGGATCCCACAACGCTTGAAAAGATATATGTTCCTAAAACACAAAAGGAAAAAGCCGAACAAAGAGCGCTTTTGCAATATTTTAAGCCCGAGAACAAGCATTTGGTTATTTCGGCTTTAAAAAAAGCAAACAGATACGATTTAATAGGTTTTGGTAAAAACTGTTTGGTTACTCCCGAAAAAACGGAAAATAAAGAGCGCAAAAACAGCAGTAAATTTAATGCGAATGCGGGAAGAAAAAAATCTTTTACCTTAAATAATAAAAACAATAAAAATAAAAAACAAAGAGCAAAAACAACAAACCGTAGGGGAAAAAGCAAAAATAAAAAATAGTAATAAACTTTAAAAACAAAAGATTATTAAATTATTATGGGTGGGACCTAAAATTAAAAAGAAGATAATTGTTATTATTTCGGTAACGGTATCTTTGGCTTGTATTTTTATTGCCGCTTTTATGTTTTGTGATCTTGATAAAGATAAGTTGTTAGGCAGGGCGGACAAAAACGGAAACGACAGCATTACGTTTTTAAATGTAGGTAATGCGGATTGTATTTTAATTAAAAGCGGAAAACATGCAGCGCTTATAGATACCGGCGATATTGTGGACAACGGCAGTAAAGTGGTATCGGAATTAAATAAACAAAGCGTTTCAAATATAGATTACGTTTTTATAACACATCCGCATACCGACCATATAGGCGGCTCGGCTGCAATTATAAATAATTTTAAAGTAAATAAATTCATTACGCCTTCTGTGGATGAATTTACATATTCATCTTCGGATGCATTAAGTATTTACGACTATATACTTAAAAAGTCTAAAGCCGAAGTTATAAAAGCAGGGAATACATATACGGTAGGTGTATTTAAAGTAGAAATTATTTATTATAATACGGATTTTAAAGATGAAAACGATAGGTCTACCGTTTATAAGGTTTCGGCGTACGGCAAAACTATGATTGCCGGCGGCGACGCAGGTCTTGCTGTGGAAGACGATATGTTAATGAATAATATTTCCGTTAAGGCAAATATATTTAAAATGTTTCATCACGGCAGCAATACCGCTTACGATATTACTTTTATAAAAAGGGTTGCTCCGGAATACATTGTGGTTTCTGCAGATACAAGCTTTGCTTTAAATGATAATTCAGATAATATAAAATTAAATTTGCCTAATGTTAAAATAAGCCGTACCGATACAAACGGTAACATAAGCTATTATTTTAACAAAAACGGTATAAAGTGCGTTGAAGAAAATTAAAAAACAAGTTAAACAATAAATTTGCAAAAAAATTTAAATAAAAAATGCGGCTTTATAAAAAGCCGCAAAATAAAAATATTACATTAAACATTTTTTATAGTTAAATATAAATGTATAAATGTTTACTTAAACCCTAAAAAACATTACATATTTTGGTCTAAGGCCGCAACGTTATCGTCGTTTGTGTCTTTTCTGAATAATAAAGAAATGCACCAAATGCCTGCAAGGGCTACCAAAGTATAGATTATTCTGCTGAACAATGCTGCCTGACCGCCGAATACAGCGGCTACAAGGTCAAACTGGAATAATCCTATGCTGCCCCAGTTTATTGCGCCTATAATTACCAATATTAAACATATTTTATCAAACATCTTTTTCACTCCTTTTTAATATTATTAACTGTTTTAATTAATTTATACAATTTTTAATATTTTTATAATTTTTATACAAATTAATATTTTTTATATATTTGGAGGTTATTTTATGGAAAACAAAAGAATTTTGGCGTTTGATTTTGGTGCTTCCAGCGGAAGAGCTATGATTTGTACGCTTAAAGACGGCAAGTTAAATCTTGAGGAAATTCACCGTTTCCCAAACGAACCCGTAAAAGTAGGCGGTAAGCTTTATTGGGATATTTTAAGGCTTTTTCACGAAATTAAACAGGGTATTACAAAAGCTACTTTAAGCGGAGGCTTTGATTATTTGGGTATTGATACCTGGGGCGTTGATTACGGGCTTATAAACGAATACGGTGAGCTTGTAACCAACCCTACGCATTATAGGGACGAAAGTACCATAGGTATGCCGGAAGAAGTTTTTAAAAGTATATCTAAAGAGGAATTATATTCCGTTGCCGGTACGCAGTGCTTAAATTTTAATACCGTTTATCAATTGGCTTATGCTGCAAAATACAGAAAAGATGAATTTAAATTAGGCAAAAAACTTTTGCTTATTCCGGATTTGTTTGCTTATTTTTTAACCGGAAAAATGAGAATGGAATATTCAAATGCTTCAACCACAAATTTGTTGGACGCTTCGGATAAAACCATAAGTAAAGAAATTTTGGAAAAAATAGGCGTAGATAAAGATATTTTCCCAGAAATTATTATGGCGGGAGAAGAATACGGAGTGTTATCGGACGAAATTTGTGAAGAGCTTCACTGTAAAAAAGTTCCGGTTATTGCAGTAGCTACGCACGATACGGCGTCGGCGGTAGTAGCTGTGCCCACATTAAATAAGGATTACGCATATATAAGCTGCGGAACCTGGTCTTTATTCGGAACGGTTATAGATAAACCTATATTGTCAAAAGAAAGCTGTAGCATAGGTTACACTAACGAGGGCGCTTTTGACGGCAAAATAAGATACTTAAAAAATATAATGGGATTATGGCTTATTCAACAATCAAGAAATGAATGGAAAAGACAGGGATTGGACGTTTCGTTTGACGAAATGGAAAAAGCCGCAAAAGAAGCAGAACCTTTTAAATGCTTTATAGACCCGGACGCTCCCGATTTTGTGGCTCCCGGCAATATGCCTAAAAGAGTTACCGAGTATTGTAAAAAAACAGGTCAGTTTGTGCCTACTACTATGGGTGAAATTTTGCGTTGTATTTATCAAAGCTTGGCATTAAAATACAAATACTCAATTGAACATTTAGAACAGCTTACGGGCAAAAAATACGACTGCGTACATATGATAGGCGGCGGAATAAAAGATAATTTGCTTTGCTCTATGACTGCTTCGGCTTGCGGCAGAACCGTTAAAGCCGGACCGGTAGAAGCAACCGTTACGGGTAACGTTTTGGTACAAATGATGTCTGCCGGAATGATAAAAGATTTAGACGAAGGCAGAAAAATTGTTTTAAACAGTTTCCCGGTTAAAACATTTGAAGCAGAAAATACAGCCGATTGGGAAAAAGCGTACGAAACCTTTAAAAAATATTCAGTAAAATAAAAAGGTGTAAAACCATTAATAAAACTAAAAGACTCGGTAATTTAATACCGAGTCTTTTTTATATGCCTTACATTTATTATAGATTTAAATTTTAATTGTTTTTAATTAATTATTAAATATTGTGTTTTTTAAGGAAATTATTAATGCGGTCAACAGGATTTAACAAGCTGCTTATAGAATTATCATAATTTAGGTTATCTACCAAATATGCTATATATTTAGACATATTAACATTAGAATACCATTCTTTTTTTAACAATTCCGGAGGATTATAGATAAGATTTGTTGTAAATACTCTTTCTATAATACCTTTTTTGTGGAATTCGTCAAATTTTTCCAAACCTTCAACAAATAAACCGAAAGTTGAAAAAACAAAAACTCTTTTAGCACCGAGTTCTTTAAGCTTTACGGCTATATCAAACATAGATTCGCCCGAAGAAATCATATCGTCTACAACAATAACGTCTTTACCGCCGATATCATTACCCAAAAATTCGTGAGCCACAATGGGGTTTCTGCCGTTTTCAATAACGGAATAATTACGGCGTTTGTAGAATACGCCCATATCTAAGCTTAAAACAGAGGAGAAATAAATACATCTTCCCATAGCGCCTTCGTCGGGAGATATAATCATTGTGTGTTCACGGTCCAATTTAATATCCGGAACATCTCTTACAATAGCTTTTATCATTTGGTAAGTGGGATGTACGTTATCAAAACCGTCTAACGGTATTGCGTTTTGTACTCTGGTATCGTGAGCGTCGAATGTTATAATATTTTTAACGCCCATATTAACAAGTTCCTGCAAAGCTACGGCGCAGTCCAAAGATTCACGGCTTGTACGGCGGTGCTGTCTGCCTTCGTAAAGCATAGGCATAATAACCGTAATTCTTCTGGCTTTACTGCCTATGGTGGCTATAATGCGTTTTAAATCCTGAAAATGGTCGTCGGGACTCATAGGAACGGTTTGTCCGTACATTTTGTAGGTTACGCCGTAATTAAAGCAATCGCAAATAATGTAAGCGTCTAAACCTCTTGCGGTATGATTTAAAATACCTTTACTTTCGCCTGTGCCGAATCTGGGACAAATGCCGGGAACCACAAAAGATTTTTCTTCGGGTACGCCTCTCCATTGTGTTAAATAATAGTCAACCTGTTTAGAAATATCTTCGCAGCCACTCATACTTATAATGGCCAAATCTCCGTACGGCAAATGTTTTAATTCCTGTGATACCATAAATAAACCCCTTTAATAACTGTTAAATTTTTAATATAATAAAAATAGTATTAGGTTAACGGTAAAAATTTTTATGCATATTATGCATATTAGGTTATATATAGTTTCAGCTATATAAAATTTAAATACCTAAAACTTTATAACCCCGTTAACTTTAATATCAATATTATAATATCATATTTTAAATATAAATAAAATAGTTTTTTATTAAAATTTTTTAAAATTCGACCATATTTTTAATTGATATAGTTTAGTATATTTGATATAATAATTAAAGCGATATTTTTTTAGTGATTTTATTAATATTAACAAATCCGTTTTTTGAACAAAGTTTTTATTAAACAAAATTTTTATTTATAAATTTATTTATAAAAACATAAAAAAGGAAAAATGTAAAAAGGGGAAAGCTATGGGAAAACTTATAGTTTTAGAAGGGCTGGACGGCAGCGGAAAATCTACCCAACTTGATTTATTGGAAAAAAGCTTAAATGATTTAAAAATTAATATTAAAAAAGTTTCTTTTCCCGAATACGAAAGAGAATCCTCGGCGCCGGTAAGAATGTATTTAAACGGCGAGTTCGGCAGCAACCCTAACGATGTAAACGCTTATGCGGCTTCGGTTTTTTATGCGGTTGACAGATATGCCAGTTTTAAGCTTTCGTGGGAAGATTTTTACAATAACGGCGGTACGGTAATATCGGGAAGATATACCACTTCTAACATAATTCATCAATGCTCAAAATTACGGGATGAAGAAAAAGAAAATTTTATAAATTGGCTTTACGATTTGGAATTTGAAAAAATGGCAATACCAAAACCGGATTTGGTTATTTTTTTGGATATGCCCATAGAAGTTTCGCAAAAGCTTTTATTAAAAAGATATAAAGGCGAAGAAGCAAAAAAAGATATTCACGAAAAAGATACGGAATATTTAAAAATTTGCCGTAAAACCGCACTTTTGGCGGCAGAAAAACTGGGTTGGTTTGTGGTTGAATGTTCCAAAAACGGAGAAGCCAAAACAATAGAAGAAATTTCAAACGATATATTAAAAAAGGTTAAAGAAGTGATAAAATAATGGTTTTTGTTTTTTTAGCAAACGGTTTTGAAGAAATTGAAGCTTTGTCTACGGTAGATATGCTTAGAAGGGCGGGTATAGCCGTTAAAACCGTAGGTATAGATATAACCGATAAAGAAAAGTGTGTTACGGGTTCACATAATATTTCGGTAAAAACCGATATTACCGAAAATGAAATTGATTTTAATGAATTAAATGACAAAAACGGTTTAAACGCCGTAATTTTACCGGGAGGAATGCCCGGAACCTTAAATTTAAAAAATTCCGAAATCGTTAACCGTGCGTTGGAATATGCGCAAAAAAACAATATTTTAACGGCGGCAATTTGTGCGGCGCCTTCTGTTTTAGGAGAAAAAGAACTGTTAAATGGTAAAAAAGCAGTTTGTTATCCGGGTTTTGAAGAAAAACTCTTGGGTGCAAAAGTTTTATTTGAACCGGCCGTAAACGATTGTGAAAACGGATGTACGGTAATTACCGCAAGGGGTGCCGGAGCCTGCTTTAACTTTGGGTATGAAATTATTAAAGCGCTTAAAGGCAAAGAAACGGCAGAAAAAATTAAGGAATCAATGCTATGCATAATATAGATATACGAAAATATAAAATTGATTTAAGAGAAAAGTGCAAAAAACGCCGTAAGGAAATGGACCCGGCAGAAAAAGCCGAAAAGGATAAAAAAATAGCCGAACGGGTAAAACTGCTTTATCAATATAAATCGGCAGATACCGTTATGGTATATGTTTCTACCGAAATAGAAGTAGATACAAGAGAAATTATAAAAAATGCTTGGGCGGACGGAAAAAAGGTTGCGGTACCAAGATGTATACCGTATTCCAGATTAATGGAATTTCATTATATAACTTCGTTTAATGATTTATCTCCGGGCTCTTTTTCGGTTTTGGAACCGGACGAGCATTTGCCTATAGTTAAAGATTTTTCAAAATCTCTTATGCTGGTCCCGGCGTTTATGTTCAGTTCTTTGGGTTACAGATTGGGTTACGGCAAAGGATATTACGACAGATATATGTCTAAATATACAGGCAATGCGGTTGGAATTTGCTATTCCGAAGATTTTAAAATACATATGTATCACGGAAGATATGACAGACCTGTAGATGCCGTTGTAACCGAAAATTGGATAAGAAATACCGTTAAAAACCGCAAACCGCAAAAAATAAAAGCCCGCATATAGCGGGCAAAAATGTTATGGCATTTTTAGGTTTTATAATGCTTTATAATTATAACTTAATTATTGTTATTGCAGCAACAGCCAAGGTAAACTATTATTAACACTAATATCCATGTACAATTACTGCCGTTACCAAATAAACCTTTACACATAAATTTCACTCCTTTTATTTGGTTTCTGTTGTATTGTATGTTAATACATAAAAAATAGTGAAAGAAAAGAGGTTTAATATGGACGATAATATAAATAAAGAAAATAATAACAACAATATTGATAAAATTAAAAGTGAAACGGAAGAAACAAAAAAAGAAATCGAAAATAAAAATTTAAATTCTTCGGACGATGATTTTGTTATAGGCAAAAATTTTAATATACCGGAATTTAAAGACGATACAGACGATATAGATACGGCTGCGGAACAACCCCAAAAGCCGCAAACGGTAAAAGACCGAAAAAATAATAAAAAAACCGAAAAGTTTAAAAAGAAACGTTCAAGAAGAAGCAGAAAAAGATTGAAAAGTCTTATTACGCTGTTTATAGTGGTTTCGGTTTCGGTTATTATTGCATTACTTTTAATGTTTTTTTCCTGTGAATACTTAGGAATAGGTTTAAATAAAGACGGTTCCAACTGTACCGTAGATATTAAACAGGGATATTCTACCGGAGAAATAGCCGACGAGCTTAAAAAGGCAAAAGCAATTAACAGTAAATTTATGTTTAATTTATATTGCAGAATTTCGGGTGTGGATAAAACATTTAAATACGGCGTATATAATTTTACAAACGAATTGGGTTATAAAGATTTAGCCGAACTTTTGCAAAAAGAAGGTAAGATGGATAATGTTGTATCCGTTACCATACCCGAAAGGGCAAATGTAGACGATATTATTAAGCTTTTGGAAAAAAACGGCGTTTGCACAAAATCCGATTTTAAAAATGCTATGGAAAACGGAAACTATAAGGGTATCAGTATTGTAGAAGATATACCCGTTAATAAGGTTTATTATAGGTTTGAGGGTTATCTTTACCCGGATACTTATAATTTTTACACTTACGATTCTAAAGAGTGCGCCGAATTAGCCATTAAAAAAATGCTTACCCAAATGGATAAGGTTTGGACAGAAAAATACAAAGCCGAAGCCACTAAAAGAGGTTATACCGTACACGATATTTTAACCATGGCATCTATAGTAGAGCTTGAAGCCAGCGCCTCCACAAACGAAATGCCTAAAGTGGCGCAGGTATTTTACAACAGATTAAATTGGGACGAACCCAAGCTTTTAGGCTCATCGCCTACGCAAAAATATCCTTACGGCAACGGAAGATACGATACAAACAAAACCGAAGGCTTGCCTCCGGGACCGTTATGTTCGCCCAGTTTATCTGCCATAAAAGCGGCGCTTTTCCCCGATACTTCCGTTAAAGCCACTTATTTTGTAACCGACAGCGACAATGTGTTTTATTATAATGATTCTTATGCCGCTCATATAAGGACTATAAATGAGTTAAAAAGCAAAGGAAAGTGGATTGGATAATTGAATACTTTTGAAATTCTTTCTCCGGCGGGAGATTTTACAAGACTTAAAGCCGCCGTTGATTTTGGTGCCGACGCCGTTTATATTGCGGGCAAAGAATACGGTATGCGTACGGCGGTAAAAAACTTTAACGATGAAGACTTTAAAAAAGCATTGGAATATGCGCATAAAAATAATGTTAAAATATATGTTACCTGCAATACCATACCGCATAACGACGAGATAACAAAGCTGCCGGAATATTTAGAAAAGCTTAACGATTTTAAAGTAGACGGTATTATTGCTTCGGATATAGGTACGGTAAATTTGGTTAAAAAATATGCGCCGGAATGCGAATTGCATATTTCGGTGCAGTCTGGTATAACCAATTATGAAAGCGCAAGAGCGTACTACAATATGGGCGCAAAGCGAATAGTGGCAGCAAGAGAGCTTTCTATAGAAGAAATAGCAGAAATAAGGGCAAAAACAAATAAAGATTTGGAAATAGAAGCTTTTGTTCACGGCGCTATGTGTGTATCCTTTTCGGCAAGATGTTTATTGTCCAGCTATATGACGGGCAGAGACGCAAACCGCGGAGATTGCGCTCAGCCTTGCCGATGGAGCTACGCTTTGATGGAAGAAAAACGTCCGGGACAGTATTTTCCTGTTGAAG
Organism: Oscillospiraceae bacterium; assembly: GCA_902796905.1. Classification (GTDB taxonomy): domain Bacteria; phylum Bacillota; class Clostridia; order Oscillospirales; family Acutalibacteraceae; genus UMGS1279. Next base: position 688 of record CADBQU010000041.1, on the reverse strand, counting down.
AAACAAAAAAAGGCACCTATATTTTAAATGCAAACGATTTATGTATGGCAGAATATATAGATAAGCTTTACAATGCAGGTGTAAACAGTTTTAAAATAGAAGGCAGGGCAAAATCTCATTATTATGTGGCGGCGGTTACAAACGCTTACTATTTGGCAAAGCAAAGTTATTTAAACGCTTTAAATAAAAATAACCAAAACAAAAAAACAGAGTGGGAATTACCAAGCTATGTTAAAGAAGAACTTTTAAAAGTAAGCCACAGAGGATATTCTACCGGATTTTACTTTGGAACACCCCAAAACAGTCAATCTTACGAAAGCGCAGGCTATGTAAGGGATTACGCGGTAGCCGCAATAGTGGAAGATTATAAAAACGGAACAATAATCGCAAAAATGAAAAATAAATTTTCAATAGGAACGGTTTTGGATTGCTTAGAGCCAAAATCATTACCGTTTACACTTTCGGTAAATAAGATGTTTACGGAAAACGACGAATTAATAGAATCCGCAATACATCCCGAAATGATTGTAAAAATACCTTTTGACAAACCCGTAAAACCGGGTTCGTTGTTAAGAATGAAAGCCTAGACAAAGCAATCAGGGTACAACGGTTTTTTCGGCAAACGGCGTTATTATCGGCTTTGTTGCCCTCCGCTCAGAATACGCCGGTATGCTTCGGTCGGGCGCCG
>CADBQU010000040.1 GCA_902796905.1 Oscillospiraceae bacterium | reverse complement strand
GGAGGATACCAGAATGAAGAAATACGAATCTCCCGAAGTTGAAGATATTGAAATTTTAGCAAGTCAAGTATTGGCAGGTTCCGATACTGACGTAGACCCCGGCGACGGAGACTGGGATTAATAATAAAAAAAGAGCTAAGGAAAAACTCCTTAGCTCTTTTTTATTGACTAAAATTTTAAAAAACAGTATAATATAAAAAAACAAAAAATAAAAAACAAAAGGCAAAAAGTAAATGGAAAAAAATAAAAGCATTAATAAAAACATAATTATAGATTGTCACACACATTGTTTTCCCGATTTTTTAGCGCCAAGGGCAATGGAGGGGCTTGTAAAAACAAGTAAAATAACGCCTTGCACAAACGGAACGGTAAGCGGTTTAAAGGAAGTTTTAAAAAACGCAAATATTACTGCGGCGTTTGTTTGCCACATAGCCACCAACCCAAAGCAGCAAAAAAACGTTAACGATTTTGCCGTTAGCATAAATACCCCAAAAGAAAATTTAAACGGCAAAGCCAAAGAAAATAACATTGCCGAAAAAGAGCCTATATTATTTTCGTTTGGCTCTGTACATCCCCACAGCCAAAATATATTTGAAGAAGTAAAAGAAATAAAAAAAGCGGGGCTGTACGGCATAAAGCTGCACCCCGATTATGTAGATATAAATTTTAACAGCAAAGAATTTTACCCTATATTTGAAGCGGCGGAAGAAGAGGGGTTGCCGATAATAACTCATTCGGGATACGACCCGGTTTCTCCGAACAAAATACATTGCACACCCGATATGCTTATAGAAGTTAAGAAAAATTTTAAAAATTTAAAGCTTGTTGCGGCGCACATGGGTGCAAACCGATTAATGCCAGAAGTTTTAAAAGTTTTGTGCGGAGAGGACATTTACATAGATACTTCTATGCTGCATCAAAACGATTTATATTTTGTAAGAGAAATTTTATTAAATCATAATCCCAACAGAATACTTTTTGGCTCGGATATTCCCTGGGGCAATCCCAAAAACCAATGGGAAATAATAAGCAATTTAAATTTACCGCAAAATTTATTGGAAAAACTGGCATATAAAAATGCGGAAGAGTTATTTAAAATTAAAATTTAACCAAAGCGGTTTTGGCAAACCTTTGGTTTGTCTGCCGCCGAAAGCTTTTAAGCTTTAGGCGACAAAAAAGGCAAAAGCATTGCTTTTGCCTTTTTAAAACCGCTGTACCGCTAAAATTTAAAAATATTTCTTAAAACCGTAAAAGCTGCTATTAGTATTAAAAATATAATATTAACCGCAGGTTTAAAAGGATATAAAATTTTTTTACCTGTTTTTATATAATTTACCGCAAAATATACAAAACAAAAACCGCAGTAAAAAAGTATTAAAAACAAAATAGGGTTTTGCTTTAATGCGCCTAAAAAATTAAAATTCAAAAGGCAAAACGCAGCCCTTGTAATACCGCAGCCGGGACAAAGAACATTAAAAAAACGGTTAAATGGGCAAATAATAATATTATTAGCGCCCAAAAGCATTAAAAAACCAATTACCGCCGCTGCGGCAAAACACATTAAAATTACATTTAAAACTCTTTTTTTCATAAAAGCAAAACCGTAAAATAAAAGCGGCTTTAATACCAAAGCCGCAAATATAATTATTATTGAATGTTGTTGATTTCGTTTTGAACAATACCTATTAAAACAACAGGAATAAGAATACCTAAAATAATGTAAAGCACTTGGTTATCGGTTTTAAAGCCTTGGTTTGCGTGAATAGAGTCAATGCACTTTGCAGAATCAAATCCAAACAAAGCATAACCGGCAGAGGGAAAGAAAATTGCGAGAAGAAGCGAAAGTACCGGCGGAACATTGCTTTGACCGGCTTTTTGCTGCAATTCGTTAGCAGTTACATAAACCCAATAATAGCCGTAAATGCCGCAAGTAATAATTGTTAAAATAACTACTGTTACTACCGAGCGTTGTGTCATAAAAAATCATCCTTTAAAAATATTAATAAAAAAATTAATTACTACCGATATTTTACCAACAAAACATTGCAAAGTCAATATAAAACAAAAATTCAAAAATGCCGTTATAAATAAAATACTTAAAATAAAAATACTTAAAATAAAAATGTTTAAAAATACTGTTACATTTAGGCAAACGAGAATAATCCGAACCTGTTTTTTGAGCACGGATTATTTTTGCTTGCCCAAACGGAGGGTAAATATTTGAAAGATATTTCAACATTAAGCAAAGAATTAATATCAAAATTAGCGGTAGTATATTCGCATGCCGTATATAATTTTGGTATCGACCCTGTTAAAGCGTCCGAAAAAAAGCAGAGAAAAATAAGAAAATGGATAAGCAGACAATATAGGGAATTAGAGCAGGAGCTTTTTAAAAATGCAGATATTTTTTTAAATAAAAAGAGCGATACGGAGTTTTTGCTGTTTTTAAAAGAATGTTTAAATTTTGAAGAACAGCTTGCAAAGAAAAAAGAAGAAAAAATTGAAACGGATTTTGCGGCATTTGACGCCATAACAAAATATGCATTAAAAAAGTTGTTAACACAGGAATTTTGGCCGTATATAAAATTTGTGGGAAACGATATTCAAATTGTTGTGGATAGCATTTCTGCTTTAAATATTTCTGCTTTTGAAATAACTCTTACTTTTAAAAATGCGGAAAATGTGCCTAAAGGCAAAGAATATTTTTATTGTAAAAACACTTATTTTGAGTTAAGAAAAGATGGAAAGTTTTACTTTTGCGGCGAAATAGAAGACCCGGAAGAAGAAAAGGACATAAATTTTTCTTTGGCGTTTGAAAGTGTTAAAGCCGAAATTAAAATTTATAATTCGTGCAGCAATTTACTGTTTTGGGGTAATCCTTGGGAGATTTTACAAGCGGCAAGTTTAGGGATTAAAATGAAATTTGATTTATCGGCAAATTATTGCAACGAAAAAGAAAAAGAGCTTTTGCCGCTTGTTGAAGAAATTGCCGCGCTTGAATACCGTGAGTATTTTACCGAAACTTTAAAACAAAAAAGTTTTTCGTTTAACACGCTTAAAGGTTTAGCCGTTAAATACAATTATAAAAAAGTGAAAGTGTTGCTTGAAAGATTGGAAAAAAACAATCCGGACAGCTATAAGTTTTACGAAATCGGTCGAAAATTAATTTCAATTCTTTGTTTGCGGCAATACGAGCCTTTGTGGAGAGAAATTTATAACAAAATAACGGAATCTCAAAAGGAATATCCAAGTAAAACAGAATATTTATGCAACAAACAATTACTTGCCGATGTTCGTAAAAATATACAAAAATATATGGAGTTAAAAGGCTACAAAGGCACATATCCCGATTTTGTTAAATACGGAAAATTAAAAGGCTTGCATTTAGAATAGTCTTACAATTCTACATACTTTGTAGGTATGGAAAAAAGAGTTGTTTACCGCATTTACTGCAATGAATTTTATAATGAAAACGAAGAGCTGACGGTACAGTTTATTTGCGGCACGGCATTTTTAAAAAAACACGAGAGCGAAAAAGATATAGATATATACGGATGTTCTTTTAATGCAAAGGAGAAAAGGCTGTTAAAAATAGGCAAGTATGTTGAGTTTAAAAACAACGTCAGTGAAGAAGAGCTTGAATTGCCTATTAATATTGCGGTTAAAAAGGCGGAATGTATTAAGCTTAACAAAGAAGAGCAAAAAGATTTTTACGGAACGATGGCAGACGCAGGCGGTTTAAGATTGTTTTTGCAGATTTTTTTAATAGCAGGCGGGCTATTCGGAATTGGCATGGCATTAACCTGTTTAATTATATGCGTTGTTATAGGAACGATTTTCGGCTTGTTTTCGTATATTCCCGAAATGTTAAAGGAAATTCCGTGGGGGCTTATTTTAGCAATAGTATGGATTGGCTTTGGAGGGGCAATGGCAATTATTGAATTGTTAGTAAAAAGAAAATAATAACAAAGCAACAGGTATAAATTAAATTGTTTTACAAATAATAGCAGTACATATAAAATACACTGTTAAATTACACTAAAACAAGGAGATTTATTTAAAATATGAAAGCCACGGGTATAGTAAGAAGAATAGAGGAATGTGTTATAATAGGACAAAATTCGCCGAAATTCGCATAAATACTGGGGTTTAAGCAGTTTTTGATCGGACTCAATTTGCATAAACACATAAGATACATAGAAAAAGCGAGGTGAATTTCACCTCGCTTGTTTGAATCGAAAATTATTCCAGAATATCTTTTTCGTGAATGACGACACCATTGTTTCTTAATTTCTCTTGCAGTTTTGAAACATCAAGAGCAGAAAAATCGTCCGTCATAGCGGCGGCTATACCGGCTGCCTGACCGGTTACGGCACAGCATGGGATAACCCGCATAACATCCCATAAGGTTTCGTTTACAGAAGTGCAACGACCTGCAACGATTAAATTTTTCATTTCTTTGTTATAGAGTGTTCTGAAAGGAACTTCATAAACAGGACCACGCTTTTTCCAGTTTGAAACCATGCCGATGGAGTCTTTAAAAAAGGTATGCATTTCCGTATCTGCAAGTTCATATTCACCAACGATTTTTCGTGTCATACGAATTTGAGGGATAGTTGCAATGGTGGAAATAACCGCATTTTTATCGGTTTCTCTTTTTTTCAGCCAATGCTCCAGCGTTGTTTTATGCGAAAGGCAAACCTGCTCAGAAAGCTCTTTGCCGTCAAGGCCGGTAAAGCGGCGGCTGATAAGCGGTTTTTCTTCCTTGCCGGTCCGTTCTTCTTCGGGGGTATCCGAAGCACCGACCTGTTGCAGATGATAGCCGCTTGGATTGGTATAATAATACCACGCAGCAAGTACGTTTCCCTGCTCAAACAGAGCAGTCGGTACGCCTGCAAAATGGGCAATATCGCAATCGCCGGTAGCATCTACAACCGTACCGACAGAATAGGCCGTTCGACCAGACTTGTTTTCAACATAAAGCTTAGTGATGCGATTGCTCTCAATAGAAACATCAACAACGTAACTTCCGTAAAGAATATCTACTCCATTTTCTAAAAGAAGGTTTTCAGCTAAAAGTGCAAATAACTGTGCATTGTATTGAACCAGATAACGCTTGTCTTTTTCTGTTTTTGTGCCAATATTATCCAGCCAGTTTTCAGGATATCTGTCTTCGGCACCGTAAGTAATAGACAGTTTTAATAATTCTTCAGCAATACCAAAAGAAACCTGATGCCCAAAACCATCGCAAAGTGGTAGATATATTGTAACAAGACCTGCTGTTCCCAGACCACCAAGTATATACTGTTTTTCAAAAAGTATAACTTTTTTTCCTTCGCGCGCCGCAGCAAGCGCAGCCGAAATTCCTGCAAATCCTCCACCGCAAACAGCAACATCATATTTTTTCATAATTTCTTTCCCCATTTAATATAATGTGTTTTTATGCAGTATATCACATCACGCCCAAAAAAGCAAACTGTTGCAGTATAAATCTCCTCAAATTGCAGATAATAACAACACAATTTGTAATTCAAGGAGAAATGTATATATGAAAGCAACAGGAATTGTTCGTAGAATAGATGATTTAGGAAGAATAGTAATACCGAAAGAAATTCGCCGCACAATGCATATAAAAGAGGGCGACCCGTTGGAAATTTTTACGGATATTGACTGCATACAGTTTAAAAAATATTCGCCGGTAAAAGAATTAAAGGATTTTGCGGAGCCGTATGCAGAGGCGCTGGCGAAATCTACTGACAAATCCGTTTTGATTACAGATAAGCAGGGTGTTATAGCCGCCGCCGTAAAATTTAACAGAAATTCTGCGGACGGTATTTCTGCCCAAAGGGAAGAATTTAAAAATTTAAAGTTTGAAATTTTGCAAAAGCGTTTAACTCCTTTTGCCGAAAATATTTTAGAAGAGGGCATAAGCTATGTTTACGACGGCACGGGCGAATATGTTTTGGAAGGTGTAAACAAGGCGGCAAGCGTTATTGAACCCATAAAGTTATTCGGCGATATTTTAGGCGCCGTGGTTTTATTGGAAAATCAAACGCTGCACGCTACCGACGCCGACAAAAAAACCGCAAAAGTAGCCGCCGATTATTTAGCAAAGCTTTTGGAAGACTGAATTAAAGCAAAGGTGCCGCAACGGGCCCCAAAAAACAATTTTTGTTTTTTGGGCAAAAGCCTTGGCTTTTGCAACGACCAAAGGCTTTGCCTTTGGTCGTTGGGCCCATAGCTTTTAAAAAATAAATAGGGTAAAATACTTGATTTTTGTTTTTAGGTATGGTATAATACAAAATAATTAGTTTAGTATTAAGGAGAGTGGGTTAAGTTTAACCCGCTCTTTAGTTTATTTAGGAGGGATTTTGTGGTGTCCGGAATAGAAACAAAGATTTTTAAACTTATACAGTCCGAAATTGAAAGCATAGGCGTTATGCTTTGGGATGTTGAGTTTAAAAAGGAAGGTGCCGAGTATTATTTAAGGGTTTATATAGATAAAAAAGGCGGAGTGGATATAGACACCTGCACGGAAGTATCTCATTTAATAGACCCTATTTTAGACAGCGCAGACCCAATAGATAAATCTTATTATTTGGAAGTTTGTTCAACGGGATTTAACCGTAAGCTTAAAAGGAAAGAACACTATGATTATTTAAAAGGCGAAGAAATAATGGTTTTTCTTTACAAAGCAATAAACGGAGCCAAAAAGTTTACAGGTAAAATAATTTCGTTTGAGAACGGTATTTTGACTTTAGATATTAACGGTGAAAACGTTTTATTTAACGAAAAAGAAATTTCAAAAGCAATATTAAACGACGATAAAGAAATTTAGGGGGAAAAAAGAAAATGAATAAAGAGTTTTTTGAGGCACTTAGAATTATGGAGGAAGAAAAAGGTATAGACCAAGATTTTCTTATTGAAAAAATTTCGGGTGCTATTGTAACGGCTTTGAGAAGGGAATACGGCGGAGACGACGTGGTTTTTTGCGACATTAACCGTGAAAAACAATCCTTAAAGGTTTATGTTAAAAAAGAAGTGGTAGAAGAAGTAGAAGACGATTTTTCGCAGATGACGCTTGAAGAAGCGAAAAAGTACAAGAAAAATCCCAAAATAGGGGATATAGTTAAAATAAACTTAGAACCCAAAAAGTTCGGAAGAATAATAGCACAAACGGCTAAACATGTTATAAGACAGGGAATAAGAGAAGGCGAAAGAAGCAAAACCTTAGAAGAATTCCAAAGCAAAAATCACGAATTGGTTACAGCTGTTGTTAACAGCGTAGATCCCAAAACATTAAATGCTTCCATCACAATAGGTAAAGGAGAAGCGTTGTTGCTTCATTCCGAGCAAGTACCGGGAGAAGTTTTAAAAGAAGGCGACCACATAAAGGTTTACATTGTAGATGTAAAAGACGGAGAAAAAGGTCCTAAAGCTATAATTTCAAGAACTCATCCAGGGTTGGTTAAAAAGTTGTTTGAGTTGGAAGTTCCGGAAATAGCAAACGGAACCATAGAAATAAAATCTGTTTCGCGTCAGGCGGGAAGCCGTACAAAATTAGCGGTTTACTGCGCGGATGAAAATATAGACGCCGTAGGTTCCTGCATAGGCCAAAGAGGCGAAAGAGTTAACAGAATAGTAGAAGAATTAGGCGGAGAAAAAATAGACATAGTAAAATATTCGGATGATCCGGTAGCATTTATATCCGAAGCGCTTTCTCCGGCAAAGGTTTTATCGGTTGAAATTTTAAGCGAAAATCCAAATGCCTGCAAAGCCACCGTTCCCGACAATCAGCTTTCGCTTGCAATAGGAAACAAAGGACAAAACGTTCGTTTGGCTGCAAGGCTTACCAATTTTAAAATTGATATTCGTCCCGAAAGCGGTTATTACGGCGAAGAGGATTAATTTTAAAAATTTTCAAAAATTAATTTAATAAATAAAAAACTGTTCAAAAAATTAATTTAAAAATTAATTTAAGGAAGGTTATTTATGGTTAATAAAAAGAAGCCCGAAAGAATGTGTATAGGCTGTATGGAAAGGAAACCCAAAACCGAGCTTATAAGAATTGTTAAAAGCAAGGACGGCGAAGTTTCTTTAGATAAAACCGGTAAAAAATCCGGCAGAGGAGCCTATATTTGCAACAATATAGAATGCTTTAAAAAAGCTAAAAAGAAAAACGCTTTTAACAGAGCTTTACAAATACAGATTGATGATGAATTATATTCAAAAATAGAAAGCGAGCTATAGGTATTGAACGATAAATGTTTAAATATGCTTGGCATTTGCAGAAAGGCCGGAAAACTTATTGCCGGCACCGAAAAGGTTAAAGAAACAATAAAAAGCAACAAAGCTTTTTTGGTATTTGCGGCAGATGATATTTCGGAAAAATCGGTTAAAGAAATTAATTTTTTAATTAAAAAAAGCAATAACGATTATTTGTTAAAAAGCTGTTTATTAAAAAAAGAAGTTTTAATATTAAATTATAAAAAACAGGAAATATCACACGCTACGGGAACACTTGCGGGAATTTTTGCAATAACCGAAAAAAATTTCGCTTTAGAAATAATTAAATACAAGGAGAGATAATATGGCAATAAAATTAAAGGTTAGTGATTTAGCAAAAGATTTTAATATGTCTTCTAAAGACCTTGCTTTAATATTAACTCCGTATTCAGATGAGCCTAAAAAGAGCTCTAATTCTTTAACAGAAGATGAAGTTGATATTGTTTTTGAACTTTTAACCAAACAACATGAGGTTAACAGTTTTGATAACTATTTTAAAATGGGTGAAGAAGCCCAAAAAGAAAGAAAAAAGAAAAAAGAACAGGAAAAGCAACGCAAATTAGCAGAGCAAGCCGCAATATTAGAGCAGTTTAAAGCTGCGGCTGCGGCAGAATTTGCAAGCAAACATAAAGTTTCGGAAGAAAAAGCCGAAAGTGCAAAAAATTCTTTGAAAGCAAAAGAAACAAAAGAAGCAAAAGAAATAAAGGCAGCTGCCGCAAAAACTTCCGAAAACAAAGCAAAAGCCGCCAAAACAAATGAAAAAGCCGAAGAAAAGGTTGCAGCGGCAAAAGCAGATACCAAAAAACAAGAAAAACCGGAAGTGGAACAGGAAAAAACGGTAAAAACAAAAACCGAAGTTAAAGAAGAAACCAAAAACGAGGCAAAGCCCAAAAAAGAAAGCTATACGCAAAAACTTGCCGAAATGAAAAACCATGCACAAAGCTCTAAAAACGATAAAGAATATGTGCCGGTAATGACAAAAAAAGAAAAACATATAGGACCGGCGCCCAACAGAGGACCTTCGGTTAAACGCGTAATAGATACAAGAACAAGCAATGTAGAGCTTGACAAATACAACGAAAAATACGAATCTATAGCACCTGCAAATTCTATGAAGGATAATATGCAGAGAAAGCAAAAAATAAAACAGCGTTCAAAAGACCGCAGACCCATGGGTGTAAAACGTGAAACCGAAGCGGATAAAATGAGAAGACTGCAGTTGGAACGCATTAAGAAAACGCCTATAACGGTTAAAGTAGGAGACGAAATAACCGTAGGAGATTTAGCGGCGGCCATGAAAAAAACCGCGGCGGAAGTTATTAAAGAGCTTATGAAGTTAGGCGTTATGGCTACGGTTACGCAAACTATAGATTACGATACGGCGGAAATACTTGTAACCGAAATGGGTTGCAAAATAGAAAAAGTTGTAACGGTTACAATAGAAGAAAGAATAATGGACGTATCTGAAGACGCGGAAGAGGATTTAAAAGAAAGAGATCCGATTGTTGTAGTTATGGGACACGTAGACCACGGTAAAACTTCGCTTTTGGACGCCATTAGGAATTCTAAAGTTACATCTACCGAGGCCGGCGGAATTACACAGCATATAGGTGCATACAGAGTTAATCATAACGGAAAAAACATAACGTTTTTAGATACTCCCGGACACGCCGCTTTTACCACAATGCGTAAAAGAGGAGCGGAAAGTACGGATATAGCGGTTTTGGTTGTAGCGGCAGACGACGGTATTATGCCGCAGACAATTGAAGCCATAAACCATGCTAAAGCCGCAAATGTGCAAATAATAGTTGCAATAAATAAAATGGATAAACCCGACGCCAACCCCGACAGAGTTTTACAGCAATTGACCGAACATTCTTTAGTTCCCGAAGAATGGGGCGGAGATGTAATATGCGTTCCGGTTTCGGCAAAAACTCATGACGGAATAGATAAGCTTTTGGAAAATATTTTGCTTGTTGCCGAAATGATGGAATTAAAAGCAAATCCCAACAGAAAAGCTTCGGGTGTTGTTATAGAAGCAAAGCTTGACAAAGGCAGAGGCCCCGTTGCTACGCTTTTGGTTAAAAACGGCACTTTAAATGCAGGAGATATTATAGTTGCCGGTACCAGCGTTGGTAAAATAAGAAGTATGCTTAACGAAAACGGCAAAAAGCTTAAAACGGCAGGACCTTCCGTTCCGGTTGAAATTACGGGTCTTGCAGAAGTACCTTCGGCGGGCGATACGTTCGACGCGGTATCCGATGAACGCTTGGCGCGTCAGTTGGTAGAACAGCGCAGACAAAAAGCAAAAGAAGAACAATTTAACGCATCTAAAAAAGTTACGCTTGATAATTTATTCTCTCAGCTTGAAGAGGGAGAAATTAAAAATCTTAACATTATAGTAAAAGCCGATGTTCAAGGCTCGGTAGAAGCTGTTAGAGAAAGTTTGGAAAAACTTTCTAACGATGAAGTTAAAGTTTCGGTTATTCACGGAGCCGTAGGCGCCATAAATGAATCGGATGTTATGCTTGCCAGCACTTCGGGCGCTATAATAGTAGGATTTAACGTTCGTCCGGACGCCGCTACAAAAGAGAATGCAAAAGCAGACGGAGTAGATATAAGGACTTACAGAGTTATTTACGATTGTATAGACGAAATAGAAGCCGCTATGAAGGGTATGTTGGCGCCTAAAACAAGAGAAGTTGTAGAAGGCACAATTGAAGTAAGAAAAGTTTATAAAATATCTTCTGTGGGAACCGTTGCCGGATGCTACGTTCAACAGGGAAAAGTTACAAGGAATTCCAAGATACGCGTTATTCGCGACGGCATAGTATTGGCGGAAGACGATATTGCTTCTTTACGCCGTGAAAAAGACGATGTTAAAGAAATGTCTCAAGGATACGAATGCGGTATAAGCCTTACAAAATACAACGATATTAAAGAAGGCGATATATTTGAATCGTTTATTATTGAGGAATACAGAGATTAAAAATATATAGTGTTACGCGGCGGTTTTCGGCAAACAAAGGTTTGCCGAAAACCAAAGCCAAAGGCTTTGGTTTTAAAAGGCTATGCCTTTTAAAACCGCCGCAGTACACTGCACACTTACAAAAAGTTTAAGTTTATAAAAGGAGGCATTTTTGTGTCTACATTTAAAAACGGAAGAATTACTTCGGATATTAAAAATGCGCTTTCAATTTTATTAAGAGATATTAAAGACCCAAGAGTAAGTAAATTACTAAGCATTGTTAAAGTTACCGTTTCGGGAGATTTATCTTATGCCACAATTTATGTAAGCACTATAGAAGGGTATGAAAAAACCAAGCAAAGCGTTGAAGGACTTAAAAGCGCCGGAGGATTTTTAAGAAGAGAATTGGGGCATGCTTTAAAATTAAGAAAAGTTCCGGAACTTAAATTTATAGCGGATGATTCGCTTATAAAAAGCGCCGAAATAATGCAAACTTTAAAAGATATAGGCTTAAAGGAAAATATTGATAAACGGCCGGAAGAAGGTAAAAAAGAGAATATAAACGAAGATATTAATAAGGAAACCGAAGATGAACAGGAATAATATTGATATTAAGGGTATAGGGGAATTTTTTAAAAACAATAACGATTTTTTAATTTTAACTCATAAAAGTCCCGACGGAGATACATTGGGCAGCGCTTATGCTCTTTGTGAATCCTTACAGCTTTACGGCAAAAGAGCCGGAGTTATATGTTCGGACGAAATACCCAAAAAATTTTACTATTTTACCGAAAAAATAATTAATAACTGCAATACGGAAAATCCAACGGTTATAAGTGTGGACATTGCCGATACCAAGCTTATGGGCAGCTTAAAAGAAAAATACGAAAATAAAGTAATGCTTTCTGTAGACCATCACGTAACAAATTTATATTTTGCAAAATATAATTATGTAAACGCTTTTTCGGGTGCCAATTGCGAAAACATATATGAAATTCTGGTTAATTTGGGTATGCCCATAAACAAAAATATTGCAGAAGCCTTATATACCGGAATTTCTACCGATACGGGATGTTTCAGATATTCAAATACAACATCTAAAACACATTTAATTGCCGCTAATCTTATGGACTACGGAATAAATAATTCCGAAATAGACAGAATTATGTTTGAAACAAAAACCAAAAGCAAAATAGCTTTGGAAAAATATGTTTTGGATAATTTAAAATTTTATTTTAACGGAAATGCCGCAATAGTTGTTTTGGAAAAAGAGCAAACCGAAGCTTTGGGATGCTCCGACGACGATTTTGACGGTATATCCTCTATAACCCGTTGTATAGAGGGCGTTAAAGTAGGAATTACTTTAAGGGAAAAAGAAAATAATGTTTTTAAAGGTTCGGTTAGAACTTATGAACCTTTTGATGCGTCCGATATATGCAAAAGGCTTTCCGGCGGAGGACATGCCAGGGCGGCAGGATGTGAAATTACGGCAAAAAAAGAAGACGCCGTTAAAAAAGTTTTAAATTCAATAGAGATTGAAATATCCGAAAAAAATATAAAAATATAAAAATATGAGAATATAAAAGTATAAAAATATAATTTTTAACGGGCGGACAGGTCCACCCAAAAACAATTTTTGTTTTTGGGAACAAAAGCAAAGCTTTTGTTAAAGCCCAAAGGGCTTTGGGCCTGTCGCCCGGCATAAACAGAATTTTTAAATTTTTATTTTTTTATTTTAAATTTTTAATAAAACAAACAATAGGAGAAACGTGTGAAAGGTTTTTTGTTATTAAACAAGCCCAAAGGCATAACTTCTTTTAAAGCCGTAGCGGAAATTAAAAAACTTACAAAAGAAAAAAGGGTGGGACACACCGGCACTTTAGACCCTTTAGCTACCGGTGTTTTGCCTATTTTTATAGGCAGACCCTGCGTTTTGGCAAATTACATTTTAAACAATAAAAAAACGTATATTGCTCAATTTAAGTTCGGTCTTGCAACCGATACATTGGATATTACCGGAAAAACGGTAAAAACGGTTTTGAAAACCGTAAAAGAACAGGAACTTTTAAATGTTTTACCTTTGTTTGCGGGTAAAAGCTTGCAAGAGCCCCCTATGTTTTCGGCAAAAAAAATAAACGGTAAAAGGCTGTACGATTTGGCAAGAAACGGAGAAACCGTTGAAAGAAAGCCGTGCGAAATAGAAATTTACAATTTAAATTTATTGGATTTTAATTTTAAAGAGCAAACGGCAAAAATAGAAGTAGAATGCTCTAAAGGTACTTACATAAGGGTTTTAATAAGCGATATAGCAAAAAAAATGGGTACCGAAGCGGTTTTAACGGAGCTTACCAGAACTGCGTCGGCGGGATTTTTATTAGAAGATTCGGTGGAGTTAAGCAAATTAACACCCGAAAATATATCCGAATTTATTTTGCCGGAAGAAAAAGCCGTTTTAAAATTCAAAGAAATTACCGTAAGCGAAAAACAAGCGATTAGATTTTTTAACGGCGGTGAATTATCTCTTTTAAGGGTTAATAATAAAAACCTTAATTTAAATGAAATTATAAGGGTAAAATATAACGGTATTTTTATAGGTGTGGGTAAGGTTACGGAAGAAAGTGTAAAATCCGTTTGTCCGTTAAATAATCCCGTTAATTAATTTTAAAAAACAGTCTAAAAACCAAAAAATAAAAAGCAAAAACCTAAGAAAACAAATTTAAAAATAAGGTTTTGAATTTTAAATTTAAAAATTCGGGATAAAAATTTAAAAATAAAAAATTTTACAACGCAAAAAACTTATAAAAATTTAAAATGATTTTTAAAAAGGGAGGAAAATGTAATGACGAAAAGCAGTACCGGTATTGCAAAAAAAAATAATGTTTCATTAGCTTTGGGAACATTTGACGGTATTCATTCGGCACACATTAAAGTTTTAAACGAAGCTTTAAAAAATGCCGATTATCCTATAGTTATTACATTTAATAATACTCCTAAAAATATATTAAATAAAAAAGAAGAAGAAAAGCTGACAGTTTTGGGCGAAAAAGAAAAAATGCTTAAAAAAATGGGATTTAAGCAAATAGTAAGTTTAAATTTTGACAAAGTTAAAAATATTGAACCTTTGGATTTTTTAAATTTGCTGACAGAAAAATATAATCCCAAAAAAATCTGCTGCGGATTTAACTACCGTTTTGGTAAAAACGCCAAAGGAGATATAACTTTTTTAAAAGATTTTTGCAACCGAAAAAACATTGAATTTTGTTATATAAATAAAGTTGTAATAAATAATAAAACCGTATCATCTTCTTATATTAGAGAGCTTATAAATTCGGGTAATGTAAAAGAGGCAAAAAATTTTTTAGGCAGATATTTTTCTTTTGAAGAAAAAATAGTACACGGAGATAAAAGGGGCAGGACCATAGGGTTCCCCACTATAAATCAAATTTACCCCGCAGAGCTTGTAAAACCTAAATTCGGAGTTTATAAAAGCAATACTTATATTTTGGGCAAAAAATATAAATCCGTAACAAATTTAGGAATAAGACCTACATTTAAAAGCGATAAGATATTGGCCGAAACGTATATTTTTGATTTTAAAAATTCGGTTTACGGCAGAAAAGCAAAAGTTGAACTTACGGATTTTATCAGGTCCGAAAAAAAGTTTAATAATTTAGAAGAACTCAAAGAAGCAATTTTAAAAGATAAAAACAGCGCAAAAAAGTAAATATACATAGTAAATATACATGAAGCGTTGCTGTAATAACCGTAAAGGTAAAGTTTGACTAATTATTTTTATTGTGATAAAATATGTAAAAATAAATCGCAAATATAATTTTGTCAGGCATTTTTGGCACCGAATGAAATTTTAATAATTTTAAAATGTTTATAAAACTTTTGAAAGGATGAAAAGTTTTGCAAAATTTAGATAATCTTTGTATGGGATGTATGAACGATAACGGCGGAGAAGAAGTTTGTCCTATTTGCGGATTTGATTCGCTCAGCCCTACCCCGCCCAACGCTTTAAGCTTAAAAACTTTGCTTAACAACCGCTATTTGGTAGGTAAAATTTTAACTACCGGCGGCGAGGGTATAACTTATTTGGGTTACGATACTGAGCTTTCAAAACCCGTAAGAATAAAAGAATATTATCCCAATGATATTTGCGCCAGAAAAGACGGTAAATCCGTTAAAGTAAAAAAAGATAGTACTTTTATTTACAACAGCGGAATTATGGAATTTTTGGAGCTTTCTAAAAATTTACAGGATATAGGAAGCCTTCCGGGCATTTACGAGGTTTTGGATTGTTTTGAAGAAAACGGTACGGCTTACCGCGTAACGGATTATTCAAACGGTATTACTTTAATGGAATTTTTGCTTCGTAACGGAGGAACGCTTACTTGGGAACAGGCAAAGTCTTTATTTGTTCCGCTTATTCCCACCATTTTAAAATTACATGCTTCGGGAATAATTCATATGGGAATTTCGCCCGAAACTATTTTTGTGGGAAGAGACGGAAGATTAAGATTAACGGAATTTTCCATAGCGGCGGTAAGAACAGCCGACAGCGATTTGCCGGCTCAGCTTTTTGCTGGATATGCCGCAATAGAACAGTACGGATATGAAGATACAAAAATTTCAACCGCTACCGATGTTTATTCTTTTGCCGCTACGTTATTCAGAACTTTAATAGGCAATCCGCCGCCGGCAGCAAATTTAAGAATTAACAACGATAATATGTCGTTCCCTCAAAAATTAGCTTCCGAAATTCCGCAAAACGTATTAATAGCTTTGGCTAACGCTTTGCAAATTTTGCCCGAAGACAGAACCCGTAATTTTACGGAATTAAAGCAAGATTTGGACGACAGCGAATATGTGGCCGAAAAAGAGCAAAAAAGAGAAAAAGAAGAAATTAAAAAAGAAAAGAAAGCAAATAAAAGCGTAACAATAAAAGCGGCAGTTATAACCGCCGCAGCCTTAATTTTAATAGCTCTTATTTTAGTATTTACCGTTTTTAGGGCAAGTATATTCGGTAACACAAAAGAAACTTCTTCTATGTTAAACCTTTCTTCTTTAGAATCGGTAGGTCCCGTAAGCAATACCGTAAGCCATTCCGAAAAGCTTTATGCCGTTCCGGATTTTACCGGTAAAACATTTGCCGAAGTAAGCACAAATGTAGACTACGCCAACACTTTTAAAATGTCGGTGGCTAAAAAAGAATTCAGCAATACGTTTGACAAGGGCACTATAATGGCGCAGTCCGTACAAAAGAATTCTAATGTTGCAAAAAATACCGAAATTACATTTACGGTTTCTTTGGGACCGAAAAGCTTTAAACTGCCTACTTCTTTAAAAGGAATGAGCAGAAAAGACGCATATATTAAGCTGTTGGAAATGGGAATAGAGCCCAGCGCAATAAAATTTTATTCTAAAATGGGCTCAACCGCTACAAAAGAAGAGGTTGTTTTAGAAACATCTCCTTCGTTGGGCTCTACTATTACGCCCGACACCCAGATTAATGTTTTTTACAATTCTAATATTATTACTTATAACAATAACAGTTCTTCGGAAGATACCGATGTAAGCAGTGAGGAATACAGCACTATAGAATAATAAGTTGAAAAATGTAAAAAAAAGTCGAAAAATAAAAGTTTTTTTAGCCATATAGGTTTTAAAATGCCTATATGGCTTTTTAACAGCTTCCGAACATTATGGTTGAGAATGATTTAAGAGCCGAGTTTTTTATTCGGTATACAGTGCTTTTTTCTATTGCGTGTTGAGAGCATATATAATCTATATGATCTTTATGAGGCAGTACATAAAATTCAAGCAAAACCTCTTTCTCTAATGGAGAAAGCATATTAAGTGTTTTATCACACAAATCTGTAAGTTTATTAAGAGCTTCCAGTTGATTATATAAATCCAGTTGTTTTTGTAAAATTTCGGGGGAAGAAGAAACTTTACTAAGTGCGTCTAAACGTATTTTAATGTTTTCCGTAGCCTTAATTCTGTTGCTTTGATTTTTTAGTTCGTATTCTGCTTCTTTAACCCAGTTCAAATTTTATCTCCTTTATAATAAATATAGTTGACTTTTACAGAATAATGTAATATAATGTAAATATAAAACAAAATATTACAGAATTTTGTGATAATAGTATATTACATTTTTATGTAAATGTCAATAATAAAAATACAGAATTTTGTAAAAATATGGGGGAGAATATGTCGGATTTATATAAAAAAATCGTCGACCTTTGCGCACACAAGGGAGTATCCGTTACCACAATGTGCAGTGAAACGGGTATAAGCAGATCCTCGTTAAGCGAACTTAAGGCAGGCAGAAGCAAGTCTATTTCAAGTGAAAGCTTATGTAAAATTGCAGATTATTTTTCGGTTTCAACGGATTATGTTTTGGGAAAGACGGAAAGTGTTGAGGAGTTTAACGAATATGTAGAGCTTCTTGCAGCAAGACCCGAGCTTAGGGCACTTTTTAAACTTACAAAAGACGCCAGCAAAAACGATGTGGAAAATGCCGTAAAAATTATAAAGGCATTTAAAAATTAAAAAACTAAAAACAAAAATTGCATATATTTAAAATTGGTTTGAAAGTTAAATTTTTATTTAACTTTCTTTTTTTATTTATTGGTATTATACTAATTTATTGAAAAAAATTAAGAGTTTTGGTATAATAATAAAAATATATTTTTTAAGAAAGTTAATTTTATGGAAGAACAAAAATTATTAAAAACCGAAAACATTAAAATTAAAAAGCCACGATATTATTTATTGGATACTTTGCGCGGATTTATGGTTTTTTGTATGGTGTTTTTTCACGGTTTTATATCTGCCGGAATGGTTTTTGAAAATAGTTCGGTATTGAATTTTTTTGATTTTTTATATAAGTTTTTTTCTCCGGCAGAGCCGTTTTTTGCCGGCGGATTTATAATACTTTCGGGTATATGCTGCCATTTTTCAAGGTCTAATTTAAAGCGCGGAATAATTTTATTTATTATAGCCTTAATTATAAATATATTTACCGTAACCGCCACCGAATTTTTTGATATGGAAATTTCAATTTATTTTGGAATTTTAAACCTACTTTCTTTTTGTATGATTTTTGTGGGCATATTTAATTTTATTTTAAAAAGAATAAACGGTATAGCGGGTATAATTGTTACATTTATTGCATTTTTGGCTTTATATTATTTTGTGGCTAAACCCGATTATTCTTTCACATTAACGCAAAATCCTTATGTTTTTATGTTTGGTTTTGTTACAAAAGACTTTTACTCTACCGATTATTTTCCTATATTGCCGTGGGCGTTTTTGTATTTAACAGGGTATTTTATAGGCAAAACAAATGTTATACAAAATCACGAGAAAATATTTTGCAAAAAAATAATTCCGCCGTTTGCTTTTATAGGAAAATATGCGTTAATTATTTATGTTTTGCATCAACCTATTATTTACGGTTTGTGCTATTTAATAAATTTTGCGGTTAACAAATAAAAAAATTAATGCAGTTGATTTTCGGCGGAGCCGAAAGCCCGAAGGGCTTTAAAGCCGAAGGCTTTGTAAGGCGCAGCCTTACCGGCTCCGCCTAAGCAAAAAACCTATAAAATAACCTATAAAACAAAAAGGAAATTTTAAAATATGGAAAATACAAATGAATTGAATACGGTTGTTGAAATTTTTACGGACGGAGCCTGCAGCGGAAATCCGGGCCCCGGTGGATGGGGAGCCGTATTAAGATACGGAAAAGTTGAAAAAGAACTTTGCGGCGGCGAAGAAAACACTACCAATAACCGTATGGAGCTTACGGCGGTAATAGAAGCCTTAAATGCTTTAAAAAAGCCTTGTAAAGTTGTACTTACAACCGACAGCAAATACGTATGCGACGCTTTAACCAAAGGCTGGGCAAAAGGTTGGCAAAAAAACGGCTGGAGAAAATCCGATAAAAAACCTGCATTAAATGTTGATTTATGGGAACAGCTTTTATGTTTATGCGAAATACATAATGTAGAAGTTAATTGGGTTAAAGGCCATAACGGACATAAAGAAAACGAAAGGTGCGACGCCTTGGCAGTAAATTTTTATAAAAAATGGCTTTAATTCTGCTTTAATTTGACTTTGACTTTGGCTTTGACTTTGATTTTGATTTTCAATTTGATTTTTAATGTATTTTTAATATATTTTTAATTAATGGATGGGTTCGGGCGGCAAGCCCAAAGCCCTTTGGGCTTTGCAAAAACTTTTGCTTTTGTTTAAAACCGTATTTAAATACGGTTTTAAGGCTTGCCGCCCTAATATAAATACAAATAAAAAAACTTCGAAAGAAAATTTATTCTTCCGAAGTTTTTTGTTTTTAAAACTATTTTTATCTTTTGGTTTTTTCGTTTTTACACTTATAAAGAAGTGGTGTTAACTACAGTATAGGTTAATTCATCGAATTTCTTTTTCATATTTAAACCTTCAAAAATATCGTAGTTTACAACTTTGTTGTCTTTAAAGCCTACAACACGGTTGCCTATACCGTCTTTTAATAACATAACGGCTTCGTAACCTAAAGTGCTTGCGGCAACACGGTCTCTTACAGTAGGACTGCCGCCTCTTTGAACATGACCCAAAATAGTGGCTCTTGATTCAATTCCGGTTTCGTCCTCAATTTTTTTGGCAAGCTCGGTTACATCCGTAATGCCTTCGCTTACTACTATTATAAAATGAGTTTTACCGTTTGCTTTGGAATACTCGATTTTTTCAATAACGTCTTTTTCGTAATTAAACGGAATTTCCGGAACAATGCAAGCGGTTGCGCCTACGGCTAAAGCCGTATTTATGGCAATATCTCCCGCTCCGTGTCCCATAACTTCTACAACCGAACAACGAAAATGGCTTTGCGTAGTATCCCTTAAACGGTCTATCATATCCATAGCCGTATTCATAGCAGTATCAAAACCGATTGTATATTCCGTAGAGGAAATGTCATTATCTATGGTTCCGGGAACGCCTACGCAGGGGAAACCTCTTAAAGACATATCTCTGGCTCCTCTGTAGCTTCCGTCGCCTCCTATAACAACCATGCCCTCTATACCGTGTTTTTTGCAGTTGGAAATGGCTTTTTGCATACCTTCTTCGGTTTTAAATTCGGGACAACGAGAAGAGTAAAGAATAGTACCTCCGCGATTTATAATATCGCTTACGGAGTTTATATCAAGTTCTATAATATCATCGTCAATAAGACCGCAGTAACCGCGTCTTATTCCCATAACTTTTATACCGTTGGCAATAGCTGTTCTAACAACAGCTCTAACGGCGGCATTCATGCCCGGAGCGTCTCCTCCGCTTGTTAAAACACCGATTGTTTTCATAAAATACACCCTCTAAAAAATATTATAAGCAAGTTTAAAATAACAAATAAAAATGTTACAAATATTAATTCAAACCGAAAACAATTATAGCATATAAAAAATAATTATTCAACCAATTTTACATTATTTTTTCCCAGAATATTGCATAAATTTACATATTCTTGACTTTGGGTATTAAAATTTGCAAACTTTTTGGCTTTTATTCGTTTTCTTGTATCATCAAAAACAATAATAACCTCGTATCCGTTATCGGAAAGCATAGAACTTATTTGGTTTAAAACAGAAATATCGTAAGTTTTTAGTTTTAAATAAAGTTTTTTGTTTTTTGGGGGATTATTAGAAGCTGACATACCGTTAATACTGTTTTTATTATAGCCGCTAACGAAAGTATTATCTGTATCTTCTTTTTTTTCTGCCGTTTTTAGATTTGAGTTTTCGGTTTTGTTAGAAAATTCAAAATTAAATCCGTGCATATTTTTAAAGCTTTCGTTAGATAACGCTCCCGAAATTTCATCGGCTATAATTTCTTTTTTACGGTCCTCTTTTTCGGAAATTCTTCCGGTTATTTTTATAACATTATTTTCTTTAATGTATTGCTTTGCAAAAGAATATACTTTTGCAAAAACCGTTATGTTTATACTTTCCGTTTGGTCTTCAACATTTAAAAATGCCATAGAAAAACCGTTTTTGGTAAGTTTATTTTTTATTTCGTTTATTACGGCAACAACGGTTATTTTATCGTTATCTTTAAAATTATTTTCTAAAATATTTTGAATACTTACTGCCGATTCGCTTTTTATAAAAGAAGAATAATCATTTAAAGGATGCCCCGATAAATAAAGTCCGGTAGCTTCTTTTTCCAAAAGCAATAAATCGTTTTTATTAAGTTCTTTAACATTAGGAAGCGTGAATTCGGCTTTTTCCTGCAAAACGCCTGTGTTAAAGAAAGAAAGCTGACCCATAAGCTCTTCTTTTTTTTCGCTTTCTACAATGCTTAATACTTCGTCTAAAGAAGAAAGCATTTGGCGGCGATTTGCTTTTAAAGAATCTAACGAACCGCTTTTTATAAGACTTTCCAAAGCCCTTTTATTTAGGTCTTTGCCGTACATACGGCTGCAAAAATTATAATAATCGGTAAATTCTCCGTTTTCGGTTCTTTCTTTAATAATGTTTTCTATAACATTAATACCTAAGTTTTTAATTGCAAGCAAACCAAAGCGAATACCGTTTTTTGTGGGCGTAAACTTTAAAAAGCTTTCGTTTACATCGGGCGGAAAAACATTTATGCCAAGCCTTGAACACTCCGCGCTGTAACGTTTAATTTTGCCGAAGCTTTCTAAAACGCTGCTTAAAAGCGCCGCCATATATTCTTTTTTATAGTGGCATTTTAAATACGCGGTGCGGTAAGCTATAACCGCGTATGCCGCCGCATGAGATTTATTAAACGCATAGGAACTGAATGCGGTTATTTCTTTATAAAGCTCTTTTGCGGCTTTTTCGTTTACGCCGTTAGCTATGGCGCCTTTAATATTGTTTTCTTTATCGCCGTATAAAAAGCACTGCTCTTCTTTTTGCAATACATCGTGTTTCTTTTTACTCATGGCTCGGCGCACTATATCCGCTCTGCCTAAAGAATATCCCGCTAAAGAGCGGCATATTTGCATAACCTGCTCCTGGTATACTATACAGCCGTAAGTTACATCTAAAATAGGCTTTAAAAGGGGAGTGGAATAGGTTATGTTTTTGGTATCTTTACGGTTTTTAATGTATTTGGGTATATACTGCATAGGTCCCGGACGGTATAACGAAATTGCTGCTATAAGGTCTTCTAATTTATTTGGCTTTAGCTTTCTCATAAGAGATGTCATACCGGCGGATTCAAACTGAAAAACCCCTTCGGTATAGCCTAAAGACAGCATTTTAAAGGTTTCTGCATCGTCCTCCGGAATTTTGTTTATTAAAAATGAAGGCTCGGTTTTATTTATTTCTTTTACGGTATCGGATATAACCGTTAAATTCCTAAGTCCCAAAAAATCCATTTTTAAAAGACCCAGTTCTTCAATTTCGGTCATGGTATACTGTGTAACGGGCATAGAGTCCGAAACCGCCAAAGGAACGTATTCAAAAATAGGTTTATCGGCAATAACCACGCCTGCCGCATGCGTTCCGGCGTGCCTTGGCATACCTTCTATTTTTTCAGCCATATCTATTAAATTTTTAATTTGGCTGTCGCTTTCGTAAAGTTCTTTAAGTTCGTTTGATTGCTGCAAAGCTTTTTCTATAGTAATATCCAATTCAAACGGAATAAGCTTTGCCACTTTATCGCAAACATTGTATGGAACATTTTGAACCCTTCCTACATCTCTTATTGCGGCTTTTGCCGCCAATGTTCCAAAGGTTATAATTTGGCTTACGTTGTTAAAACCGTATTTGTTTTTAACATAATTTATAACTTCTTCGCGGCGTTCGTAGCAAAAATCAACGTCAAAATCCGGCATCGAAACTCTTTCGGGATTTAAAAAGCGCTCAAATAAAAGATTGTATTTTATGGGGTCTATTTCGGTTATACCTACAGAGTACGCCACAAGGCTTCCGGCACCGGAACCCCTGCCGGGACCTACGGCAATACCGTTTCTTTTTGCGTAATTAACGTAATCGGCAACAATTAAAAAATAATCGGTAAATCCCATTTGCTTTATAACCGAAAGCTCGTAATTTAAACGGTTTTTAAGTTCTTCGGTTACATTTGCATAAAGTTTTTTAATACCGTTTTCACTTAAATTTTTTAAATATTCAAAATGGTCTTTTTCGCCTATATCAAAAACGGGAAGTTTAAGCTTATGAAATTCAAATTCCACATTGCACATATCGGCTATTTTTTGGGTGTTTAAAATAGCTTCCTGTAGGTTTACGGCTTTTTTCATTTCTTCTTCGGTTTTTAAATAAAACTCGTTTGTTTTAAACGCCAAAGGATTGTCTTCGTTTATTTTTTTACCGGTTTGAATGGCTATAAGGGTTTCAAAAGCCGAAACGTCTTCTTTGTTTATATAATGAACATCGTTTGTGGCTACAAGGGGAATATTAAGCTTTTCGGACATTTTTATAAGCAAAGGATTGATTATTTTTTGTTCTTCTAAATCGTGGTTTTGAAGTTCCAAATAAAAATTGCCTTCTCCGAAAGTGTTTTTAAAAAACAGAGCGGCGGAGGTTGCCTGTTCAATATCTCCGTACAATAAATTTTGGGGTATTTCACCCGCTATACATGCCGAAAGCGCTATTAAACCGTCGCTGTGTTGCTTTAACAGTTCGCGGTCTATACGCGGCTTTATATAAAAGCCTTCGGTAAAGCTTAAAGAAACCATTTTTATTAAATTTTTGTAGCCGGTAATGTTTTTGCAAAGAAGAACCAAGTGGTAATAATCCTTGCCGTTTAAATTTTTTTGTTTGCTGTGCATTGAGCCGTTGGCAACATATACTTCGCAGCCTATAATGGGCTTAATCCCGTTTTTTAAAGCCTCTTTATAAAAAGAAATAACGCCGTACATTACGCCGTGATCGGTTATTGCCACAGCGTTCTGATTGGCGTTTTTTACCGCTTTTATAAGGTCTTTAATTCTACAGGCGCCGTCCAACAAACTGTATTCGGTATGAACGTGCAGATGGGTAAACACTTTTTGGTCCTCCTTTGCATTGATTTTTCTATGGTTTATATTCTATGATTTATATTTTAAGTTTTATATTTTTTGATTTTTGTTTTGGGTAGATAATGCGGCGGAGCCGAAAGCCCGAAGGGCTTTAAAGCCGTAGGCTTTGTAAGGCTTTGCCTTACCGGCTCCGCCTTAAAAAATCATCAAATAAAATTAAATAAGATTTTTTTCTTTTGCAAGGGATACCAACTTGCAAAGTCGGTGGTTTAATCCCGAACGGCTTAAGTTGCAGCCTTTGGTTTTGCATAATTTGCTTAAAGGAGCGTCCGGCTTTTTTAATCTTAATACCGCCGCTTCTTTAAGTTCGTCCGATAAACTGTCGTATAAATCCGCTTGCTTTAAAGCGGCTATGGACTTGCGCTGAATTAAAGAAGAGTTTACGGTTTTGCCTATATTTGCCGTTTCGCAATTATTTATACGGTTGTAATGGTTACGCATATCTTTGTAAACCTTTATTCCGGCAAGTTCCAGCGTTCGGTCCGCAGCGCCTATAATCGCTAAAAAATCTTCTATTAAGGCGCTGTCCTTTAAATATAATACAACCGAACCTTTTCGTGAGATTTTTTTAAATTTTAAATTAAACTCTTTTAAAAAGTCGCTGAATTCGCTTGCAAGCAGCGGATTATTAATAACAAATTCCAAATTGTAATCTTTGTCGGGATTATCCATATATCCGCAGGCTAAAAATGCTCCTCGTAAAAAAGCGGTTTTACAACAATCATCCGAAATATTATGATATTTTATTACGCCGTGTTCGTTGCTTTTGCCGAAAAAATCAATAACTTTTAAAGAATCCGAACAGTTTAAGCTTAACGCAAAAATATCTTTTTTATTTCCAAAAACGGTAAGCTTAAAATTTACTCCTACTATTTTTTTGGAAAGCGAAATTAAAAGCTCCGCCACATCCTGATTTTCAAAAAGTACGTTTATATTAAAATTTTCTTTAAAGTTTTCTTTAAAGGTATTTCCAAGTCTTTCTTCTGAATTTTCTTCAAAATTTTCTTCGGAAATTTCTTCAACGCTTTTTTTAATATTTTTTCCCGTATTATTTTTGCTTTTTTCTGTAACGCTTTTTATTTTGTCGCTTGTGTTTTTTTTATTAAAGCTGTTGTTTTCGGCAGTAAAAAACGGTCCGTTTGAAAACAAAAATAAACCGTAGCATTCTGCCAAGCTGCAACAGGTGGTAAGATTTATTTTAGTTAATTCGGTTTTTAATTCTCCTGCAAAAGACATAAATTTTCAGTTTTCCTTAATTTGGGTTGGTTTTTATTGCGGTAAGGAACAAAATTTGTTTTGTCCCTAAAAAAGCAATATATTGTTTTTTTAAAACGCTTTTGCGCTTTAACTTTATTAAAATTTATTTTTGTTTTTATTTCCGCTTTATTTTTGCTTTATTTTTCAATATCCCTGTGGGTTACGCTTACTCTGTATCCTTGTGAAAGCAAAGAATTGTATATAAGCTCGGCAAATGTTACGGAGCGGTGTTTGCCGCCGGTACAGCCAACGGCTATTACTAATTGGCTTTTGCCTTCATCCTTATATAAAGGTACCGAAAAGTTTATAAGGTCAAGTATTTTTTCTGCAAATTTTTGTGAGTTTTCAAAACTCATAACATAATTTTTAACTTCATCCGATAACCCGGTTTTGTCTTTTAATTCTTTAACATAATAAGGGTTTTCCAAACATCTTACATCAAATACCAAGTTTGCGTCGCTAACCTGTCCGTATTTAAAACCAAAAGAAACTACCTGTATATTAAGCGAATATTTGCCGTTGCCAACAAACAGTGTTCCCAGTCTTTTTTTAAGCTGGCCGGCGGTAATGTTTGTTGTGTCTATAACATAGTTTGCTTTGTTTTTAATGGTGTTTAAAAGCAAACGCTCTTTTTTAATGGCATCCGATACCGGAATATTCTCTTTTTCGCAAAGAGGGTGTTTCCTTCGGGTTTCGCTGTATCTTCTTATAAGTTCGCTGTCGGAAGCGTCTAAAAACAAAATTCTGTAATCTACTTGGTTTTCTTTAAGCTTTTCCAAAATATTGTTAATGTCATTAAAAAGTTCTCCTCCGCGGGCGTCGGTTACAATTGCTATTTTAGGTATATCAATTTCGCCTTTGCTGCATAAATCCAAAAAATACGGAATAATTAAAGGCGGAATATTATCTATGCAGTAAAAGCCTAAATCTTCAAGTGCGTCTGCGGCATTTGATTTTCCGGCACCGGACATACCCGTTACAATTAAGAATTCCATTTGTTATCCCTTTCTATATATAAAACTTCCGTTTCAAGTTCTACGCTTGTTTTTAAAAATACTTCTTTTTTAATTTTTTCTATAAGAGCCGTAACATCGCTTGCGGTGGCGTTTTCTTTGTTAACAATAAATCCCGCATGCTTTTCCGATACTTCCGCTCCGCCTATCCTTAAGCCCTTTAATCCGCACTCTTCTATAAGCGTTCCGGCAAAATAACCTTTCGGGCGTTTGAAAACGCTGCCGGCGCTTGGATATTCCAAAGGCTGTTTTTCTTTTCGGCGTTTCATAAGCTCTTCCATTTGAGCCCGTATTTGTGTTTTGTTGCCTATTTTTAAATTAAATTCGGCAAAAAGAATAATACTTTTATTTTCGGCATTTTTAAAAATACTGGTGCGGTAACCTAATTTAAGCTCTTCGGCGGGTTTGGTTATAATTTCTCCGTTTTCGTTTAAAAAAGTACAGCTTTTTAAAACCGAGGAGATTTCTCCGCCGTAGGCGCCGGCATTCATAAATACGGCGCCGCCCGCAGTTCCCGGAATTCCCCATAAAAATTCCAATCCCGTTAAACTGTTTTCAAGGGCAAACTGACACAAAACCGATAGCTTTACGCCGGCATAAGCCAAAATATTGGTGCCGTTTTTAAGCTCGGTGGTTTTAAGCTTTTCGGTACTTAAAACTATTCCGTTTACACCGAAATCCGATATTAACATATTGCTGCCGTTGCCAAATACGGTAAGTCTTATGTTGTTTTGTTTTGCAAACATATAAATTTCTTTAATTTGCTCAATGTTTTCGGGTAAAACAAAATAATCGCAGTTTCCGCCTATTTTAAGTGTGGTATGTTTTTTTAACGGCTCGTTTTGCAAAAATTCGCAGTCAATGCTTTTTAAAAAGCTTTCTATATCCAAACAGATACCTCCAAATAAATGCTGAAAATAAAATGACGTATAAATCAACGTATAAATATTTTATTTTTTATATTTTATATATTTATATATTTATATATTTATATATTATAAAGCTTTGTTAATAAAGTTTTGTTATAAAAATAAATTTAAAACTAAAAAAATTAAAAATTTATATTATAGTTTATATATTTAAACTTATAAATTTTGTTGCCATAAATAGGCTGCGCCTATTATTCCGGCATCGTTACCTAAAGATGCTATTTTAATTTCGGTTTGTTTTTCCGTGTTTTTAGAAAAACGCTGGCTGTAAACCAATTCCGTAACGGGGTCTAAAATATTATCTCCCTCTTTGGAAATTCCTCCGCCTATACATAAAACTTCAGGTTGGAAAATATTAATGGCATTGGTTATTCCGCAGGCAACATATTTTTGATAATCGGCTACTACTTCCATACCCGCTTTATCGTTTTTGCGTTTGGCGTCGTATGCGGTTAAACCGTCAACCGCGTTAATATCTCCGCCTACAAGCTGCCACATAAGGCTGTCTTTAAATTCCAGCATTTTTTCTTTTGTAAGCCTTATTAAACCTGTAGCCGATGCATAGGCTTCAAAACAACCTTTTCTTCCGCAGGTGCAAGCGGCGCCGTCGGTAACTATAACCGTATGGCCTAATTCTCCTCCGGCGTAATTGCAGCCGGTAAGTAATTTTTTATTAACTATTATTCCGCTTCCCACGCCGGTGCCTAAAGTAATGGCAATAAAGTTTTCGGTGCCTTTGCCGGCGCCTGCCAAAAACTCGCCTAAAGCCGCGGCGTTAGCGTCGTTTTCTATAAAAATCCGTATATCTGCCGCTTGGTTTTCGGAATTTATATATTTTTTAAAAATATCTACAAAAGGTACATTTTCAAAATTCAAATTATTCGAAAAAGTAATAGCGCCGGTTTTAGGATTTATGCTGCCCGGAGAACCTATACCAATATATTTTACGTCGCTTAAAGAGATTTGTGCGTTTTGCACTGCTAACTTTGCGGCTTTTGCCGTATCTGCTATAATTTCTTCGGCGGGTCTGGGGCAACCGGTTTTTATTTTACTTTTGCCTATAATTTCATATTTTTCGTTTACAACCCCGGCAGCGATATTTGTGCCTCCAAGGTCAATTCCTATGTAATACATTTTTTAACCTTCTTTAAAATTTTTTAATTTTAATTTTTAATTTTGTTTTTGATTTTTATTTTTTGGTTTTTTATTTTTAAAATTTTTTTGCTTTTGATTTTTTGTCATTATTTTAACGTTAAACTTTTTATTTTTAATATTTGGAATACGGGTCGCCGTCGGAATTATCGTTTTCCGAAGAAAATTCTTCCTGAACGCCTAATTTTTTAAGCAAATCTTTTGCGGCGTTGTAACCCAATTTTTTCTGCCTGTTATTCATAGCGGCAACTTCTATAATAACCGCCAAATTTCTTCCCGGTTTTACCGGAATGGTAAGCGACGGAATTTTTATATCCAAAATTTCGGTGGTTTGGGCTTCCAAACCTATTCTGTCGTAAACCTTTGTTGAATCCCAGGGCTCTAAATTAATAACCATATCTATTTTTTCGGTAAGCTTTACTGCACCTATACCGAAAATATTTTTAGCGTTTATTATGCCTATTCCCCGTAATTCTATAAAATGGCGTATGTTTTCGGGGGAAGAGCCTACCAAAGAACGAGAGGAAACTTTTCTTAATTCCACGGCGTCATCCGCTATCAGTCGGTGTCCTCTTTTAATAAGCTCTATTGCGGTTTCGCTTTTACCTACTCCGCTTTCGCCCAAAAGCAAAATACCTTCGCCGTAAACTTCAACCAAAACGCCGTGCCTTGTAATACGCGGAGCCAGCTGAACATTTAAAAAAGAAATTAAGGAAGACATAAAAGTAGAGGTGCTTTCGTCTGTTCGTAAAAGCGGAACCTCGTTTTCCTCCGCCGCTTTTAAAACCTCGGGTTTAATATCTAAATTGCGCGATACTATAACAACCGAAGGCTTTTGTGCAAAAAAGCTGTTTATATGTAATTTAAAATCGCTTTCCGAAAGAGTTTCCAAAAAGCTGTGTTCGCTTTTGCCTATTATTTGAATACGTCCGCTGTCAAAAAATTCAAAATATCCGGTTAACTGCAAGCCGGGACGGTTGACCTCGGTGCTTGAAACCGAAATTTCTTTTTCGTCTTTAGGTAAATATATTTTTTCCAAAGAAAATTCTTTTATTATTTTTTCCAACGAAACCGAAAAATCATTTTTCATTTAGCTGCTCCTTAAATACGGTTTTATAAATTTAAATGTCTAAAAATCCATTATCATTATATACTAAACGACTTTTTTTTTCAATATAAATATATTATATATAAGTAATTATATAAGTATTTTATAACAGTATAAACACCGTGCCGCGGCGAAAACGCCTACGGCGTTTTAAAGCCTAAAATTTTATTTTAGGCTTTGGGACAAAATTTAAATTTTGTCCCCGCCGCAAAAAAGCACAACATTTATACAAATATACAAAAGTTTATTTTGTTGTTATTGCCGTATTTATTGACAATCTTTTTTTACTGTGTTATATTCAAAATATAAAAAAACCAAAATAAAAAGCTTTTAAAAATAAATATTGAATGTGGGTGCAAAAATGAGTAACCTTAATAAAAAAATATATACGGCGGCTGTTTGTTTGCTTTTAAGTGCTTTGTTTTGCTTTTCTGCCTTTGCCGCAAATACAAGCACAAGCTCCGGCGGCGAAAAAGAGCAAAACAAAAAAAGCACGGATATATATTTGGAATACAGCCAAAAGGAAATTAAAAAAGGCACCGTTTTAAAAGCGGACCTTAAAATTAAAAACAATCAGGGCTTTGGTACCTTTACAGCGCGCATAGGTTTTAACAATAAAAAGCTTAAACTTAAAAAAATAGAAAATAAATACGAACCTAAAAATTACGGTAATTTGCATGTGGACAGCAACGTTGAAATTGCCAATAAAAACAGTTGGTATAAAATAGGATGGACGCCCACGCCGGTATCTCCCGAAAAAACCTGCGAACTTGTAACTTATAACGGTATTTATGCAAGATTTATTTTTGAGTGCTTGGAAGACCAGACGCCAAATGTTGATTTTTACACCGTTACGCTTTATTCCAACGATTTGGCTATGAGTGATTTACCTTATAAGCTTTTTGCCAACAATAAAGAAGTTGATGAAATATATGCGGCGGTAGGCGACGACGTAGCGCTTATAAACAGCAAAATTCAAAAAAACTATGAATCCTCCGCGGCAGCGGAAGCTAAAAATAAAAATAAATCTGTTTCCGGAAACGGAAGTTATAATTTAACAAACGGAGACGGAAGTTTGGATGAAAATTCAAGCAATAATACAATAGCCATAAAAAAATTGGCAAAAGAAAAACCTTGGGTAATAGTTTTAATTTTAATTGTAATAGTTTTGGCTATAGGTTTAATCGTGTTTTTGTTTGCAAAGAAAAGAGGCGGAAAGCACGACAAAGAAACAATTGAAACCAAAGATGAAAATAATGAATTTATCGAATTTGAAGAACAAAATCAAGAGTTTAAAGAAGAGAAAAATCCCGAAGTTGATGACAATAAAAAAGAATAAAGACCGTATATATTATTATTTTATATAAATTTAAAAATGTATAGTTATATACCGTAAAGGACAAAAAGTAAGGCTTTCTTAACCATTTGGTTTGGAAAGCTTTATTTTTTGCGTCAGCGGTGTTTAAGAGGTATTTAAGTAATTATTATCGCAATTAAATTATTTATATTTTTATATATTTTTATTTTTATACTTATACTTAATTTACTTTACGGCAGCACATAAAAACAAAAGAAAAATTTACGGTAAAATTAATATAGGCTATTGACAAACGGATTTTTTGAATATATAATAACAGTGTTATATAACATTGTTATATTTTTTTTAAAGGAGAACGGTATGGCTGAAAATCTTTCTACATTGGATTTAATACATAAAGCCGCAAAAGAAGAATTTTTGCAAAAAGGTTTTTTAAAAGCTTCTTTAAGAAACATAGTTAAAAATGCAGGCGTAACAACCGGAGCGTTTTACGGATATTACGCCAGCAAGGAAGAACTGTTTAAAAGTTTGGTTTATACCACTTATAATACGGTTTTGGATTTTTATAAAAACGCTCTTTTTGAGTTTGAAAATTTGCCTTTGGAAAAACAGCCGCAGAGGATGGGAAAATCGGGCAGAGAGTGTATGGAAAAAATGATTTACTGTTTTTGCGGGCATAAAGACGAAATGCATTAAATTTTTGCAATTTTCCAAGGGTACGCTGTATTCGGGTTTGCCCGAATATATTGTTTAATGTTGTTTACCGACTTAAAAAAATAAAAGTCCTTAGAACAAAATTTGTTTTAAGGACTTTATTTTTTACTTTTTTACTTTTTTTCTTTTAAAAAGTTATTGTATTATATTGTTTTGCTTTGCTTTGCTGTTATTTATGCAAAAAACAGTTTTTAATATAATATAATTTAATTTAAGCTTTTAAGATTTAACAATTTGAGTGTTTTTATGTTTTGCTTTAAATTTTTTCGGCTTTAACACCGTCTTTAAAAACGGAAAGAATTTTTACGTTTATAATATCTCCCGAAAAGTTGTTTTGCTCGGAAAAATCTTCGGAATTTTCTTTATAATCGTTTAAATAAACCCTTAAATATTCTTTTGTATATCCGCTGCCGTCGGTTTCAAGCAAAACTTCTTTTGTTAAGCCTATATATTTTTGCCTTTCTTTTAAAGATACTTGTTCGCATACCTCTTTCATTTTTTTGGCGCGTTCTTCTTTTTGTGCTTTTGTAAGCTGATTTTTGTAGTTTGCGGCAAAAGTGCCTTCTCTTACGGAGTAGGGAAATATATGGCAGTGTAAAAAGCCTGTTTTTTTAACAAATTCACAGCTTTCTTCAAAATCTTCTTGGGTTTCGCCGGCAAAGCCTACCATAATATCGGTGGTAAAAGAAGCGTCTTTAAATATTTCTCTTATTGTTTTTGTAAGCTCCGAAAATTCCCGTGTGGTGTACAAACGGTTCATTCTTTTTAAAGTGTTATCGCAGCCGGACTGCAAAGCCAAATGAAATTGCGGACAAAATTCGGGTATTTCTTTTAATGCCAAAAGAAGTTCTTTGGTTGTAAGGTCCGGTTCTAACGAGCCTAAGCGAACCCTTTTAATTCCGTTTGCCAAAGCCGCGGCTTTTACGGCGTTGGCCAAACCGAATTGATAGGACGAAAGATTTATTCCCACCAAAACAATTTCTTTAAAACCTGCGTTGGAAAGTCTTACGGATTCTTCCTTTATTTCGCTTAAACTGCGGCTTCTTATTCTGCCCCTGGCTTTTGGAATAATGCAGTATGTGCAGCCTCGGTTGCAGCCGTCTTCGATTTTTATGTAAGCCCTGCTTCTTTCGGCAAATTTTGTTATATGATATTTTGCAAAAGCTTCTTCTTTTTCGTGTTTGTTTATAATAACGGTTTTTTGTTTGTTTTTTAAATAAGCGCTTATGGCGCCTGCCAAATCCCTTTTTTCGGTATTGCCCAAAACTATATCAACATCTAAGGCTTCGGCAATTTTAGGAGAAGACTGCGGCAAACAGCCTGTAAGAACTATTACGGAATTTGGGTGTTCTCTTCTTATGCGGTTAATGGTTTTTTTGGTTTTACGGTCGCTTTCTTTGGTTACGGTACAACTGTTTATAATAAAAATATCCGCCGTTTCGTCCGCAGCCGAAAAGCCTTTGTTTAAAAGCTCTTCGCGCATACTTTCGCTTTCGTACTGGTTTACCTTGCAACCGAAGGTTATAAAATTAACGGTCAAAAAATCTGGACTCCTTTTTATATTTATATATTTTTTATTTTTAAAAATTTGTAAATTTATATTTCTTTTTTAAGGTCTGCCGGATGGACGGTTTTCGGCAAACCAAAGGTTTGCCGAAAACTGCCGAAACTAAAGTTTCGGCAGTTTTTAAAAGGCTTTGCCTTTTAAAAACCGTCCGTAGGCAAGCGGTAAAAAATAAATTTGTTAACTATTAATACCATTATATATAAAAAAATAAAATTTCTCAACATAAATAATTGCATTTTTAACTATTTGGGTTTATAATGTATAAATAGATTATTAAAAATTGTATTATTTTATAATTTCAGTGAATTTAAGGAGTAGTATATGAGCACACCCGATATGTCCTCTTTTAAACCTAACAGGGGAAAAACATTATTAAAACAAACATCTTTCGGAAAATTTGCAAGATACCCCGTAAGAACCCACGTTGTAGCTTCGGGAGACAGCCTTATAGATATTATGGATAAATATGTTATGCCATACGTTCAAAAGGGCGACGGTATATTTTTAAGTGAAAAAATGGTAGCCATAAGCCAGGGCAGAGCTTGGCCTATAAGCGAAATTAAAGTTTCTCCCATGGCAAAATTTTTGGTTAAGTTTGTAACAAAATCACCGTACGGTATAGGCCTGGGTTCTCCGTACACAATGGAACTTGCTTTAAGAGATATAGGATTTCCCAAAATATTTTTAGGTTGTATTTGCGCGGCATTTACAAAGCCGTTTGGTATAAAAGGCGTATTTTATAACGTTGTGGGACCTAAGGCGCGTTCTATAGACGGTCCCGGAGATTATGTTATTCCTCCGTACAATAAATATGCAAAAATGGCTCCGCTGCACCCAAATAAGGTTTGCGAAGAGTTGGCAGAGCATACCGGTTGTTATGTAATTATGCTGGACGCAAACGATATCGGTCTTGAAATTTTGGGTTCCAGCACAAAAGACGTTACGCTTTCTATGGCAAGAGAGCTGTTCGGAGATAATCCCTTAGACCAGTCCGACCAACAAACTCCTATTGCCATTTGCAGAAAAGTTCCCGACGATATGCAGGAACCGGAATTTTCGTACGATGAGCCGAAAGCGGAAAAATCGGAAGAAACCGAAGCCGAAAAAACAGAAGCTGCGGAAAAAACCGATAGCGAAAAAGCTTAATTAAAAACCTTAAATAAAAATTCAAATAAAAATTTACAGCGGACAGTTTATTGCATCTGTCCGCTTATTTTTATTTATATATTTTATTTATATATTCTTGTATCGTATATTTATAAATTAGGTTTTACGGAATTAAAAAATTTAATTCTTTTGTTTAATATGTTTTCGTTTTTTATGGGTTTTCCGCTAAAATTTATTCTTGCGTTTAATACCCTGTTATTTTTGTTTTTTAAATCTTTTTCCGTTAAATCGGAAGAACTTATATTGTTGGTTACGGTGCCGTTTGCGGTTTTGCTTTCGGCTTTGCCTGTTTTGTCTGTTTTGTTTTTCAAAGCTTACTCCTCCTGACTGTTTTTATTATAATTATATTTTTTTAAAAAATAAATGTTACTTGTAAATGTTCTTGCTTTAAAAAGGTTTATCTATTATAATAAAATAGAAAAATCATACAATGCAATATGACTTTTGGCTAAGGGAAGTATTGTAACCTTTATTGTATTGTTTGTACAAATTATTATATAATATTATATAAATCGGGTTTTACTTAGGTGTTATTAAAAAATTAAAGAAAAGGAAACGCTATGAAAACGCTTTTAAGAGTTTATAAACTTGCAAAGCCTTATTATAAATATATAGCCGTGTCTTCGGTGGCATTATTGCTTATAACCGGAATAAATTTGGTTACGCCCGGAATTATGCAAAACCTTATAAAATTGCTTGAAACCGGCGGTAACGCAAACGAAATGATGGGCAAGGTTATATATTTGGCAACAGCATTGGTTACGGCGTATATTTTGCAGAGTTTATTTAAATATTTTTATTCTTATTACGGACATAAATCGGCGTGGACTTTTGTATCCGATATACGGTGCAGGGTTTACGACCATTTGCAAACCATGCCTGTTTCTTTTTATACCGACAAGCAAACCGGAAGGCTTATGTCCAGAATTATACAGGATACTTCTAAGCTTGAAAGTATGATGTCGCATTCCGTTCCCGATTTGATTTCTTCGGGATTAACGTTTATAGGCGTTGCCGTAATTTTATTTTTAAACAACTGGAAGCTTGCATTATTAACCTGCATACCGCTGCCTTTTTTGGTAGTAGGAATTCCTATTTTAAAGCGCATTAGAGAACAACACAGAGAAGCCCAGAAAAAAATAGCAAATTTAAACGCACTTTTGCAGGACAATATACAAGGTATAAGAGAAATACAAATATTTAACCGTGAAGAAGCCGAAAGCGCAAGGGTTAAAAGAAGTTCGGAAAAACACGCGTTTGCGGTTTTAAAGGCTTTTTGGTACTCTTCGGCATTTTATCCCTTAATAAGCTTTTTTATGAGCGTGGGGAATGTTATAGTACTGTTTTTTGGCGGATTTTTGGCAATTAAATTTGATATGACCATCAGCGACGTTACCGGATTTTTTATGTATTTAAGTATGTTTTATGCGCCGATTTCTTCTTTTGCAAGAATTTTAGAGGATTTGCAAAGAGGAATAGTAGGAGGAGAGCGTATATTTGAAATTTTAGATACCGAGCCGGAAATTAAAGATAAAAAAAATGCAATAGACATACCGATAGGCGAAGGGTTATTGGAATTTAAGAATGTTTCTTTCGGTTACAGAAAGGATATTCCGGTTTTAAAGAATATAAGTTTTGTGGCGGAACCTAAAAAAATGTACGCCATAGTGGGTGCCACGGGAGTAGGCAAAACCACATTGGCTTCGCTTATTCCGCGTTTTTACGACCCTTCGGGAGGAGAAATTTTACTGAACGGTTACAATATAAAGGATATAACGCTTAAAAGCTTAAGAAACAATATAAGTATGGTTTTACAGGATGTATTTTTGTTTCATGGCACAATTAAAGATAATATAGTTTTCGGTAATCCCAACGCCACCGAAGAGCAAATAATAAACGCTGCCAAAACCGCTTGCATATACGATTTTATAAAAGGATTGCCCGAAGGCTTTAACACCATGGTAGGCGAAAGAGGAATGAAGCTTTCCGGCGGACAAAAGCAAAGAATATCCATTGCAAGGTCTGTTTTATGCAAAAGTTCGGTTTTAATATTGGACGAAGCTACTTCTGCGGTAGATACCGAAACGGAAACTTATATAAAACAGGCAATAAAAAAAATAGCAGGAAGCCGCACAATGCTTATAATAGCCCACAGGTTATCTACCGTTAAAGCCGCAGACGAAATAATAGTTTTAAACGAAGGCAAAGTAGCCGAAACCGGAACCCATACCGAACTTTACAAAAAGGGCGGAATATATAAAAAACTGGTTGATTTGCAGGATATAAAAGATTAAATTTATAGATGTTTTGAACAGGCGGCGCGCCCCCCGAAAAACAATTGTTTTTCGGGGCAAAAGCTTTGCTTTTGCCAAAGTCCAAAGGGCTTTGGGGCTCGCCGCACTATATCAACAATCAATAATCAACAAAAATAAAAAATTTTCAAAGGAACAATTTAAAGTTAAGGAGACATTGTTTTGGCAATACCACAAGACCATATAAGAAATTTTTGCATTATAGCCCATATAGACCACGGAAAATCCACTTTGGCGGACAGAATGTTGGAGCTTACCAATTCGGTGGAGTCCCGAGAAATGGAAGACCAGCTTTTGGACAGTATGGATTTGGAAAGAGAAAGAGGAATTACCATTAAAGCCCATGCGGTAACGCTTTATTACACCGCAAAAAACAACGAAAATTACGAGCTTAATTTAATTGATACTCCGGGGCATGTGGATTTTAACTACGAGGTATCGCGTTCTTTAGCCGCTTGTGAAGGAGCGGTTTTGGTAGTAGACGCTTCGCAGGGAATAGAGGCTCAAACACTGGCGAATACTTATTTGGCGGTTGATAACGATTTAGAGCTTTTACCGGTTATAAATAAAATAGATTTGCCCTCTGCAGACCCCGAAAGAGTAAAGGAAGAAATAGAGGACGTTATTGGCATACCGGCAGATGAAGCACCGCAAATTTCGGCTAAAAACGGAATTAATATAGATAAGGTTTTAGAACAAATTGTAAAATATCTTCCGGCGCCTAAAGGAGATAAAAACGCACCTTTAAAAGCACTGATATTTGATTCTTATTACGACCCGTATAAGGGCGTAATTGTATTTTTCAGAGTTGTAAGCGGAACTATCAAGCCAAACCAAACCATAAAAATGATGGCTACCGGAGCGGAATTTTTAACGGTTGAAGTAGGCAGAAAAAGCGCAAAGGCTATGGTTCCGTGCAGTGAACTTACGGCAGGCGAAGTAGGATATTTGGCAGCGGCAATAAAAACCGTAAGCGAAGCCAGAGTGGGCGATACCATAACCGACGCGGCAAACCCCGCAAGCGAGCCTTTAAAAGGATACAGAAAGGTTAACCCCGTAGTTTTTTGCGGTGTTTATCCGGCGGATGGAGCAAAATACAATGACCTTAAAGAAGCGCTTGAAAAATTACAGTTAAACGACGCGGCGCTTTCGTTTGAGCCCGAAACCAGCAAAGCTTTGGGATTTGGCTTCAGATGCGGATTTTTAGGTTTGCTTCATATGGAAATTATACAGGAAAGAATAGAAAGAGAATACAATATAGATTTAATTACAACATATCCCGGTGTTGTTTATAAATTTTTGCTTACCAACGGAGAAGAAATAGAAGTTGATAATCCTACAAATTACCCCGACCCGGCAACGGTTGCGGAAGCTTTGGAGCCGGTGGCGGATGTTCATATATACAGCCCTAAAGAATATGTAGGGGATATTATGGGATTTTGTCAGGACAGGCGCGGAGAATATAAAGATACAAAATATTTGGGCGACAGAGTGGATATACATTACGTTATGCCGATAGCCGAAATTATTTATGACTTTTTTGACGCTTTAAAAAGCAGGACCAGAGGATATGCAAGCTACGATTACGAGCCGAAGGAATACAGAAAATCAAAGCTTGTAAAGCTTGAAGTTATGCTTGCCGGAGATACCGTAGACGCTTTATCGTTTATAGTCCATGCCGACAACGCTTACACAAAAGCCAGAAAAATTGCCGAAAAGCTTAAAGAGCACATACCGCGCCAGTTGTTTGAAGTGCCCATACAGGTGGCAGTAGGCGGAAAAATAATTGCAAGAGAAACCGTTAAGGCTATGCGCAAAGATGTTTTGGCAAAATGCTACGGCGGTGATATTACCCGTAAGAAAAAGTTACTTGAAAAGCAAAAAGAGGGTAAAAAACGTATGCGCAAGTTGGGCTCGGTAGAGGTTTCAAAAGAAGCGTTTATGTCGGTATTAAAATTAGACGAATAATAAAGAATAATAAAGAAATGCAGGAATAAAAAATGCAAATATAGTAAACGTAAAAACAATTACGGTATTAAAAGAAAATTTAATTTTTATAAGGCGGCGCCGCAAATTTTAGTTTGCGGCAAAGCCTTTGGCTTTGCCAAACGGAAAAAATTCCGTTTAGCGCCGCCGTAAAAGCACAAAAGGGAGGAATTTTTAAAGTGAAAAAAATAAAGGCTTTAATTTTAATTTTTGCTTTAACTTTTTCTTCTTTAGGCTTTTTATGCAGTTGTAATACCGTTAAAACCAAAACTTTTTTTGCGTTGGATACGGCGGTGCAGTTAACGGTTTATAATTGTACCGATGAAATTTTAAATAAAGCCGTAAATAATATAACAAAATTGGCAGACGCATTAGACTGCTATAAAGAAAACGGAGAACTTTATAATTTAAATAAAACCGGCAAAAGCGAAAATCTTTCAGAAGATTTATATACCGTTTTAAAAAAATCATCGGAATATTCAAAAAATTTAAACGGAGCTTTTAATATTACTTTAGGCGCGGTAACAAGGCTTTGGAATTTTGAAAACAAAATAATACCAAAAGAAAACGAGCTTAAAAGCGCTTTAAAAACCGTTAAAACAGAAAATTTAAGTGTTTTTTATAAAAACGGAAAATACAAAGCCAAACTTAAAAACAATACAAAGTTGGATTTGGGAGCCGTAGCCAAAGGATATATAGCAGATAAAACCGCAGAACTTTTAAAGAATAACGGCGTAAAAAAAGCTTTAATTAATTTGGGAGGCAATGTTTATTCTTTAGGGGATAAAAATGCGGTTATAGGTATAAAAAAACCTTTTTCAAATGGAGAGCTTTCGGCAAGGGTTAAAGTAAAAACTTCCTGCTCGGCGGTAACTGCGGGAAATTACGAGCGGTGCTTTAAAGAAAACGGAGTTTTATATCATCATATATTAAATCCAAAAACCGGAAAGCCCGCAAACAGTGATGTTAACAGTGTAACGGTATTTTGCAAAGAGTCCGCAAAAGCCGACGCATATTCAACGGGACTTTTTAATTTAGGTAAAGATAAGGCTTTGGAAATTGCAAATTCCGAAAAAGAAATTGAAGTTGTAATTATAGATAAAAACGATAAGGTTTTTTATTCTGACGGTTTTGAATTAAAAAACGGAGAGCTTTATATAATAAACGAAAATATTTAAGTTTAAACGCAAATAAAAAACATAATGGCGGCAAGCCCCCAAAAAACAAAAATGTTTTTTGGGGCAAAAGCTTTGGCTTTTGCCAAAGACCGAAGGTCTTTGGGCTTGGCCGCCGGAAAATAAAAAGAAACGAACAATAAAAATGACAGAAACAAAAAACAGCGGTGTAAGCGATATATGTAATTTATGCCCTAAAAAATGCGGTGTAGACCGAGATTTAAAAAAAGGTTTTTGCAACCAGAATAATGATATAAAAATATCTTTGTATCAATTGCATAAGTTTGAAGAACCTGTTATAAGCGGTAAAAACGGTTCCGGGGCAATATTTTTTTGCGGCTGCAATATGCGCTGCAAGTTTTGCCAAAACAGCAAAATTTCACGCGGGGGAGGCAAAACCGTTACAAACGAAGAATTGACCGATATTTTTAACAAGCTTATTAATATGGGCACCAACAATATAAACCTTGTAACCCCTACGCATTATACAAAAAAACTTTCAGAAATTTTGGAAAATAAATTTACGGTTCCCATAGTTTGGAACTCAAGCGGATACGAATTGCCCGAAAGCATAAAACTTTTAAACGAAAAAGTTGATATTTTTATGCCCGATTTAAAATATTCCGATAACGATTTGGCTTTAAAATACAGCTTTTGCGGCGATTATTTTGAATATGCAAAAAAAGCAATAGAGCAAATGGTAAAACAAACAAAACCGCTTTATATAAACGAAAACGGCATTATGCAAAGCGGAGTTTTAATAAGGCATTTGGTTTTGCCGGGGCAAATAACAAACACTAAAAAAATAATAGATTATGTAAGCAAAACTTATAAAAACGATGTGCTTTTTTCGTTGATGTTTCAGTATATACCTTTTAATTTAAACAACAACGACCCGTTAAATCGTAAAGTAAACAAAAGAGAATACGATATTTTAACGGACTATTTATTTTCAAGCGATATAGAAAACGGATTTGTTCAAGAGCTTTCCTCGGCAAATAAAGTATATATTCCCGATTTTGCCGATTAACCCTTTTTGATTTTTTTGATTTATAAATAAAAACAAAAAATATAAATAAAAATATAAAAATATAAAAAACATAAAAAATAAATTTTCACAAAATTTTAAACTCAAATATATTTTTCTTGACTTAAACTTATTTTTTTGATATAATTGTTTAGCTATTGAAAAATAGAAAAATATTACTTCTTGCTCTAAAAAAATTAGGGCCATTAAGACCGAAGGAGGTGCGACAGTTTATGACAGCCAAATACGAAGCTATGTTAATTTTTTCTGTTAAAAACGGCGAAGAAAAAATTGCCGAAATGGTAGAAAAATTTAAAGCTCTTATTGAAAAGAACGGTACTGCATTGAACGTCGATGAATGGGGTAAACGCAAACTTGCATACCTTATTAACGACGAAGCAGAAGGTTATTACGTATTGTATTCTTTTGAAAGCGAAGCGGATTTCCCCGCCGAGTTTGAACGTGTAGCCAAAATTACAGACGGCGTTATGAGAGTAATGACCATAAGAAAGTAGGGTTAAAAATGATTAATGTAGTTGTTTTAACCGGCAGACTTACTGCCGACCCGGAACTTAAAACCACTTCGTCGGGAATAAGTGTTTGCAGCTTTTCCATAGCTGTTGAGCGCAGATTTCGTTCGGGCGAAGAAAGACAAGCTGATTTTATTAACATAGTAGCTTGGAGAGCAAGCGCGGAATTTGTTTCCAAATATTTTAAAAAGGGACAAATGATAGCAATTGAAGGAAGCTTACAATCCCGTAAATATCAGGATAAAGAAGGCAAAAACCGTTATGCTTATGAAGTTGTAGCAAACAACGTTCAGTTTGCCGACTTTAAATCCGGCGGTTCAAATGCCACCGAAAACGAAACGGCTTCTTTTAACAATACATCTTCCAGCGATTTTGAAGAAATCAGCGGAAACGACGATGATTTGCCGTTTTAATCGGTTTTTTATTTTTATACGTTAATTTTAATTAATTTTAATATTAAATTAATAAGGATAGAAATAAAAAGCGGGAGTTAGTATTATAGTATACAAATTACAGTAGGTAATTGATATTATAAATATTAAAAACGAATATTACTATTATTATAAATATTACGAAAGGAAATGTTTTAAATGGAAAGAGCAGAAAGACCGATGCGCCGCAAAGCACGCAAAAAGGTTTGCCAATTTTGCGCAGAACGCGTTGAAGAAATAGATTACAAAGACGTTGCAAGACTTCGCAAGTTTGTTTCCGAGAGAGCTAAAATATTACCTCGCAGAGTAACAGGTACTTGTGCAAAACATCAAAGAGCTTTAACTACAGCTATTAAACGTGCACGTCAGGTAGCATTATTACCTTACGTTAGCGATTAATCAGCCAAGTTAACAGTTAATACAATTAACATTAACGTTCGATAAAGACGCAACTGCAGTTGCGTCTTTATTTTTTAGAGTTTGCATCTTTTGCATTATTTGTATTATTTGTACCATTGCATTATCTGCATTGGCTTTAGCTGTTACGGGCGGCGCCCAAAGCCCGAAAAATCGGGCTTTGGCAAAAGCAAAGCTTTTGCCCCAACAAAAACAAAAGTTTTTGTTGGGGGGCTCGCCGCCCTAAAAAAATATTGCCTTGTTAATTGAAAAATAAAAAATGTTGTGGTAGAATATACACAAAATTATTTTTAATACAATTTTAATATATAACAAGAGGTAACAGTTATGTTTGATGCAAAAAAAATTAAAGACGAATGTGTGGAATGGATAAGAGATTTTTTTAATAAAAACGGCAAAGAATGTAATGCGGTAGTTGGAATTTCCGGAGGAAAAGACAGTTCCGTTACCGCCGCTTTATTGGTAGAGGCTTTGGGAAAAGACAGGGTTATAGGCGTTCTTATGCCTTGCGGCAATCAATCGGATATAAGCGCTTCTTACCTGCTGGTCAATCATTTAAAAATTAAATATTACGAAATTAATATTTTTAACGCGGTAGAGGGTTTAAAAAACGAACTTGCAAAAAATATGGAATTAAGCCGCCAGTGTACGGTTAATATGCCGGCAAGAATAAGAATGACCACCGTTTATGCCGTGGCGCAATGTTTTAACGGCAGAGTTGCCAACACCTGTAATTTATCGGAAGATTATGTGGGATATGCCACAAGGTACGGCGACGGTGCCGGAGATTTCAGTCCGCTTTGTAATTTAACCGTAACCGAGGTTAAAGAAATAGGAAGAATTTTAGGCTTGCCCAAAGAGCTTGTAGATAAAACTCCCATAGACGGACTTTCGGGTAAAAGCGATGAAGAAA
The DNA here is from genome assembly GCA_902796905.1 of Oscillospiraceae bacterium. Classification (GTDB taxonomy): domain Bacteria; phylum Bacillota; class Clostridia; order Oscillospirales; family Acutalibacteraceae; genus UMGS1279. The sequence continues at coordinate 3,499 of CADBQU010000040.1, read as the reverse complement.
ACTTAGGCTTTACCTATGCGGAGCTTGATGAATATATAAGAACGGGAAAAATAGAAAACGAAGAAACAAAAGCCAAAATAGACGCTTTAAATAAGGCAAATAAATTTAAACTGGAACTGATGCCGGCTTTTAAACCGACTTTAGGCAAGCGAGAATAATCCGAACCGGCCCAAAACGCAGTTAATCCTAACGGATTAACGAGTATTTTAACACGGCAATTATTAAAAAATAAAAACAAAAAAACAAACACAAATGGATTTAAAGGTTTTAAAATATAAGGTTTTAAGGCAAATATACAAAATACGGTAACAATGGTTTTTTGACCCGGTAAAAATAAAAGTGAATTTTAAAGGGGAATATAAATATGAAAAAGTTTTTTAACGAGTTTAAATCGTTTATTGCAAAAGGAAACGTTTTGGATATGGCGGTAGGCGTTATTATAGGCTCGGCTTTCGGTAAAATAGTAAGCAGTTTGGTAAACGATATTTTAATGCCTATAATAGGCGTTATTATAGGCGGAGTGGATTTTACGGCTTTAAGCATTAACATTAACAATGCAAAAATTTGTTACGGCTCGTTTATACAGTCTATAGTGGATTTTTTAATTATAGCTTTTTGCATATTTATAATGATAAAAGCAGTTACGGGATTTAAGAAAAAATTCAGCTCCGAAAAAGAAAAAGCGGAAGAAGTAAAAAAGGACGAAACCGTAGTATTGCTTGAAGAAATAAGAGATTTACTTAAAAACAAACAATAAAAATAAGTATTTAAAAATTAAAAGCTTGAATTTTAAAAAATCTATTAATATTTAAAGGTTTAAAACAAAATTAATGATAGTAAATATAGAAAACCGCGAATTTTTTTACGAAACCGAAAAAACCGTTAGGATTTTTTTGCCTTTTGAAAAAACAGAATTTAACAAGGAAATATCAAACACACAAACCAGATACTTAATTGTTAAGTTAAAAGAACAGAATCAAAATGAAATTTGTTATATAAAATTACATATAGACGAAAAAACGGAAGAATTACAAATTAAACTTAAAGGTGTATTGCCTAAAGAACTTGAAATTTTAAAAGGCGTATTTTTATGCTTTGCAAAAATTTGCGGATATGTTCCGCCGTACGGTATGCTTACGGGCGTAAGACCCACAAGGCTTTACAGCAAGACCCGGGAAAAGCTGGGCGAAGAAAACGCGGATAAATTATTTTTAAATGAGTATATGGTAAATAAAAATAAATTATCTCTTTTAAAAACCACAGCCGATTTTTTAAAAATAACGGATGGATTTAATACAAAAAAATCGGTAAGTATTTATATTTCGGTTCCTTTTTGTCCTTCAAGATGCAGCTACTGTTCTTTTGTTTCGGAACAAATAGGCATGGCCGAACATTTAATTCCGCAATATGTTGAAAATTTATGCGAAGAAATTAAAATAACGGCAGAAATAGTAAAAGAATATAATTTAGAAGTAAAAACGCTTTATTTGGGCGGCGGAACGCCCACAATCCTTTCCGCCGAGCAATTAAATAAAATTTTATCAACGGCACATAAGGCATTTAATTTTAAAAATCTTTTAGAGGTAACGGTTGAAGCCGGGCGACCCGATACCATTACCAAAGAAAAGCTTTTGTCGATAAAGGATTTTGCCACACGAATTTGCATTAATCCGCAAACCATGCATAATGATGTTTTAGAGGCAATAGGCAGAAAACATACCGTAGAACGCTTTTTTGAAGCGTTTGATTTGGCAAGAAGTTTAAATTTTAAAAACATTAACTTAGACCTTATAGCGGGATTAAAAAACGATACCGTTTGTAAATTTACCCAAAGCATACAAACGGCGGTAAAGCTTAACCCGGAGGCCGTTACGGTCCATTCGCTTTCTATAAAGCGTGCGGCTTCTTTAAACAAAAACGCATTTTACGAATTTAACCAAGGGCTTGCCGCGGCAGAAATGGTAACAAACGCATATAATATATTAACAAAAAACAATTATAATCCTTATTATTTGTACCGCCAAAGCAAAACGGTCGGCAATTTGGAAAACATAGGGTATTCAAAAAAAGGATACGAAGGATTATACAACACTTATATTATGGACGAAACACATTCTGTTTTGGGAATAGGCGCAGGGGCCGTAACAAAGCTTAAAGACCAAAATTCTTTTAAAATAGAAAGAGTGCAAAATTATAAATATCCTTACGAATATATAAGTGATTTTAACGAAATTATAAAGCGAAAAGATAAAATTAAGGAGTTTTACAATGCTTACAACAGATAAAATAGCCGAATATGCAAAAACGCCGGATACTTTTATTTCTCTTGTAGAAGAAAGCTATTTTGAAAAGGTACACGAGCTTGCCATATCCATAAGAGAAAATCCTTTAAAAAAAATCGTCCTTTTGGCGGGACCTTCGGCTTCGGGTAAAACAACAACTTCGCACATTTTAAGAAAAGATTTGGAAAGAAGAAATATAAAAGCGACGGTGCTTTCACTTGATAATTTTTACGGCGGAAACCACAAAATGCCTACACTGCCTAACGGAACACCGGATTTTGAGTCGGTTTACTCTTTGGATTTAGATGAAATTCACAGAAGCTTAAACGAAATTATACTTAATAATAAAACTTATATACCGGTTTTTGATTTTATTAACCATGTAAGAGCAAAAGAAAAGGAGCTTATAGATATAGGCGACAACGGAGTTTTAATTGTAGAAGGTCTGCATGCTTTAAACCCGGTAATTACCGATTCTTTGCCTAAAGAAAATTTATTTAAAATATATATAAGCGTTAGTAACAGCATATATAATAAAACCGGCGAAAAGGTTTTAAACAGCAGGGATATGAGACTTATAAGAAGGCTTTCAAGAGATGCCGTTTACAGAAATTCCGACTCCTTTAATACCTTGCATTTGTGGACCGGTGTGGTTTTGGGAGAAGAAAAATATTTATATAAATTTAAACCTACCGCAGATGTAAGGCTGGGAACGCTTCATGCTTACGAACCTTGTATTTTTAAAGACATAATTTTAAAATTGCTTGAAAATATAAACGAAACCTACGAAAATTACGAAAGCGCCGTAAAAATAAAAAATGCGTTAAAGCTTTTTCCTTCAATTTCTCCCGATAAGGTTCCTAAAAGCTCTTTAATAAGAGAATTTTTATAAGCGGCTTTAAAAAAATACAAATACAAAAATATATAAAAGATAAAAACAGAAAAGATTAAAAATAAAAAAAGATTAAAAATAAAAACGCATTTTAAACATTAACAAAAGCTTTAAAACTTTATATAAAATTTTATCGGCTTGTATTTTTTAAACTAATATGTTAAAATAAGAGCGGATAAAGCATTAACAAATGCTTTTTTTAAAACGGTGCGGTTATAGGCATTGTAACACTAGACAATACAATCAGGGTACAATGCATCCCATAGCGGAAAATTTGTCCGATTATTTTGTCTCGTCATTTGAAATACGGCAGTATTCCTGCATT
>CADBQU010000039.1 GCA_902796905.1 Oscillospiraceae bacterium | reverse complement strand
TGGTGCGGGTAACAGGAATTGAACCTGCACTTCCTTTCGAAAATATGAACCTGAATCATACGCGTCTGCCAGTTCCGCCATACCCGCTTATTAAGTTTTCGTCCTCTAAATTTTACACGGTGAGGACAACCGAGGCGGAGCGTTTCGCTTGATCCGCAATTATAAAAACGCATTTCTGCGGTTTTACCGAATTTACACCGAGATGGCGTTACCTGAATCTAGCGCGTCTGCCAGTTCCGCCATATCCGCTTATTGAATTTTTAAGGCTTGGTGCTTGCCTTGGGTTAAACCGCGTTAATTACGCAGCACAAACATTATACTAAAAAAATAATTAAAAGTCAATAATTGTAATGCACAACAAAAGCCTTTTGCAAAAAAATTGTTATTTGCAAAAGGCTTTTTTGTTTTACTTAAATTTTATAAATCGTCAACGTCCTGTATGGGCTTTTCGGTGGGGTCTTTGGGAGTGCCGGTGTAGCTGCCCTGCGGGTCGGTTTTGCTTTCTTTAAAGTAGGCAACCTTTAAAGCTCTTTTTGTGGGCGGCAAAGAATTTTCGGAATGTTGGGAATTTTTATTTTCGGATTTATTTTCAGATTTATTTTCAGAATTGCTTTCGGTTCTGTTTTCCGACCGGTTTTCGGTTTTATTTTGGTTGTTTATTTTTTCGGTTTTGTTTTTAAAATTTTTACTGTTTTGGTAGTTGTCCATATTTTATTTCTCCTTTAAATTTTCCTTTGATTTTTAATAATAAAAATTATGCGCCTAAATTAATTAACGATAACGGAGCTATATATTTTCCGTTTTGTTTAAAAGACAAGTGAAGGTGGCTTTCGTCGGAACATTCGCAGGGAATAGTGCCCACTGCGCCTATATTTGTTCCGGCTCTTACGGTGTCGCCCGTTTTTACCGCAGCTTTATCGGTTAATCCGCAGTAAAAAGCCGTAATATTGTTTCCGTGGTCTATTTCTATAACGTTACCCAAAACGGCGTCTTTATAAATTTTTGTAACGGTGCCGTCTCCCGAAGCCTTAACTGCGGTACCGGCGTCGGCTTTAATATCTAATCCGTTATGAATTCTTAAATCTCCGTAAGTTTTGGAGTACAAAAGCTCGGTATCGGAGTACTGTTTTAAAATTTCGCCCGTTAGGGGAAGGGTAAAATAAGTTGCCGCAGCTTTTTTACTTTTGGTTTGGGCAGAGGAATTTGAATTTTCCGAATTGCCGGAAGAGTCGGATTTGCTTTCGGCTTTAATTCCGCTTACATCTCCGGCTACGGCTTTGTTTTCGTTTTTGTTTTTGCTTTCGGTTTTACTGTTTAATGTTAAGTTGGAAGAGCTGTTTATTTTACTGTTTTCAACAATATTTTTTGAAGCGGAACTTCCCGAAGTGGCTATTACCGCCCAGGCCGTAATGCCTATGGCAAGCATACATATTCCCATAATAATGTAAAAGCCTTTTCCGTTTAAAAAGTTTTTGGTATTTGAGTTTCTCATATATTTCTCCTTTATGGATTTTTATTTTTACTGTGCCGATATTAACATTGATAGGAACAAAACCGTATTTTTAAAACTTTTTGTACTTAGGCAATGCGAGAAATCCGTGCTAAAAAAACCGGTTCGAGTTCTGTTACACTACCGATGTTAATACCAATGTTAATATTAGTTTTGCCAAAATAAATTTTTTTATACAAATAAAAACGGTATATACTTAAAATGTTATAAAAAATCGGTTGAATAATTAAGCATAGGTAGTATAATTGGTATTAAGAAAATAACCTGGATGCAATGACTGCATAACTTAAATTAAACAACAGGTTAAAATTATTAAACTTTTAAATTAATAAACGGAAAGAAAAGGATTTTTATGTGGTTGGTTTATGCGGTGGGTTCTGCGTTTTTTGCGGGTATAACCGCAATTTTAGCCAAAAGCGGAATAAAAAACACCGATTCGGATGTGGCTACTGCTATCAGAACTGCGGTAGTGCTGCTTTTTTCTTTAATATTGGTTGTTGTTTCCGGCTGCGGATATGAAATTTTAAATTTAAATGCAAAAACATGGATATTTTTAATTCTTTCGGGATTATCTACGGGCGCTTCTTGGCTTTACTATTTTAAGGCTTTGCAAAAAGGGGATATAAACCGAGTGGTTTCGGTAGATAAATTAAGCACGGTATTAACCCTTATTTTGGCGTTTATATTTTTTAATGAAAAAATAACCTGGTTAAAAGCAGCCGCAATAGTTTTAATCGGTATAGGCACTTATTTAATGATAGATAAAAAACGTATTGATAAAAAAGCTTTAAACGAAAAACAAACGGATATTGTTAATTCTAAAAAAAACAAAAGCTGGTTTTTTTACGCTGTGTTTTCTATGATTTTTGCAAGCCTTACGGCAATATTGGGCAAAGTAGGTATTAACGGCGTAAACTCAAATTTAGGCACCGCCATAAGAACCGCGGTGGTTTTAATTTTGGCTTGGGGAATGGTTTTTGCTTTTAAAAAACAAAAGCTTGTTAAACAAATTTCAAAAAAAGAATTAACTTTTATTTGTTTATCGGGAATAGCTACGGGCGGTTCTTGGCTTTGCTATTACAAAGCTCTTAAAGAGGGCCTTACAAGCGTTGTTGTAGCTATAGATAAATTAAGTATTTTAATAACCGTTGCTTTTTCGTTTATTGTTTTTAAAGAGAAGTTATCTTTTAAAGCCTTGTGCGGTTTAATATTTATGGTTTTGGGAACACTGCTTTTAATAGTTTGATTATTTGCAGCGGCACTTAACCATTGCGGTTTTAAGAAAGGCTTTGCCTTTAAAACGCCGAAAATTTTTTCGGCGTTTTGCAAACCAACGGTTTGCCTTAAAACCGCTGTTTGCTTTTTAAATTTTTTGTGTGGCTTTTTATAGTTTAAATTTCCGTTTACAGGGCATTTGCCTATATGGATTATATTGAATATTTTGAAAATATAAAAAAATAACCTTTGCAGCCGTAAAAAGACCGTAAAGGTTATTTTTATTTAATTAAATTATATTGTATTAATTATATGGTTTGTTTTATTTGTATTCTGTTTTATATCTAAGCCAAACTGCGTTGCTGCCGAATTTTTTTACGCTTAATAAATTAAGATGAGTAAGTGGATAGTTAATATTGCGGCCGTCAAATACCGAAGGCATTTCTTTTCTGCCGTCTATGCCGGCACCTATAAGAATACTTACTTCGTCAATAAGCCCTGCATTTAAAAACGCCGTATTAATTGCAGGTCCGCCCACAATACTTAATCTTTTAACATCAAATTCCGTATAAAGAATTTCCATAGAGCGCAACAGATTGATTTTTTCGGTTCCGCAGGCAATCCACGAAATATTTTTTTGGTTTAAGTAATTTAAATATTCTTTTGTTACTTGTTCTCCGGTAATTATAAGATACGGTTTTTTCATATTAAAAGCATTTGGCCAAAGCAGTTTTCCTTTTGTATCCACAACTATTTCATAGCCTTGGGCGTTTGAATTTTTTAAAAATCCCTCTTTGCCCAAAACGGTTTTGTCTTTTGGTTTAAAAACCCCCGGCTCTGCCATTTCAAGTTCCGCCGTATTGCGGCCGCTTAATGTGTTGGGCGTATTAAGCTCGTTTAAAGTATTGTAGTAATCGGTTACGCCGGGTAACTGCTCTGTCATAGCACAGTCAATCCGGCCGTCTAACGACATCATCATATGACATATTATATAAGGTTTGTCAGCCATTACATTTTACCTCCGTATACAGGAAAAATACCGCTTTTGCCGTAGCTTTCTATTTTTTTAAAGTTTTTAAGTGTTTCCATATCTTCCGCACTTATTTTAAAATTAAGTTCGGAATTTGTTTTCATATGATTTGAATTTGCGGTTTTGGGCAAAGATATTGCTCCCAATTGCAAAGTATATTTTATACAAAGCTGTGGTACGGAAACATTGTATTTATTTGCCATATCTTTAATTTGCGGCTGATTAATATTTCGCCGTGAGCTATGGGCGAGTACGCTTCTATTGCTATATTGTTATTTAAACAAAAGTTTACAAGATTTAACGGTGTGTTGCTTATGTGAAGAAGTATTTGGTTTACCATAGGCTTTATCTCGGCTGTTTTTAAAAGGTTTTCAATGTCTTCTTCTTTAAAATTCGAAACCCCTATTGCTCGCAGTTTTCCTGATTTATATGCAGCCTCCAATGCTCTCCACGCGGCACGGTTGCCCTCAATATATCTGTCTTCGCTTTGGTTTACCTTGTCCCATGGCTGCGGAGAATGAATAATCATCATATCTAAATAGTCAAGCTTAATTTTTAAAAGTGTTTCATCAATGCTTTTAGCGGCAGATTCGTAGGTTTTGTGTTCTGCCGCAACCTTAGATACAACAAAAAGTTCATTCCTATTAATGCCGCAAGAGCGTATTCCTTTGCCTACTCCTTCTTCGTTATCATAGGCAAGCGAGAATAATCCGAACCTGCTCAAAACGGTGTATTTTTCGGCATATTTTCACTTGTCGTCTTTATAAGGCGAAAGCCTTATGGCATCCTTCGCATAAAAATTCGCACAAAAATACGCTCGTTTTGAGTCGAAGATTTTTTGAGTAGCGGATTTTTTGCAGGGCAAGGCACAAAACGCAGTTAATCCTAACGGATTAACGAGTATTTTAACACGGCAATGCGAGAAATCCGTG
>CADBQU010000038.1 GCA_902796905.1 Oscillospiraceae bacterium | reverse complement strand
TAATTGTTTGAGAGTAGTGTAAATTCAGATGGTTCTCAAACTATGAAGAATATCAAGTGCAATGTTTCCGAGTTTGAGAGTAGTGTAAATTCAGATGGTTCTCAAACGCTTATACTTGTTGCTTTTGTAACCTCATTGTTTGAGAGTAGTGTAAATTCAGATGGTTCTCAAACGTAAAAGTCAAGATATATTCGTGGCAGTTAGTTTGAGAGTAGTGTAAATTCAGATGGTTCTCAAACATAATTTCATTTTTATTCCCCTTTCGTTTCGTTTGAGAGTAGTGTAAATTCAGATGGTTCTCAAACGATTGTTTAAAGCCGTCAAGATTAATACATGTTTGAGAGTAGTGTAAATTCAGATGGTTCTCAAACCAACCTACATTCGGAAAAAGTTCATAATCAGTTTGAGAGTAGTGTAAATTCAGATGGTTCTCAAACAAGACAGGAAAGGTTCTGCTTGGAATACGCGTTTGAGTGTAGTGTAAATATAGATTTTTTAAACCATACAACTATATAGTTGTATGGTTTTTAATATTTACTTGATTTTTTAAGGTTTTAACTTTGCTTTGATTATTTGCATACAACAGTTTAAAATAATATTTGTTAAAAATTATTTATTTTTGCATTTTTACATTACAGCACAGTACGGCACAGTTTACTGTGAGTTTTTTGCTGTTTTTTTCGTGTAATAAGTGAAAAGCTTTTCAGGAGGGCGGATATATGGACAGCGGAAGCTGCAACTATCGTTGTTTTCGCGATGACGGAGACGAAGGCGGATTAGTAGAAATTATAAGAGAATATAAAGACGGGCTTATTTTTTACTTAAACAGCATCGTCGGCAATATACATACGGCAGAAGAACTGGCAGAGGATACTTTTGTATTGCTTGGCACTAAAAAGCCGCGCGATAAAGGCAAAGGTCCGTTTAAAACGTGGCTTTATACAATAGGGCGAAACATAGCAATTGATAATTTAAGGCGTAACAGGGCACGCCGTGAAGTATCCGACGCCGAATATTTGAGTATTGCCGCAGATGAAGAAAGTCTTGAAGAATCTTACCTTATAGAGGAACGAAAAATAACCGTTCATAAAGCGTTAAACAATCTTAAAACCGAATACCGTCAAGTTCTTTGGCTTATGTATTTTGAAGAGTTATCCGCCAAAGAGACAGCAGTGATTATGAAAAAAAGCGTTCACAGCATAGAAACGCTTGTATACCGCGCCCGAAAATCACTTAAACTTGCACTTGAAAAGGAGGGCTTTATTTATGAAAAATTATAATGAAATGGCACAGAGTGTGCTAAGCCGCATAAACGAATATGAAACTGCCAAAAAGCAAAAAAAGAAAATATTTATAAGAACAGCGGTGCCTATTTGCTGTTTGTGCGCGGCAATTATTGCGGGTGTTACAATACACGGCGCAGGTGTTAAAAATATTACTTCCGCTCCGCAAAACGGTTTATCACAAAGTAATAAAAGCATTACCCAAAACACCGCCGACGCATCCGGCACGGACGAAAAAAAACATGCATATATAAATGAAGATATGCTGGGGCTGGTAATTATTGACGGTAAAGAATATATACAGGATTTTACCGATTATGTAACAGAAGAAGCTTACACGGCCGATAAATTTTTAGGCTACGCACACGATTTTGAGGGAACATATAAAAACGCCGACGATAATATATCGGCTAAACTTTACACGGTAAAAGAAAGCAAAAACGTCCTTTTGGTAAAGCTGAGTAACGGCGGAACAGTAATTCTTATAAGAAAAGGCGAGCTTTGCGTCAACGGAAAGGACTACTCGTTTTCGGACAGTAACGGCAACGGTGAGATAAAAGAAAAATGCATCGGCAAAGCAAAACCTTATATAATTGAAGTGCCCACCAGACAAAACAACATCGGCTCCAATGACATATTATGGACGGTAAGCGGAGATGAAAACAAACTTATAGCTGTAAAATCAAACGGAACTTGTACCGTTTACAGCACCGAAGAAAAAAATTAAAGTAATGCTTAGGCAAGCGAATGGTGGATATAGCAAATACGGTTTAATTTGGCTTAAAAGGTTTAAAAAATTTTAAAAATCCCAAATATTTTTACATAAAAGCAGGTTTTGTGGTTTGCAAAATCTGCTTTTTAAATTTTATTGATAATTTTACTATTAATTTATTGCAAAATAAAATTTACTTTATTGTTTTAATAAATAATACGGTTGCGAAACGCGGCGAAAAATCTTATAATAACTATATAAACGTTGAATTTCGGCGTTGCTTATTTTTAATGGTTATAATTAAAATTCACATTAAAATTTACCGGTATAAGGAGTTTTTAAAATGAGTATTTTAGAAAAGCTTAGCAGCACCCCTATGTATTTAATCTGCGGCGGAATTATAGCTTTTGTTGCGTTGCTGTGCGTTGTTTTTATGGTAAGGGCTTACCGTGCAGGAAAAGCAATAGGTATGGATACCGCCAAAATGAAGCGCGTAATAGTTTCAAGCGCTACTTTTTCGGTATTGCCCAGCATTGGTATATTACTGGGAGTAATTGCACTTTCGGGAAGTTTAGGCATACCGTGGCCTTGGCTTAGGCTTTCGGTTATAGGTGCCTTGCATTACGAAACCCAGGTGGCGCAGGCGGCTGCCGAACAGGTAGGTATGGATAAATTATCGAGCGAGCAAATGACAGCGTCCGGCTTTGCCACAATAGCGCTTTTGATGAGCGTTTGCATTATGTGGGGAATGATTCTTTCGGTTTTATTCAACCGTAAATATACCGGAAAATTTAATAAAAATATAAAAAAGGGCGGAGATACCTCCGCTTTGGGCTTTGGCGATATGGCTATGACCGCTATGTTTATAGGTCTTGTAAGCGCTTATATAGGCAGTTACATAGGCTCGTTTGTATCCTCCGACGGTTTATTTACGCTGCGCGGAGACTGGACGCCGCTTATAGTTGTAGCGGTTTCGGGTATAACAATGGCTTTGTTTATATTTTTAAGCAAAAAACCAAAATTTGCCTTTGTCGAAAACTTTTCAATAGCGGTAAGTATGCTGTTTGGTATGGCGGCGGCAGTACTTATAAATTTGATATAGGAGGCTTTAGCTATGGAACAAAACAAAAATTTAAACTGGGAAAAATACACAAAAACAACCCACAAAATAGGAAAAGCAGCCAGTATTATAGTTTTAATTATGTTGGTCGGAGCCCCGTTTTTAATAGGAAAATATTTGGGCGCTTACCCTAATCTTGCGGCAGCCGGCAAAGGCTTTTTTTCGGTAGGATTGGTTTGGATGGTAAGCAGCGTTGCCGAATTTTTAATTTATACTCCCATGCTGGGGTCCGGCGGCGGATATCTTGCTTTTATTACCGGAAATTTAATAAATATGAAAATTCCGTGTGCGGTTAATGCCCGCGATATGGTAGGAGCAAAATCCGGAACGCGTGAAAATGAAATCATCTCCACACTGTCTATTGCCACTTCTTCTTTGGTAACCATATTAATACTTGCAATAGGCGTTGCGGCTTTAACTCCGTTGCGTCCGTTATTGCAAAACCCTTCTTTGCAGCCGGCTTTTGATAATGTTGTACCGGCGTTATTCGGCGCTATGGCGTATAAATATTACCGCAAAAATATGAAAATTGCGTTAGTTCCGCTTGTGGTTATGAGTCTTTTGTTTATTTTTGTTCCTTCGCTTGTAGGTTCAACAAGTTTTATGATTATTCCTTCGGGAGCTATGGCTATAGGAATAGCTTATTATTTTTATAAAAAAGAAAAGAGGACAAACTAAAAATGAAAATCGTTCTTTTAATTTTAGCCGCAGCGGCAGGTATTTTATTATTACTGTTGCTTGTTGCGATAATAAATACTTTGCTGATGCCTTCAAAAACCTCTTCTTATAAACCTTCGGAAAACGAAGAAGAAGCGCTTATGTTGGCTGAAAAGCTTTCAAAAATGATACAGTGCGATACCACATCACATCCCTTTGTTCCCGAAATTGAAAAATTCAGGGAATTTCATAAGGTGCTTGAAGATTTATTTCCGCTGGTACATAAAAAACTTGAACGCACGGATATAGACGGAAATTTGCTTTATTACTGGAAAGGCAAAAGCAGCGAAAAACCTATTCTTTTAATGAGCCATCAGGATGTGGTTCCGGCAGAAGGAGAATGGAAATATCCGCCGTTTTCGGGTAAAATTGCCGAGGGAAAGGTTTGGGGCAGAGGAGCCTCAGATACCAAATGCTCGGTAATGGCTTTTTTTGAAGCAACCGAAAGATTGCTTAAAGAAGGATTTATACCTCCGCAGGACGTTTATTTGGCTTCTTCCTGCACCGAAGAATGGGCGGGAGACGGCGCTCCTAAAATTGTAAAAGAATTACAGCGCCGCGGCGTAGAGCTTTATTTGCTTTGCGACGAAGGCGGAGCAATTATAGAAGAACCCATAGGCGGCATACACGGAAATTTTGCCATGATAGGCATTTTTGAAAAAGGCAAAGCCGATATAGAATTTACTGCCGAAAGCTTAGGCGGACATGCCAGCGCTCCGCCTAAAAACACGCCTATTGCAAGACTTTCGGCTTTTGTGACAAAAACCGAAAAGCACAGTCCGTTTAAGAAAAAAATTCCAAAAGAAGTAGAAGCCATGTTTAAAACGCTGGCACCTTTTGCACCTTTTGGTATGAAAATGCTGTTTGGAAATATTTGGCTGTTTAAACCTATTTTAAAAGCTGTTCTTACTGCTGTAAGCGCGCAGGCGGGAGCAATGCTTAAAACAACCATAGCATTTACAAAACAAAGCGGTTCAAACGCATATAATGTTATTCCACAAAAAGCCACTTTAGGCGCAAATATGCGTTTTATTCCTCATCAGGGCGAAAAAGAAAGTCTTGAAATTATAAAAAAACAAGCCGAAAAATTTGGGCTTAGTATGAAAGTTTTACACTCTAATAATTATACCGTACCGGTAAATATAAAAGGCAGCGCTTATAAAACGGTAGAAGAAACGGTACATAAAACATTTCCGGGATTGCCCGCAAGCCCTTATGTTATGACAGGCGCCACAGACGCTCAGTTTTATCAACCGATTTGCAAAAACTGTATTCGCTTTGCTCCGGTAATTTATTCGCCGGAACAAATGAAAGGTATGCACGGACTAAACGAAAATATAGAATATAACTGTTTGCCGGGCGCAGTTCGTTTTTACGAAAACCTTATTCGCGCCGAGAAATAAAAACAAAATAAAACAGGATTAAATAGGATTATAAATAAAAGCAGAAAACGAAAATGAGGCGACGAGCCCCAAAAACAAAATGTTTTTGGGACAAAAGCTTTTTAAAAAGCTTTTGCAAAGCCCAAAGGGCTTTGAGCTCGTCGCCGGTACAGCATTATACACTTATAATAGAGTAAAAAACAAAAACAATAAAATAAATAAAAAACAAAAATAATAAAAGAAATAAATAAAAAAGCAAAGTGAAAATTTAGAAACCTTCAGTGCAGAAAAAAATTGGCGTAGAAATGCGGTTTTATTTTACAATTGAAAACATAAAAAAAATGATATAATTTACTGGTATAAATATTGTTGTATGAATTTTTTTGGGTTTTCAAACTTTTATATAAAACGGAGTTTATTTAATGGAACAGTTTACTTACATAGATTTGTTTTCAGGTGCCGGAGGATTATCATTAGGCTTTGATAAAGCCGGATTTAAAAATATAATGGCATTGGAAAAAGATTTATCTTGTGCCGAAACATATAAATATAATTTCCCTTCTCACAAACTGGTTGTAAGTGATATAAGAGATTTTTCCGATGAATATATTTTAAAATTTATGTGTGGTAAAAAAGTTGATGTTATAATAGGCGGTCCGCCCTGCCAAGGCTTTTCAATTGCCGGAAATATAGGCAGAAGTTTTATAGAAGATGAAAGAAATAAACTGTTTTTGGAATTTGCAAGATTTGTCAAAGTATTAAAACCCAAAGTTTTTATTATGGAAAATGTTGAGGCCCTGAAAAATCATAATAAGGGTAAAACAATGGAAGAAATTATAGAGCATTTTAGTAATATAGGGTATAGTATTGTATTTGAGGTTTTAAATACCGTTGAGTATGAAGTGCCTCAGCAACGCAGGAGAATTTTTATTGTTGGAGAAGCAGGAGCGGAAAATCATTTTGTATTTCCAAAAAAGAGCGAGAAACGCATTTCAATTAAAGAAGCCATAGATGATTTGCCTAAATTAAAAAGCGGAGAAAACAGCAATATACCAAATCATAATGCTATGAATCATTCAAAACAAATGCTTGAAAAAATGAGTTATATAAAAGACGGCGGGAACAGAATGGATATTCCGGAAGAGTTAAGACCGAAATCCGGAGATATCAGAAAATATATCAGATATAAAAGTTCGGAGCCTTCAATTTGTATAACAGGCGATATGAGAAAGGTTTTTCATTATAGTCAAAACCGTGCTCTTACTTGCAGAGAATTGGCCAGAATACAAACGTTCCCCGATGATTTCGTTTTTTTGGGAAATTCCGGAAAAATACAGCAACAAATAGGTAATGCGGTTCCTCCTGTTTTAGCTTTTAAACTTGCAGAAAACGTAAAAAAATTATTAAACAGCCGTATATAACGGTATTAAAAACAATTAAATAAAACAAAAACCAAAAATTAATTTTTAATTTCAGTTAAAAACCAAAAATACAAGGAATTTTAAAAATGAATTCTTATACCGATAAAATTTACCCGAAAATTAATTACATAGGCAATAAAAACAAACTTTCCGATTGGATAATAGAAAATATGCCTTTAAAATCCGGAACGGTTTTAGATTTGTTTTCCGGCGGATGTTCTGTAGCATTTGCTTTAAAAAAAGCGGATATACAGTATTAACAAACGATTCGCTTTATTCCGATTTTGTTATAAGCAAGGCTATTATAGAAAATAAAAATGTTATTTTAAACGAAAACTTTTTAAATTTTAAATTAACCGAAGAAGAAATTAAAAAAAAATACAATGAAATTTCTTTTTTAACCGATAAATTATATTTTAAAAACGAAGTTGAAGAATTAGCCGAATTTTTAATTATGGCAGAAAAAATCGGCAGCACATCAAACGAATATAAAAAATATTTACTTCTTAGTTTAATAAGAAGAGCTATGATAAGAAAATTACCTTATTCAAGGATGAATATTCCGTGGGAACAAATAGTTAAACTGAGAGATGAAGAATACAGTTATAAAAAATATAAAAGAAAACGGGCTTATCATAATTTTACATTTAAAAAACATATAACGGATAATATACAAAATTATAATAATGCGGTTTTTGATAACGGGAAAAACAATAAAGCGTATCATAAAGATGCTTTTGATTTAATTTGCAATTTAAATGAAAATGTAGATATTATATATATTGATCCTCCTTATCCTTCAACTATGAATAAATATGGAGATTTTTACGGTTTATTTGATAAAATAACCCATAATGAAATAAATTATACCAATTTAACTCAAAAAGATACATTTTTGGAGAATTTTTTAAATATTATAAATTTATGCAAAAATAAAACAAAATATATAGTTATAAGCGAGAACAACAAAACAAATCCGTCTGCAACAGATTTGGTTAATGTACTTAAAGGTTTTGGCACCGTTAAAATTATAAGTAAAGAACATCAGTACAAACTTACCGGAAAAACAAACAAAAATTCAACAAACGAAATGCTTATAATATTAAAAATAGGTAAGTCTTCTTTATAAAGAAGACTTACCTGATTTTTTATTAAACTTTTCTCTATGATATTTTAAATATTCCAATCTTTTTGAATTTAATATTTCTTTATCCAGTTTAAAATCCTTAAATTTATTTATAATATCGGGTGTTACCGCAGGGTCAAAAAGAATGGTTCCGTTTTCATCAAAAGATATATCAAATTTATCAAAATAAGCGTCTACATTAGGTTGCAAAAGTAAACCGTTGTTATAATCGTAAGCTTCTTCGGGTTTGCCTTCTTTTAAGCAAACTTCGCTGGGTTTAATATGAGAGGCTACCAAACCTTTACAACAAATTTTTTCTGCATAACAAACAATTTTTTTATAAACGTTTAAAGATTCTATTTTTAAATCATTTCTGTAAATTGTATAAAGATAAGGGTCTCTTTTTGTATCAAAATTAAAAGTTATATTTGAATTATCAATAAACGTTATACCGTTTTCAACATCTACATTTAAATCCGGCATTAGTTTTAAAAAGTTAAGCATATATCTAATTTGATTATACTTGTTATTTTCAAAATTTATAGCTTGGGAATATTTGTATTGTGTTTCTAATTCTTTTTCATTTAAATATCCGTTATTATAGGCGGTTAAATCGGTAACCATTAAAGCTATAATATCGTTTTTTGTTAAACGCTTTTTAGAATGATACATTAAAGTTTTTAACAAAAAATTAATTTGTTTAATTTGAGTATTATCTGTTGTTACCGATGAATCAAACGAAGCTTTTTTTTAAAAAATTTTAGAAAAAATACTTTTCTTTTCTTCTTTACGGTTTGCGGGGACTTTTAAAAAACTTTTTGTTAATTTATTATAGCCTTTTAAATAAGGATTTATAAATCCGAGTTTTATAAATTGATTTATGGATTTTCTTGTAGATCCTTTATCAACTTTTTTATAAACATTAAAGATTGTATTTTGTAATTCTTTATAAAGTAAACTTAATTTTTCAATTTCGGTTTTGTTTCCTTTTAGGTATTCATTTAAATTTATACTATTAATTTTTGAAATATTATCATCTATAAATTTGACTATTATTTTTAAGGTTTTATTAAATTTAACTCCAAAGATATCGGAATACTCTACTGTCAGTTTCCAATATTCATCATATTGCTGATTTATTTTAGCATTTTTTGTGGCCATTTATTTTCTCCCGAACAATTTAAAAGTAGTTTAAAAGTTAATGCTATATTAAATTAATCATACATCAATTATATATTAATACAATTTTTTTATCAACCTTTTCATTATCAGTATATTAAAAATAACAAAACAAAATTAACAAGATATAAAAGTTTAAAATCAGTTAAAAGCAAATAGATTTTTGTATTTAGTTTTTTAAGGCGGTTTAAAAAGGCAAAGCCTTTTTAACGCCGAAATTGAAAATTTCGGCGTTAGGCAAACCATAGGTTTGCCTAAACCGCCGTGCCGTAAAAATAATATTATTGCAAAATTAAAAGGTTTTTGGTATACTTATAAAAGTATTTATAATATTTTTAATATATTTCTTTCAGAAAAGAGTGAAATTATGTTTAAAGGAAAAACATTACTTATTACCGGCGGTACCGGCAGTTTCGGAAACGCGGTTTTAAATCGTTTTTTAAAAACGGATATCGGCGAAATAAGAATTTTTTCGAGAGATGAAAAAAAACAAGACGATATGCGCCATGAATTTCAGGCAAAAATGCCGGAAGTTTCAGATAAAATTAAATTTTTTATAGGCGACGTAAGGGATTTAAGCTCCGTTAAAAACGCTATGCACGGCGTAGATTATATTTTCCATGCAGCGGCGTTAAAGCAGGTTCCCAGCTGCGAATTTTTCCCTATAGAAGCAGTTAAAACAAATGTTTTGGGCACAGAAAACGTTCTTACCGCAGCTATAGAGGAAGGCGTAAAAACAGTTATTTGTTTGTCTACCGATAAAGCGGCATATCCCGTAAACGCTATGGGTACCAGCAAAGCTATGATGGAAAAGGTTATAGTTGCAAAATCCCGTACCGTTAACCCCGAAAAAACAAAAATCTGCTGCACCAGATACGGCAATGTTATGTGCAGCCGCGGCAGCGTTATTCCCCTTTGGATTGAGCAAATTAAAAATAACGAGCCCATTACAATAACCGAGCCTTCTATGACCAGATTTATTATGAGCTTGGACGAAGCCGTGGATTTGGTTTTATTTGCTTTTGAAAACGGCACTTCGGGTGATATTTTGGTTCAAAAAGCTCCTGCCTGCACTATAGAAACTTTAGCAAAAGCGGTAGCTGAATTATTTAATAAAAACACCGAAATTAAAGTTATAGGTATACGCCACGGCGAAAAAATGTACGAAACCCTTTTAACAAACGAAGAATGCGCCCACGCATACGATATGGGCGATTTTTACAGAGTTCCGTGCGACAAACGTGATTTAAACTACGATAAATATTTTAAAGACGGCGATACCGAGCGCAATCCGTTAACAGAATTTAATTCCAACAATACCGAACTTTTAAATGTTGAAGAAGTAAAACAAAAGCTTTTAACCTTAGCCTATATTAGGGAAGAGCTTGAAAATTTAAACAAATAAATAAATTTTCAATAAATAAATATTTATTAAATAAATTTTTAACAAACAAATAAAATACAAAGCTGATTTTTGTATTAAGGAAGATAATATGGATATTAAAACAGATTACAGTGATATAAAGTTTAAAGAAAACGGTAAGCTTAAGCTTTTAATTATTGTAGGTACAAGACCCGAAATTATTCGCCTTGCGGCAGTTATTAAAAAATGCCGTAAATATTTTGACTGTATTTTGGCTCATACCGGCCAAAATTACGACTACAATTTAAACGGTGTTTTCTTTAAAGATTTAAAGCTTAAAGAACCGGAGGTTTATATGGACACCGTAGGCGACGATTTAGGCGCTACCGTAGGCAACATTATAAACTGTTCCTACAAGCTTATGAATCAAATTAAACCCGACGCTCTTCTTATTTTGGGCGATACCAACTCCTGCCTTTCGGCAATATCCGCCAAAAGACTGCATATTCCTATTTTCCATATGGAAGCCGGCAACCGTTGCAAAGACGAATGTTTGCCGGAAGAAACCAACCGCAGAATAGTAGATATTATTTCGGACGTTAATTTAGCCTACAGCGAACACGCAAGAAAATATCTTCACGAATGCGGCTTGCCAAAAGAGAGAGTTTATGTAACCGGTTCTCCTATGGCCGAAGTACTGCACGAAAACTTAGCCGAAATAGAAGCCAGCGATATTCATAAAAAGCTCAATTTAACCAAAGGCAAATATATTTTATTATCTGCACACAGAGAAGAAAACATAGACACTCAAAAGAACTTTGAATCACTTTTTAACGCCATAAATAAAATGGCGGAAAAATACGATATGCCTATTTTATATTCCTGCCATCCGCGTTCCAAAAAGCGTTTGGAAACCACAAATTTTAAACTTGACAAGCGTGTGGTTATGCACGAGCCTTTAGGCTTTCACGATTATAACTGCTTGCAGATGAACGCTTTTGCCGTAGTTTCCGACAGCGGAACTTTACCCGAAGAAAGCAGCTTTTTTACAAGCGTGGGTCATCCGTTCCCGGCTATTTGCATAAGAACTTCTACCGAAAGACCAGAAGCCTTAGACAAAGCCTGTTTTGTTTTGGCGGGAATAGATGAAACCTCTCTTCTTCAGGCGGTAGATACCGCAGTTACCGCTAATTTGGAAAAAGATTACGGTACACCCGTACCGGATTATTTGGATGAAAATGTTTCTACAAAGGTTGTAAAATTAATACAGTCTTATACCGGCGTAGTTAACAAAATGGTATGGAGAAAATACTAAATATATTTTTTGATATTATTATATTTTATTAAATGTTATTAGATGTTAAAACAGAAGGCGGCGGCAAAAACGCCCAAGGCGTTTTAAAGCCAAAACAAAAGTTTTGGCTTTAATAACAAAATTTTAATTTTGTTGTTTGCCGCCGCAATACTAAAAAATCCGAAAGACCGTAAAATCTTCCGGGTTTTTATTTTTTAAGTTTTATTTTATATATATTTTTTATAAAAATATGTTTTGCATAACGCGGTTTTTAAAAAGGCATTGCCTTTTTAAACGCATAAATCATTCTTGATTTATGCGTTTGCAAACCAAAGATTTGCAAAAACCGCAAAAAACGGGAGCTATGATTTTTCATTACTCCCGTTTAATTTATATATTATAATATTTCTATTGTTATATTATGCTCTTTGCTGTCGTTAAAAGCCGGAATTATATCGCCGTCGGTTTCTTTTCCGTCTATAATAAGCTTAATATTTCTTTCGTTTTGAGCATATTTATCGTTTTCTTTTGTGGATTTGTTTATATAGGTAAGATGTAAAACGGAGTTCCTGTACGGACGTTTTGCGGTTACCTTTTCCCAGTTTTTAGGAATATTCGGGAAAACCTTAATACCGTCGTAAGTGCGGAACAATCCCAAAATACCTTCGTAATAATCCCTTAATCCCCAAGCGGAAGAACCCGTTTGCCATGAAAATCCCACAAGCATGTGTTCTTCGGGATTTTGCAAATAACAGTTTGTAAAAACATACGGCTCTGTTGTAGAAACCGTGCAAGGGTTGTTAATTCCGTTCGGAATCATTTTTAAAAGCGTGGATATTGCCTGTTCGCTTCTGCCTAACTTGCAGTCTGCCATAACTTTAAAGGCGCATGCGTGATTGTAAATTCCTCCGTTTTCGTAAACGCCTGAAGGCATAGCCGACATTCTTCCTACCGATTCATCGTAGGTTTTGTAAGCCGGAGCACAAAGCGGAACGCCGTATTCGTTTTCCATATTGTCCATAGCGGTTAAAACACTTTTTAAATGGCCTTTTGGAATAATATCCGAAAGAATGGCAAAGGTTTGCGGATTAACATAAATGTTTCCGCCGTTTTTATCTCCTTTGTCGCCCACTACGCCGAATTTAGAAAAAGCTCTTACGTAATATTCGCCGTTAAATGCCTTTTCGTTTATTCTGTTGGCTAAATCTTTTTCAAACACCGTTAAAGTATCCGCAAAAGTATTTTCGCCTATTCTTCTTAAAAGTAAAGAGAGTTCGTTAAACGAAAGGCAAATAAGCATACCCATAAATACGCTTTCCGCGTTTTCGTCCGGAATATTTAATGCGTCGTTCCAGTCTGCATGATGAATACGGGGTAAATTGTGAGGACCGAAGTTGTCATCTCTCATAAACCATTCCGCAGCTTTTTTAAGATGGTCTAAAACGGTTCCTTTTTCGCCTTCAAGAAAAGGAATTTCAAGATTTAAATAATCGAAATCTCCAGACTCTTTAATGTATTCGCAAATACTTAAAATAAGCCAGGCGGAGGGGTCGGAATAAATTTCTTTTTCACGGCTGAAAGGACTCCAGGTAAGCAGAGCATGGCCGTCGTAATATTGATTATAAATGCATTCCGTTATTGTTTTTTTTGCAAGGTCCGCATTATAGTTTAACATACCTAAAGCTATTTGCGCGTTATCTCTTACCGCCTTTTTGCCTATCATACAAAAAGAAACCTGTTTTTGTACCCAGTGGTTCATAATTAAATTAACGCGTTCTTCGGGTGTTTCGGTAGAAAGAGCACCGAATTTTTTAAGGCCTAAGCTATCGGCATTTTTAAAAACTTCGGGAGCTTTCTCTATAAGTCCTGCATGTCTTTTAATTAAATCTTCTTCTTTTGAAGAGGCAAAACCTACTATATAATAAATGGTTTTTTCTTCGTTGGGTTCTAACGAAATTTTATTTTGTAAAATTCCGCAGCGGGTTCTTACAGAACCGTTGCAGTTTGTAAGATTTAAACCGTTTTCCAATATAAACGGTTTTGTAATACTGCCGGAGGTACCTATAAAATGTTCGTATCTTCCTTCAAAATAATCCGGTTTTTCGCTGCTCATAATAAATCCGCTTACGCTGTCGCTTGGCATAAAAGGACTTTGCTGTTTTAAAAGCAATGAATTGATTTTTTCAATGTAAACGGTTTTGCCGGAATTTTCGGGGTAATAATATCTGGGTTGAACAAAACCGCCCAAATCAAATTTTGCAAAACCGAAAACGCTTAAATTTTTTGTTTCTTTGCTTTCGTTTTTAATAACGGTTTTATGAATAAATGCGTCTTCGTCTTCGTAAACGGCTATGGTATCGGAAGCAAAAACACCGTTCCTTTTGCCCGAAACTTTTGTAAAAGCCAAGCCGTGTTCGCAACAGTAATTTTCTATTTGGTTGCAGCTGGGTTTAAAACCGGGATTAAAATAATCGTTTGTATCGTCATCCCTTATAAAAACGTAGCTTGGAGTAGTAAGCTTTTGGTCTGCGTGGCCGTTTAAAATAATACTTTCTCCGCGTTCGGTTACCAGCTTTGCGGTAGCACCGCCAAAGTGGTCGGCTTCAACTATAAACTGATGGTCGTTCCAAATATAGTTGTACCAGTTTTTTCCGGTTTCCATATCATATAAAAAGAAATTGCCGGATTTGGTATTAAATTCGTAGTTCATATTTTTTCTCTCATCCTCTAATAAATAAAAATGTTTTTTAAAGCACGATAAAATTATACATACATGATTATAACAAAATAATTTTTTTTTTACAATAAAAATTTTAAATTAATTTACAAAAAAGGACAGTTTTTTAAATGTTTTTTAAATAAAAAGTTTAACTTTTTGCAAAAACCCAAAAAAATATGTCAAAAACAGAATTTTTTATAAAATCCGTTTCGGTTTTAAAAAAGCATTGTACTTTAAGTTTTTTGTTTAATTTTAAAAAAATAATTATTTTTTAAAATTTAGGGCTTTACCTTAAAAGCGGCGGTAAAAAACCGTAAATATTTTACGCTTAAATTTTACTTTTATAAATTTTTATAAATCTTTTGTAAAATTATAATTAGGAAGATAATTTTTAATAACGGAAATAAGTTCGTTTTTATTGTTAAGCTTATATTTTTTAAGCATTTTTTTAATACGGTATTTTACTCCGCTTTCCGTAAGAAAACAAACGGCTGAAATTTCGCTTACGGTTTTGCCTTTAATAAGTTCCGCCAATATGGTTTTATCCGTTAAAGAATCTGTTTCTAAAATTTTTTCGGCGGATATCATTTCCGAAAGTTCCGGGTCATCGTATATAATATCGTGGTTTTCGTTCTTTTTAAAGTCAATAAAGTCAAAATCCGAATGAACGTTTTCTTGCGGTATATCGTTTAAAAGTATATTTATTGTCATATTTGATATATAAGGGCAGGATTTAAGCCTTTCGTAAATAAAAACCGCGGCTTTGCCGAATTGTTTTAAATTCATATTAACCGAAATTATTTTATTGCCGTATAATTTTGAAAGATTGGATTGCGAATAGCTTAGTATTTTTAAATTTTTAATTATATTAAACGCTTCGTCCGCTTCCAAATGCCGTATTAATGATACGGCGGATAAATCGTTGGAACATATAACGGCGTTAAAGCTATCGGCTTCTTTAAAAAAATCCCTGTAACAGTTTGCAAGGGAACCGTTGTTTAAAAATATTTTTATTGAATCAATGTTCTGGCTTTTTTGTTCAAAAAATTTTTTAATACGACTTATATCCGTTAAAGAGTTTGTATTAACTCCGTAAAGAGCAACGTGCAATTTTTTATCGGAGTTAAGATTATTTAAAATATATTTTATGGAACCTATAATATCGGAACATACACAGCTATAGCTGCATCCCGCAATCGGTTCGGTTTGATTGCCTAACAATATAGGTTTATATCCGCAGGAATTTAAATTTAAAACAGTAACTTTAATCCATTCGTAATCCGAGGCAATAATAAAAACGGTATCAATATTTTTAGGAATTGTATCTGTGATTTCGCAAAACGATATTCGCTTTTTGCGCAGATTATCGGTAAGACTTAAATAAATTGTTTTGCCCCACATACTTTCAATATAAGTGGGTTCGGTTAATATTGCTACCATAAATATCTCCTCCCGTTATACTAATACTAATATTCATTTTAAAAAAATACAAGCAGAAATTTATGTTATTTCTATACAAAATTTTCAACCTTTTATGTTTTTGAAATTTGTATATAATTAGTATTGACAATAAAAAATAAGGTATAATACTATTTTATATTATTATACCGGATTGTGAGGATTTGAAATGAAACCGAATAAAGAAAGCCCAAATAAAGAAAACCCGGTAATATGGAGTAAAGAAAAGGCTTGGGAATGGTATAACGCAAGACCGTGGATAAGAGGCTGTAATTTTATGGGCAGTGAAGACTGCAGCCATATAGACCAGTGGCAGGAGTTTGAATTTGAAAAACGGTTTAAAGCTGCGGAAAAGGAATTGGCACTGGCGGCCGAAACCGGATTTAACTCTATTAGAATTGTTCCGGAATTTATTGTTTGGAAAAAAGAACACGACGGATTTATGGAACGTTTTGAAAGATATATTGAAACCGCTTATAAATACGGAATTACTTGTATGATAGTTTTCGGAAACGATTGCGTGCCGCCTAAAGAGGAAGCATTAAGCCGTTTGAAATTAGGCAAACAGTATGTAGATATAGGATATCACGGCGGAAGAAAAATCTCTCAGCACGGAACATTTTCCGGACCCGGATATTCTTTGCTTGACGAACCGAAAACAGCCGAAGAGCATTATGAGTGGGTAAGGGAAATAGTAACAAAATACAAAAATGATAAAAGAATTATTATGTGGGATGTTTTTAACGAGCCGGGAAATTGTCGCAGAGGCAATTTATCTTTACCGCATTTAAAAAAGTTTTTTGAAATTATACGAAAAATCAATCCTATTCAGCCTTTAACTGCCGCTATATGGAGCGGAGGAAAAAATATAGAACAATTGCCGGAAATAGAAAAATGGGCACTTTATAATTCGGATATTGTATCTTTTCATAATTATTCTCCTTATATTGAAAATGTTGAAGTTATATCGGAGCTTAAAACTTTAGGCAGACCTATTGTAAATACCGAGTGGTTGGCAAGACCTGTTCGCAATACGGTTGAAGAAATATTTCCGTTATTTTATCTTGAAAATATAGGATGTTATAATTGGGGCTTGGTTGCCGGTAAATACCAAACTTTTGAGCCGCATGACTGGGTGTGGGATGCATATAAAGAAAACAAATTAAAAGATTTTGATTTTACAAAATGGTTTCACGATTTATACAGACCGAGTTTTCGTCCGTACAATCCCAAAGAAACAGAAATTATAAAACATTTTTGCTTTTTGGCGGATGAAAAATTTAAAGACAAAACAAAAAAAGATTAATATTTTTAACGCAGAATAAAAAAATGCGCCGAAGGCGGAAAAATCATTTTTGATTTTTCTGCCCGGCGAAACTTTAAGTTTCGCCGCAAAAACCGAAAACGGTTTTTGTTCGGCGCAATATTTATATATTTTTCTTTTTTGTTTTTATATTTTATACTCTTCCGAATATTTTTCGTAATACTTTTTAAACCTGGTGCTTTGGCTTTTTACCTCATGCAAATAAGCGTGGGCCTCAATTCTGTCCTGATTAAGCGTTAAAATGGCAACGGCTACGTTAGAGCAATGATCTGCTATACGTTCTAAATTATTTAAAATATCGTTGAAAACAAAACCGTTATCTAAAGAGCAGTTTTTATTTTGCAAGCGCTCTATATGGCGCAGTTTCATTTCTTCGCAAAGACCGTCTATAACTTCCTCTAAAGGCTCTACTTTTTTGGCGGTTAAAATATCGTCGTTAGTAAAAGCGGTTACGGTTTTTTCTACAATATCTATAACGGCTTTTTCAATAACGTCAAGGTCTTTTTGCGCCTCGGTTGAAAACGTGATTTTTTTGCTTGCTATTTCGTTTGCGGTGTTAGCCAAGTTAACGGCGTGGTCGCCTATTCTTTCAAAATCGCCTATGGTATGTAAAATTTTTGCCACCTCTCGGCTTTGGTCGGTAGAAAGCTCTTCGGAGGTTAATTTAATAACAAAGTTACCCAACTTATCTTCGTATTTATCAATAATTTCTTCTTTGGCATATATCTTTTTATAGTTTGCAACCGAAAAGTTTTTAAGTAAATCAAAAGCGCGCATAATATTTTTTAAAGATTTTCTTGCCATTGATTTTACTGCGTTTTGGCTTTGCTCTATGGCTATTACCGGGTGGTCTATAAACTTTTCTTCCAAGCCGTCAATTTCTGCGTTTTCGGCTTTGTCCTCTTCGCTTTCGGGGAAAATAAAGCAAACTATTTTTTCAAGCAAGCCTATAAGGGGACTTAAAACTATAACGGTTACAAGCCTAAATAAAGTGTTTAAAACCGCTATGCCGAACATATTTAAAGTTTTATTTAAAAACGAAAAATTAAAAACGGCATTTAAAATGTAAAAAACTCCGCCTACTATAATTACGCCCAAAACATCTATAAGTAAATAAACAAAAGCAGTTCTTTTGGCATTTATGTTTGTGCCTAAAGCCGAAAGTAAAACCGGAACGGCGGCGCCTATGGCAATACC
The DNA here is from genome assembly GCA_902796905.1 of Oscillospiraceae bacterium. GTDB lineage: Bacteria > Bacillota > Clostridia > Oscillospirales > Acutalibacteraceae > UMGS1279. The sequence continues at coordinate 978 of CADBQU010000038.1, read as the reverse complement.
CATTATAATGGGGAAAGCAATTTCAAAATTAATTACGCCCGTTACCGATAAAGCCTGCAAAATACCTACCGTAGCGGAAGCACTTTGCAAAATGCAGGTAATTGCCAAGCCTATTAAAATACCCAAAAAAGGGCTTTTAAACGTGGTTAAAAAGTTTATAAAAGCAGGGCTGTTCCTTAAAGGTATAACGGAGTCGCTCATAGCGGTAATGCCTGTCATTAAAACGGCAAAACCAAGCAAAATATCGCCAAAATGCTGTTTTTCTCTTTTTTTGCAGAACATTCTGAAATAAATGCCTATAATGGAAATAACGCCTGTTAAAGTTGCGGTGGAAAGAAGTTCCAAAATACCGTTTGAGTCGGAATTTATATTTGAAAGGCAAATAACATAACCTGTAACGCTTGTACCTAATATTGCGCCTAAAACCACGCCTATGGCTTGTTTAACTTTCATAAGACCGGAATTTACAAAACCTACCGCCATAATGCTTGTAGCGCTTGAAGATTGAATGATTGCGGTAATACCGGTACCCAGTAAAACGCCCTTTAAAGGATTGTTTGTAAGTTTATAAAGGGTTTTTTCAAGACCGTTTCCGGCAACGGATTTTAAACCGTCGCCCATAAGCTGCATACCGTATAAAAATAAAGATATGCCGCAAAGCAAAGCAATAATATTAGATACTCCCATATATGTTTCACCTTAAATATAGAATTCAAAACCAAACTAACCTAACTTATATTATAACTTATAAAAATAAAAATGTAAATAATAAAGTTTTAGGCGGTTTTTATATAAGTTTATATATACTTTAGTGTTATTTTGTACAAAAAACAAAAATTGTCCAACAAAATAGATAATAAAGAAATTGACAAATTTTTAAGAAAATGTTATAATGTTCGCAGACAAATCAAAGCGAAAGCTTTGATTTATAAAGGCTTTGCCTTTAGGACTACGTCCTGTCTGCTCCATTGAAATTTT
>CADBQU010000037.1 GCA_902796905.1 Oscillospiraceae bacterium | reverse complement strand
GGCGTGTGTAGTTTTCAGGAACAATCTCGAACTCTATAATGCCCGCTTTTCCTCCAAAGGCGATTGTTCCAACATAACCTTAGGAGGGGTTTGTTATATCCATTTAACTAAGGAGGCATATAAAAATTTTTTTATTAAATAAGCGGTAATAAATTAAACCTATTTTTGCATTCGGAATTCCTTTTTGCCCAAACGCAGTTTTTATTATAATAAATTTTCTACGGTTTGTCAACAAAGATACAAGAGGAATTTATTTGCCAAAACCAATTTTCCCTATAATTACAGCACAAACTTTAACTTTATTAAAACATAAGCTTTTATATAAAGTTTTCTGTGTTTTTGCTTTTCTGTTTTATCATATTTTAAAATTTATTGTACTATACTTTACTGGAACGGTTTTAAAATCTATTGACAAATTCAGACAAAAAGTTTATTCTTATTAATACTAAAGTTAGTTAAGAATAACTTATGTGATCGGCTGAATTTACTGTGTGTTTATTATAAACAAAAATAATATAAAAAACAAAAACCAAAAGAAAGGGAAAATATGAAAATAGCTTTAGCAGGTAACCCTAACTGCGGGAAAACCACACTTTTTAATGCTCTTACCGGTTCCAACCAATTTGTAGGTAACTGGCCGGGCGTAACGGTAGAAAAAAAAGAAGGTAAATATAAACAAAACGGAGATGTTATTTTAACGGATTTGCCGGGAGTTTATTCACTTTCTCCGTATACTATGGAAGAAGTAGTGGCAAGGAATTATTTGGTGGATGAAAAGCCCGACGCCATTTTAGATATTGTAGACGGCACCAATATAGAAAGAAACCTATATTTAACCACCCAACTTTTGGAATTGGGTATACCGGTGGTAATAGCTGTAAATATGATGGACGTGGTTAGAAAAAGGGGAGATATAATAAATTTCTCCGAGCTTTCAAAACAGTTTGGGTGCCCCGTTGTAGAAATTTCGGCTTTAAAGCAAACCGGTTTAAACGAGGCGGTAAACGCAGCAATAAACGCCGCAAAATATACAAAACCTGCTCCGCACCATATTTTTTCGGGAGTGGTAGAACACGCTTTGGCACATATTGAAGAAGCCGTTTTGCACGATATGCCCGAAAACCGCCAGCGCTGGTACGCCATTAAAATTTTCGAGCGTGATAAAAAAGTAATTGAAAAGCTTAAAATAGATAAACAAATGCTTGCGCATTTGGAAAAAGACATAAAGGCTTGCGAAAAAGAAATGGATGACGAAGCCGAAAGTATTATAACCAACGAGCGCTATAACTACATAACATCCATAGTAAAATTTTGCGTAAAAAAGGGCAAGAGATTGTCTGCCACAGAAAAAATAGACAGTATAGTTACCAACCGCTTTTTGGCGCTTCCTATTTTTGCGCTTATTATGTTTTTGGTATATTATGTTTCTATTACAACAGTAGGAAAATACTGCTCCAACTTTTTTGAAGAAGGAATTTTCGGCAAAGGCTTTACTGTTTTTGGTAAATTTATTCCGGGAATACCCGTACTAACAGAAAACTTTTTAGGTTTTATAGGCTGTGCCGAATGGCTTAAAAGCTTAATATTAAACGGTATTATAGCAGGTGTGGGTTCGGTTTTAAGCTTTGTTCCGCAAATGTTTGTACTTTTTGCGTTTTTGGCATTTTTAGAGGCCTGCGGTTATATGTCCCGTATAGCTTTTATTATGGATAAGCTTTTCAGAAAATTCGGACTTTCGGGAAAATCATTTATCCCTATATTAATAGGTACCGGGTGCGGCGTACCGGGTATTATGGCTTCAAGAACAATAGAAAATCCTGCCGACAGAAGAATGACCGTTATAACCACAACATTTATTCCCTGCGGAGCAAAATTGCCGGTTATAGCCCTAATAGCCTCTTCGGTGTTCGGCGGCGCTTGGTGGGTGGCAATAAGTGCATATTTAATAGGTATAACCGCAATAGTTTTAAGCGGAATAATACTTAAAAAAACAAAACCGTTTGCAAGCGAAGATTCTCCGTTTGTTATGGAACTGCCAAGCTACCATATGCCTACGCCTATAAATATTTGGCATTCGGTTTGGGAAAGAGGCCGGTCCTTTATTAAAAAAGCCGGAACGGTTATATTGCTTGCAAGTATTGCGGTTTGGGTAGGCTCGCATTTCGGAACAATAAACGGAAGCTTTACTTTTAGTTTGGATATGCCCCTAAAAAGCAGCGTTTTGGGCTATATAGGCTCCGCTTTAAGCTTTTTGTTTATACCGTTGGGATTTGGCAATATAAACGCTTCTGTAGCTACTATTATGGGATTGCTGGCAAAAGAAGAAATTGTTGCGGTTTTCGGTGTTTTGGATTTTGGCAATATAAACGCTTTGGGTGCGTTTTCGTTTTTAATATTTAATCTTTTATGCGCTCCGTGCGCCGCTGCAATGGCTGCAATAAAACGAGAAATGAATTCCGCTAAATGGACGGCGTTTGCAATTACATATCAATGCACATTTGCTTATGCGGTTTCGCTTTTAATTTACCAAATAGGTACATTTGTAACGGGCGGAACAAACTATTTTGGATTTGCCTGCGCCTTTTTGGTTTTATGTGTTTTGGTATATTTTATAGCAAGAAAAAACAAATATAAAAGCATAAAAAATTAAAAACAAAAAATTAAAAAAAATAAAACCGAAGGACATTTTTTGTCTTTCGGTTTTGTTTTATATATTTAAGTTTTTAAAAGCAATTAAACAATACAATCAAATTACAATGGTTTTTTTACCGTTAATTGTAAAATAATACTCGTTGGCAAAATTTTTGACATAAGAATAAATAAAAACCGTTTTCGTTTTGGTGTTTCCCATTTCAGTAACAATATTCTTAACCGGATTGTTATTATTATCAGCAATATTTTGCCTATCACTGTTAGATAATACAGTACCTATAACATAATAATCATTTGTACCTAAAACTTTATAAACATCAAAATTTCCGCTTTTATCAAACTTATGCGATATCCTTTTTGCAGAAACACAACTCGGTATTTTATATCCTTTTTCGGCTTTCGGCATTATATAATATCCGTTTGTACTGTTTTTGCTTGAATATATAACTGCACAAGACTCTTCTCCGTATAAAACATCATTTATTTTACCAAAATTCGTGTAATTAAATACACTTTCCGGAGATTTAAAATTAATAAAGCTATTTTCTACCGGAAACATACCGGAAACCGCAATTAATCCAAGGCACAAAACAATTATAAAAACCGAAACCGTTTTTTTGGGAACAATATTTGTTTTTTTAATTTTTAGAACAACCAAAACCGAAATAATCAGCAACAATACTATTCTTACCAAATTAAATAACACTTGTAATACTTCCCCTTTTAACGATTAATAGCCCAATCAAAAACCGTATTTATAAAATAATCAATAATATAAAACAATCTCAAATTATTCCAAAAACTTATATCAGCTATCCTGTTGACGATCTCCGTAAATTTTTACCTGTTTGCCCGAATTATAATATAAATCGTTATTTATAAAACGCAAACCTTTAGAAAAATCACATTCTAACTGTTGCAATGCAAAAACCGTATCGCTTTTTTTATTGCTGTAACAGCAAAGCTTATTTTGCCCGTTATCGGTTTTAACAATATAATAAAGTTTCCCGTTTTGTTTCCATACAGCTTCTGTTTCTCTTGCATCTATCAATTTCGGCTTTTCTCCTACTTTACCGCAAAACAAACCGTTAGGATTTCTTTGAGCAAAACATATTTCTCCGTCTAACCACCAAAAATCATAGTAAATATATTGCTTAGGCTTCTCTTTTGCCTCTCCGATTATAACAGTTTGATTATTATTGGATAAATTTATAGCATAAACCGTAAAAGTTCTTGCGGTATGATCTATATAATAAAAATTTCCGCCGTAAACCTCATAGGCACTAACTCCGGCTTCTGTTACCAGCCGAGTGAGTTTTTTGTTTTCAAAGCAATAAGAAAAGGCTCCTTGTCCGTTTGCCGCATATAAAACACCGTTTACAACACTGTAATTAATTAAATCTATCCCTTTTATATCCGAAAATTGACTGCAGCTGAAATCTTTTCTGTAATTACTTCCATCCAAACCAACCGAATATAAAGTTTCCTGTTGTTCATGCTCTGTAAAATATAATCTGTTTCCGTCAATCAACAAAAAATCAGGCGAATTTATTTTAATTATACGTTTTGCCGTTTCGTTATTAACCTGTTTATAAATACCGTCATTACGCGCAAAATATATTTCTGAATTTTTACCGATAACGGTTGCGGCAAACCGGCCGGCAGAAAAATAATCCGGATTAATTTTATTATTTTTTTCGTTTGTTATATTACTGCTTTCTGCACAAGAACAAAAACACAAAAACAGTAATACAAAAAATACATTTGCCGATTTTTTAACGGAAAAGCGTTTGCCCAACACGTTTTGCCTCCTCATTCAAATTACTAATATCCCAATTCCTTGCAGTATTTGGAAAGATTATAAACTCAAAATTCCCTTCAGGGCCATAAGAACCGTCCGATTTATAACCTAAGTCCCATACAACAGAAATAGAAACTTCTCCATATTGACCTTTTGGACCGCCTTCTCCAACAATAGCATAAACATAATTGCCTGTTGAATGATCAATAACCACTCCGACACATCCTAAAGTATTTGCATAATCAGGATAATCTGTAGGAATAACAATATATCTGTGCAAATCTGCGTTTATTTTTCCTCCCTTATATGCAGTGGTATTTTGATGATATGCATCATTATGTTTTGATCCTATTCCATCTGTGCAAACCTTTAACGATGAAGATTTATATGTTTTTTTTACATGAGCCTTGGAAGATGTGGTTGAAGAAGACGATGACGAACTTGATGCCGACGAGTTCTTTTTGGATGATTTTATAGACGAACTACGTGAAGGGGTTGGTTTAGATGAACAGCTTGATAAAGTAGTAACCAAACCAACAATTATTATAGCACCAACTATAATTTCCCAAAATTGTCCCGTTGTATCCGCACGCGTTATGGGATTATTACCGCAATAACTAAACATATTTGAACCGTTGATGTCTTGCCCTGTGGAAACGTATCCGTCCGCATTTATAAATCTGCCGATTTCCGGGTCGTAATAACGGCTTTGGAGGTAGTACAATCCT
>CADBQU010000036.1 GCA_902796905.1 Oscillospiraceae bacterium | reverse complement strand
GGAGGATACCAGAATGAAGAAATACGAATCTCCCGAAGTTGAAGATATTGAAATTTTAGCAAGTCAAGTATTGGCAGGTTCCGATACCGACGTAGACCCCGGCGACGGAGACTGGGATTAATAATAAAAAAAGAGCTAAGGAATTTTTCCTTAGCTCTTTTTTATTTTCCCGTATAACCGTAACATTCGGCGTTAGGCAAGGTTTTTTCAAAAATTTTTTTGTACTTTGCTATACAAGGGTACCCTATATCCGAAATTTTGTAAATGTCATAAATTTTTTTGGATTTTATAAGCACGTTTAAAAAGCTTTTAAAATATTCGGCACACATTAAAAGCTCCGACTTTGTATATATTTCTTTTTCCGAAAGTTTTTTATAAAAAGTATTTCCGCTTATTTTTTTATTGTTTACAAAAAATCCTCCCGATTCATTCAAAAATTCAAAAGTTTCGCTTTGGTTTAAAACCGCAAGTTTGTTTATTACAAACGGAAAAAGCTCATTTAAAGAATAAAGTTTTTTATCCGGATTAAATTTTTTACCGTTTATATTGTAATTTTTATTCAAAGCATAAATTTCGGTGTTTAAAGCTTCGCTGTCGGTTTTTAAAACAAATATAACGTTAGATATTATAACCGCTTCGGATAATATGCCGTAGTTTACAGGCACACCGGTTTCGGGTTTAGCCGATTTTACGGTTTTTGTGTTTTCCGCACCTATAAAAACACCTAAAATTATACATATTATCATTAAAGAAATTACTACCGTTTTAAAAAATATTTTAATTTTTATTTTCATAATCTATCACTTATATTATATTTCTTCGGTATTATTATACTCAGTTAAAACATTTTTATTAGACGGAAGTTTTTAAACATACAAACAAATAAACATATAAAAATAAAAAATCCGTTCAGGTATTTTCGAACGGATTTTTTATTTTTTTTTATTAATAAACAAAGTAATTACGGTACAACGGTTTTTTCAACCAAACAATAAATTAAATGTTGCCAAAGGTAAAAATAAATTGCAACAAAATGTTAAAGTTCATATTGCCGATACCGATATTTTAACCGATGTTTTAATTTTAATAATTTTTCTTTAATTTTAACCTTGACCATAAAATAATAATAATTTGTCCCGGTATTCCCACCATAAAAACAAGCCAAATATTATATATGGCAAATGTTAAAAATGAAAGATATAAACTTATAAGAACACTCCATACCAAAACCGAGATTATTGCAAAGTTGTATTTGCCTTTTCCCCAAACGGAGTTAAAAACAAGCAAAACTATACTGCTTACGGGCACGGCATAAACAAACGCCAGCCAGGTGTTTTTAATGTTATAGCCCTGCAAAGTTACCGCTACAAAAACAACCGTGGCAATAAGCCATACAAGCATGGTAGCCAAAAGCGTAATTATTATATGATTGCGCTTTTTGTGAACGCTTATATTCCTGAGTTTTTTATTTGAATTGTCTTTGCTTATTAAATAATCCATCGAAACATCAAAAAGCAACGCTATTTGCTTTAATGTTGCAATGTCCGGAACAGATTCGCCGCGTTCCCATTTTGATACCGCTTTATCGCTATAATTTAATTTTTCGGCAAGTTCTGTTTGTGTAAATCCGAATTCCCTTCTCAATCCGCTTATATTATCGGCAATATTTTTTTTAATATCATCCAAAATAATTTCTTCCAAAAAACGCACTCCTTTCAAATAAAATATCCGTTGCGGTTTTGGTTAAACCTTTGGTTTAACTGCCGCCGAAAATTAAATTTTCGGCGAAAAAGGCTTTGCCTTTTTAAAACCGCGTTTTTCAATGGAGCAGACGCAACGAAAGTTGCAAAAGGCTTCGCCTTTTTAATTGATGCAAAGCATCAATTGTCTGCGAACATTAGATTAAAAAACCAACGGAAAAAGTTTCCGTACGGCGCCAGCCGTTTTTTAGGCTTTGCCTAAAAATGGTTTTTGTAATTCAATGGAGCAGACACAACGAAAGTTGCAAAAACAAAAGGTTTTTAAATCAAAGCTTTTGCTTTGATTTGTCTGCGAACATTATAACACATTCTTTTTTGCTTTTCAAGTGTTTAAAACCTCATAAACACTAAAAACTCTACTGTTGGTAGAGTGGGTTTTAAAAAACTCTACCGAAGGATTTTTTGCCGTAGAATTAAAAAAAGCAACAGTAGAAAAAAGTTTTTTAACAGTAGGTGTACTTTTTAAATCCAACGGTATAAAATAAATTCAGAATATTTTTAAAGAATTTAAAACATTTTTAAAACTTAAAAAAACAAAAACACAAAATACAAAAACACTTTATAAAAAGTTCTATATAAATTTTTCAAAAGGAGGATTATATTATGAAACTGGAAATTTTCGGAGATTCAATTTTAAAAGGCGTTATTTATAAAGACAAAAAATATCTTTTAAGCGAAGATAATAAATACAATTTACTTAATAATAAAGGCATAACGGTTAATAACTTCAGCCGTATGGGCGCCACCATAGAAAAAGGCAATTCCATTATTAACAGAAAAATAGAAAACATAGAACAAGGCAGTACCGTTTTGTTGGAATTCGGCGGCAATGACTGCAATTACAATTGGAAAGAAATTTCGGATAATCCCGAAATAGATATTGAGCCTTTTACCACTCCCGACAAATTTATTAACGACTATAAAAATATAATAAAAAATTTAAAATCAAAGGGCTTTAAAGTGGTGGTAAGCAATCTTATACCCATAAGCGCCAAAAAATATATGAATTTTATAACCAAAGGTTTAAATTACAACAATATTTTAAAATGGCTGGGAGATATTGAACATTTATATCGCTGGCAGGAATATTATAACACCTTGGTAGAAAAAATAGCAAAAGACGAAAATTGTGAAATTTTAGATTTGCGTTCTTCGTTTTTAAAGCATAATTTTGAAAACTTAATTTGCGATGACGGCATACACCCAACACAAAACGGACATAATTTAATAGCAAATTCTTTACTTGAATTTGCGGCAGCGGAGGCTTAAAAATGGAAAAAACAAACGAAAAAAATACGCAAAACTTTGATTACATTATAGCTACCGATTCCGGTTGCGACCTTTCGTTAAAAAAATTGCAAAATTTAAACGTAGTGCCTTTATTTATGCACTATACCATTAACGATGAAATTTTTACCGACGATATGAACGAAGAAAATTTAAAAATTTTCTACGATAAAATGAAAAACGGAGATTGCCCCAAAACCAGCAGTATTAACACACAGGATTTTTATGACTTTTTTAAAGATCTTTTAAAACAAGGCTTACCTATACTGTATATTTCTTTAGGCAGCGGTATATCGGGCACATACAACAATGCGGTTTTTGCCGCAAACCAATTAAGAGAAGAAAACGAAAACAATGTTATTTATGTTTTGGATTCTACCTGTGCTTGTGCCGGATACGGCTTAATGGTTGTAAAGGCAAGCGAATTAAGAAAGAACGGTGCTTCGTTTGAAGAATGTTTTTTGGAAATTGAAAGTATGAAACATAAAGTTTCGCCCTTTTACACCACCGACGATTTAACATATTTATACCGCGGCGGACGCGTTAAAAAAGGTAAGATGATAATTGCCCACGCACTTAATATTCGTCCTATATTGGATTTGGATTACGACGGACGTTTAAGGGTTTGCGATAAGGCAAGAGGCGAAAAAAATACTTACGATAAAATTGTGGAGAAAATAAAAAATAAAGTTATAGACCCCGAAAATCAAATTTTATATATAAGCCATTCTTTTTGCGAAAAAAAAGCAAGAGTTTTTGCAGATTATATAAGAAGCCAAGTTCCTTTTAAAAACTACTATATTACAAATATAGGCCCGATAATAGGCAGCCATACCGGTCCCGGCTTGGTAGCGGCCTTTATTGTAGGCAAAGACAGAGACGCATAATATATAAAATTAAAATAAACATAAATATAAACATAAATATAAACATAAATATAAATATAAACATAAAATTAAAGGACTTACATTTTATTTTAATGTAGGTCCTTTGAATTTTATTTTTAAAATTATACTAAAATTTTTACTAAAGCAAATCAAGTTCTTCCATCATCTTTTTTATATTTTGGGATTTTTCTTCGGAAATATGCCTGTTAACCGAAAGATTTCTTACAGAGCGCTTAATTCCGCCGCAAAAAATTAAATTCCCCCACCGCTTTATTTGTATCAAAGGATACATAGCGGGACATTTATTTAATATGGGATAATTATTTTTAGCGGTTTTAAAAGGCAGCCAAAATTTTGAAACCGCATATTTGAATTTTCCGCCCCGTTTTTGCTGTTGCATTGCAACAAGGTTAAACTCCGTTCCGTATACTCCGCCGGTAAAAATATAATCCTGCATTAAATTTGTAAGCTCATCCGCAGCTTCGTTACAAAACCAAACTTCACCGAGTTTTTTAAGCTGCCGCGCAAATTTTAAAATATTTGCTTTTTTCAGCAGTTCTTCAACTTCTTCGCTGTTAAAATTAAATTTTTTATTCAATAAAAATAAATCCAAAACCATCCGTATGCCGCAACCGCCGCTTACAAAATGATAGTACGCATGGGCATATTGATGAAACATAAAAAATTCCGGCTTCATACAGTATTCAAAACCGCCGTCTTTTTTAGGAAAAGAATACTGCCAAACCTTATCTAAAATGCTGTCTAAATTATCGTAAGTTTCTTTTAAATTAAAATGCAGTTCCAAATGCGTTCCTATTCCGCTTTTTTTAATTAAAGAATAATCGTGATAATTTTTGGATTTTACCGTGTAGCCGTTTTTTTTGCACAATATTTCAGCCGCTTTATATGCTTCGTTCTCATGCACTAAAATATCAATATCGCAGCTGGTCCTCATCCAGCTTTGCGGATAATACTGTTTTATTATTGCACCTTTTAACGGCATATAAACAATTTTAAAATTTTGCAAGGTTTTGCAAATTTGTAAAAATTCAAAATTGAGCTGTTCCATACGCGCGGCGGTTGTAAACATCATATTCCTTATTAAAGTATTTTGCTCTTTAGGAATATTCAGCGTATGATTATCTGCCGCCACGCCTATAAAATGCGTTAAATCGTGCTTTGCTGCCAGTTTTTCTACATTTTTAAGCTCTAAAGCATTTAATGTAACAATTTTCGCATTTTCAGTATCATTAACAATAACATTTTTAATTATGTTTAATAACTGCTCTTCTGTTTTCATATTTAATCCGTTTGCCTTAGCTTGTTTCCTTTTTGTTTTTATAAATCACAATTTGCATTTTTAAAAGTTAAAATTTAAACTTTAAAATTTTAACTTTAATTAACAATAGTATTGCAGAATTAATATTAATGCGGTATTAGTATTATTTTAACCCTACGTATTCCAATTCTTTACGGTATTGTTTTATATTTTCTTCCGTTACTATTTTTAACATATTTTTTTGCTTTTTAATGTTTTGAGGGTGTAAAATTAATGTTTGCACCCAACGCACAATCCACATAAACGGAAGCAATACCGGTATTTTTTTAAGAATGGTATATTTTTGCGCCATATTGCCGTACGGCAAAAAAATCACGCGTAAAAGTTTAAAAAATTTAATACTCTTATTACTTTTTTTATTTTTATTGTCATTATTGTTTTTGTTGTTTTTAAACTTTGCGTTTTTAGCCTCTGTTGCCACTATATGAGCCGATTTTGTACCGTAAGCGCCGCTTTTAAATATTTTATCCGTTAAAAAGTCGGTAAGTTCGCTCAGCGGTTTATTTTCGAACCAACAAAAAAGCATATCCGAAACATTTTTAAAAAAAGTAAAAAGATTAAGCTTGTTAAGCTCGTTTTTTAAATAATTTTTATTTAAATCGGGTTTTGCTTTATAAAAAACATATAAATCTATTGCGTGCTTTAAGCCTATGCCGCCGTCTCTGTAATGTTTGGAAAAATGCGTAAACAAATATATAAAAAAATCTTCATCCGTTAAAGTAAAACGGCTTTTTTTTGCAGGCTTTGCAAAAGCCCATTCGTTTTTGTAGTATTCGTAGTAATCTTTATTATAAGAAGGAATTAACTTTTTATGCAGCTCCAAATATAAAACATTCGGTTTGTTCCAAACAAATTCGTGGTTACTTTCGGTTATTTCAATAAAGCCGAAGTTTTTTAAAATATCTTTTATTTTATTATATTCTTCCGCCTTTATAAGAATATCCGAATCTCCCATGGTTCTTAATTCGGGTTTTGCATAAAACTGTTTTAATACCGTTCCCTTTAAAGGCAAATAACTTATGTTATTTTCTTCAAAAGCATTAAATATTTGCTTTAAGGCGCTTTGCTGATTTTGGTCTGTTAAAACAGCCGAAACGGTAGCATGGTAAAAATTGTTTTTAATATCAATGGGTACATTTGCTTTACTGTTAACTATACCGTAATAAAGCAGCGGAATAATTTGATGCCGTTGCCCTATTTTATAAATCTGTTGCCAATTTAAATTTGGGGATATCTTTTCTTCAGAACCGTATAATCCGCTTTTTATAAGCGCGAGAGTGCCGATTTGCATCTCATTCATTATAACATATTCTCCCTTTTTAAATTTTGTCCATTGATATAAAAATAATATACATTATTATATAATTATTTTATTTTTTAGTCAATATAATATTAGCACCGATATAGGGTTAATATTATAAAAAAACACAGTTTACAACAAAAAATGCTACAAACTGTGTTTTATAACTTTTATTTTGAAAAATTACCGTTGCTTAAAAATATTGCTATAAATTTATCGTTTACAAAATAAATTTTAAGATTATTGTTGTTTTGGTCTATGGATATGGCTTTTGAACCTTCGGGTAATCCGCCGGGAATAAAAAATCCGTCGTCGTCCGAAGGGGTTATAATATTATAATCCTTTTTAATTTTTTCTTTTGCGTCGTCAATGGTAGTAAATCCGGAAGAAAATCCGTAAGCCGTATCAAAAAGAGCTATTCCCGAAATACCGGCGTCTTTTTTATCGGTATTGCAATAGTAGGTTACGGTACCGTAGCTAAAAGACGAAATATTATCTTTTTCTTCTGTATTAAACTCAAATTCACTGCCGCTTGAAGTTGATTCCTGTTTGTAAAAAGCGGTAAGCTCGTCAACATTGGCTCCAAGCTTAAATTTAAGTTCGGGAACGGTGCCGTCTTTTACCAATTGCTCAAAATTATAATTGGTGTCCGCATAACTTATAACGTCCCTGGTTTCTTTACCTTTACAAGAAGCAAAAAGCGAAACGGTTAAAATAAGCGAGAGCAATATTGCTGCTGATTTTTTAATTTTAATCATTACGGTTATCTCCTTTTAAAAGTGAATTTCTTAAATCCCATAATTTTTGACTTAAATCTACATAATATGTATGCGGTTTTTCAAAACGCTTTACTTCATCCCATAAGCTGTTAATTGCAGTTTCGCTGTAACAAGCTATTTCTTTTAAATCAGGGCAGCTGTAAACCTGTTTACCGTTTTTAAAAATCTGTTTTCTTAAAGGCACAGCCGTAAAATCGGTAACGGTTTTGGTTTTCCAAGTATATTCCGGATGGAATAAAGTATACGGAGCCTCTATTTTTTCACCCTTTAAACAAATAACGTCTGCCATAGCTTTATTGGTTTCGTTATCGTAAAGCCTGTAAACCTCTTTTACGCCCGGCAAAGTAATTTTTGCGGTGTTTTCGCTTATTTTAATTTTAGGCGTAATTTCTCCGTTTTTATCTTCTACCGCCGAAAGCTTGTACACTCCGCCGAAAACCGCTTCGCTTGAAGCGGTTATAAGCCTTTCGCCCACTCCAAAGCTGTCTACGCTTGCGCCCTGAATAAGCATATCTCTTATTAAATACTCATCCAAAGAATTCGAAACGCAAATCTTGCAATCCTCGTATCCGGCGTCATCAAGCATTTTCCTGCATTTTTTTGTTAAATAAGTTATATCTCCGCTGTCTATCCTAATACCTGCGGGACGTATACCCATAGGTTTTAAAACTTCATCAAAAGCTTTAATAGCATTAGGAACACCGGATTTTAAAACATTATAAGTATCTACCAGCAAAACACAGTTGGTAGGATAATTTTTTGCATAGGTTTTAAAAGCTTCCAATTCTGTTGGGAAAAGCTGTACCCAGCTGTGCGCCATAGTACCCATGGGAACAGCGCCGAACATCTGCGCCGCCTGCAGGCAGCTGGTACCTTTACAACCGCCTATAATTGCAGCCCTGGCACCGTATATGGCAGCAGAAGCACCGTGAGCCCTGCGGGCGCCGAATTCCATTACCGGCCTACCCTTAGAAGCCCTTACAATTCTGTTGGCTTTTGTGGCTATCAGCGACTGATGGTTTATGGTTAAAAGAAGCATGGTTTCTACCATAAACGCCTGAAACGCCGGTCCCCTTACGGTAATAATGGGTTCCTTCGGAAAAATAGGCGTGCCTTCGCTTACAGCCCAAACATCGCAGGTAAATTTAAAATTTTCCAAATAGCTTAAAAATTCATCGCAAAAAAGATTTAAACTGCGCATATAGTCTATATCCTCTTTGGTAAATTTTAAATTATTCAAATAATCAATAAGCTGTTCCAAGCCTGCCATTACGGCAAAACCGCCGTCATCCGGCACACGCCTGAAAAACATATCAAAATAGCAAATTTTATCCCTTTCTTCCGAATTTAAAATGCCGTTTGCCATTGTAAATTCGTAAAGGTCTAAAAGCATAGAGTAATTAGTTGTTGTCATCATCAAATTCCACGTCTGCCACAACAACGTTAACTCTGTTAATAGCGCTGCCGGTCATATTTTGAACTTCCGTTTTAACCTTTTCCTGCACTGCTTCGGCAACAGCCGTAGCTTTGCTTTCGGAAGAAATTTTTATATATACTTCCAAATTAATCAATCCGTTAATTTCTTCAACCTTTACCGATCTTAAAAATTCACCGGTACTGAAAATGGTTTTTACATCCGAAGCAAATTTAGCAAGTCCCGTAACGCCTTCTACTTCCAAAGCCGCCATACCTGCCATTTTTGCCAATACTTCATTATTAATAGTTAAATTGTTTTGTTCCATTCCAAGAAAACCTCCTGAATGCAAATAGTATTTAGTATTAAAAAAATTAAAAATAAAAAATCATATTATTTTAAACAAAATAAATATTTTATATTAAAGTTAATACCGTTACTATTATACCAAACAATTTAAAAATGTACAACTATTTTACGGTTACAATTTTAATTTTTTCCAAGGGGATTTCTTTTTCGGCTAAAACGGCGTCTTGTATTTGCAAGGTTTGACTGGAAAGCAAAGAATCGTCTGTTTTTACCATTACGGTTACGGAATTTTCGCTTATTAAAGCCAAAACATCCGCAAAGCCTTTGGCTTTTAGGGTGGTTTCTATATTGCTTTCCGCCAAAACATTCTTTGCTTCCTGTTCCAAAGATTTTACGGCGTTATTTTTTTCCGCTTCGGTAAGGTTTGTTTTTTTAAGCGTATCTTCTATTAATTTTGTGGCTTTTTCTCTGGTTTCGGTGCGTTCTTTTTTTGCACTTTCTATATATGTATCAACCTTTGCGGAGGTTTCTACCGCGTCGTCGGCAGAAACATATTTTGTATCTCCTAAATTTTTGGTGCTGTTAGAGCTGCTGTTTAAAAATCCGCCCGAAGAAGCAGAATACTGCATATTAAGCCAAATTGCTCCTCCCAATGCTAAAACCATAGCTGCCACCACAAATTGTTTTTTTGTAAAAAAATTACCTTTTTTCATAAATTTCTCCCTTTTCTTTTTTTATTTAAAAAGTTTTATTTTTATTTTTTGCGGCGGTTTTTAAAAGGCTTTGCCTTTTAAAAACCTAAAGCTTTAAGCTTTAGGTTTTAGGTAAAACAAAGTTTTACCTAAAACCGCCGCAAAACGCAAACTGCAAAATTTATATTTTTATTAATATTTTTAAGAAGATAATACACAAACTTTTTCTTCGCTTATATTTAAAAGCGCCAAAACGGACTGCTTTATTTTTAAGCACCCCTCTGCCGAAATTCCGTTGGTTATAACCACCACACCTCTTATTTCGGGCATTTTTTCGGTAACCAAAAGTGCGGTTTCGGCTCCGGAAGAATCTTTAACCACTATATAATTTTCTTCGCTTTTTCCGTTTTCTTTTTTTGTTTCATCCAAATAGATATTTTCTTTTGAAGAAGATAAAGTTACCGAAACGCTTGCTTTTGCTCCCGTTAAAGAAAAAACCATATCTTCTATTTTTTTCTCTACTCCTTTTTCGTATTCCTCCGTGCTAAAGGTTTTAATTTTTTCGTTTGTTTTTTTATTTTGCGGAAAATAACAAGACAGCAAAATTAAAATTCCGGCTGCAACAAGTAATACGGTTATTATTTTAATTTTTCTATCGCTTTTAAAAAGCTCAAAAAAAGCGGATTTAATTTTAGCCGCCATTTCCAAGTATCTCCTTTTCACAGTCTATTTCTTTTATCAAACCCAGTATTTTTAAAGGTTCCTCGTCGGTTCTTATTACCACCTTACTAATTTTTATGCTGTTATTATTTAAATTATTAGCAAAAACTAAAATTTCGGAGTATTTTACATTATTTTTTTTAAAAATATCTTCTATAAGCTCTTTGGTTTGATTTTTTTTTAATTCCGTAAGCCTTTCGTTTGTTATTGCTTCGGCTTTTGTTTTGTATTCGCTTATAGTTTTGTTATAATCGTTTAAATTAAAAGAAATTCCGGCTGTTAAAGATATTCCCAATGCTAAAAATACCACCGAGATTAAATATTTAAGCGTTTTTTTCTCTTTTGGCACCAAAATATTTACGGCTCCGAACGTTACAGCCGCTATAAAAACCGTTGTTATAATTTTCATTTTTTTACTTTCCTTTTATTTTTCGGCTTACGACGCCAAACAACAAATTTGTTTTGTTTTTATATCCCAAAATTTTAGTGTAAAAACCGTCTTTGGCATTTTTGCACCGATTTTTAAATGTTTTTTAATGTTTTTTAAATACTTTTTTAAATACTTTTTTAAAGGTTTTATTAAATATTAAAATTTATAAAATTATGTTTACCCTTTTAATAAAATTGCAAGACCTATAATAAAAATCATACCTACAAAAACCGAAATCCCCAAAACCAAACTAACTACAAAACTAACGGTTTTTAAAAAATTACCCAAAATTTCGCTGCCCAGGGTTTCGGCAAAAAAAGAAGAAGCAAACAAAGAAATTTTCCATAAAATTAACGATATTACCAACGGTAACAGCATTATTCCAACGCTTACAATTCCAAAAACCCCTACCGTGCTTTTAAGCAATTCCGCCGAAGCCTTAACGGTATTCAAACTTTCGCTTAAAGTTCCGCCTACCATCGGTACTCCCGAAATAAAAAATTTAGTTGTTCTTAAAGCCACATTATCTCCGGCTGCGGCAACCGTTCCGCCTAAGCTTAAAACCGCAGAAAATAAAGTTAAAGCTCCGCCCATTATATATATAGCCGCATTTTTTATGCTTTCGGCTATTTTTAAAAGATTTAAATTTGTAAAGCTTCCGGCAACGGTTAAACCCAAATATCCCGCCATAGACGGTAAAAAACCGTTAGAAGCCAAAGCGGAAATTGCCGTTATTACCGTTAACATTATGGGCGATATATACCCGGCGGTGTTAATATTACCGCCTGCAATAACGGTAGCAAAATATGTAGGTACAAAAGAAAGCATAAATTTTGAAACCCCGCAAATTGCAGTATATGCTCCCTTTAAAACCGAAAAAAGCGGCAAAAGCAAAGTGGCGGCAGCCGATAAATTTATAAACTTATAAAAATATTCATTCTTTTTTAAAAATTCGTTAAAAGCCCCCATTATTAAAGAAGCGCTTAAAAAAGAAAGCACAACCGTTAACGGTTGTTTGTAAGAACTCTTTAAAAAACTTAAAACCATATCTTTTAAATTTTTTAAATTAAAATTATTTAAAAAATCGTCTTGCGGCAGCAAACCGTATTCTTCCAATGTTTCCTTTTGGTTTTCATCTAAAGCGTCGGTTATTTCTTCGTATATTTTATTTTCACTTTTTTCTATGGTGGTTTTTTTATTGTTTTCTGTTTCTGTACTTTGGGCAAAAACAGAAAAACCTAAACCAAGGCAAAAAAACAAAATTAAGCTTAATATTAAAAAAGGTTTTTTTATTGTTTTTTTATATTCCGGTTTTTTAAATATTTGGTTTTTTAACATTTTTATTCCGTCCGAATTTTTACTTATTTTTCGTGTTTTGTTATTATTGTACGGGCGAAAGCCCTCCTAAAAACATTTTGTTTTTAGGAGCAAAAGCTTTGCTTTTGCAAAAGCCCTTTGGGCTTTGGGCCTTTCGCCCTAATTTTTTATCATTTTATTATATTTAAAGCCACATTTAAAATTTCTTTAATAAACGGAACAGATAATATAATAAGCGCCGTTCTGCCTAAAAGTTCCGCTTTAACGGCAAGTCCCGTTAAAGCAAAATCATTGCATACTCCTTTGGCGTAATCCGTTATGTAACATATTCCCACAGCCTTTAAAACCGTAACTATATAAACGCTGTTTAATCCTGTATTGTTAAATTCGGTTTTAAAATAATTTATATACGGCGTAATATATTTAATTATGTAAAAAATAATTACTCCCGAAACCGCAGCGGTTAAAATAATTGCCATTTCGGGTTTTACTTCTTTAACCGTTAATATTAATACTGCGCCTGTAATTATAATTGCAACGCCTGCTAAAATATTCATTTTAAAGCCCAAACACTTCTTTAATGCTTGTAAACAGCTCGCCTATCATATTTACAACCATTAAAAGTACTACTATAAGTCCTGCAAGAGTTGTTAACAACGCCTGTTCTTCTCTTCCGGAGCGTGTTAAGAGCTGATTTAAAACCGCCACTATTATGCCTATTGCGGCAATTTTAAAAATAAAATCAACGTCCATAATATTTTTACTCCTTTTAGTAATATATAACTTAAAAAATTGCTTTTAAAGCAAATACTTTATAATTATATTTGCGTTGCAATTAATAGGAACAAAATTTATTTTGGCAAATAACGTTTCCCCTCAAACACTTATATAAGCAACAAAAAAATAACTAAACTTAAGCATACCGAAAGTGTTCCGTTTATTTTGCCGGTTTTTAAAAAATCTTCTTTGGCTTTTATGTAGCTTTCTTCTGCCTTTTTTAAAAAAATTTTGCTGTTTTTTTCTATATACTGCCTGTCTCCGTACTGAACCGTATTTAAAAAACCGTTAATAAACTCTATATCGCTTTTATTAAGCCCCTTAAGTTTACACTCATTTATATTTACGCTTATTGGCATATCAAAATTAAAAACGCTTAAATTTAAACCGTTATTTAAAAATATTTCTTTTATTTCAGTTTTCGAAAATTCTATTTCGGCAACTGTTGTTTTAAATCCGGAATATATTCTGTACAGTGTGCTTTTTCTGCTGTAAAGCTTACTTAAAGAGCTGCCGCCTATAATTAAGGGACCTATTGTTAAAAATAAAATTCCTATCATTTTCATCTTTTATTTCGTTTCCTTTTTATTTCTTTTATAAATCTTTAACCTTAAAGACCTTTTTATCTTTACACATAAATATTTGTTTTATCGCTCCGCTTTTAAATAACGGCCTAAAAACTTCTCTTTTATATAACTGCTCTAAATTACCGGCATGTGCAGTTGTAATAACAGACACGCCGCAGTTAATGCCGTCGGCAACTGCTTTTATTTCTTCTTTTGTTCCTATTTCATCAAAAATAATAATCTCCGGAAACAGTGTTTTTACCGCCATCCTTATACCTTTGGCTTTAGATACCCCAAAGTATACGTCAGTGTTGTCGCCTATATTTCCAAAAGCTATTTCGCCCCTTGTATCCACTATTACAACGCGCTTTTCAATGCTTCTTGCAATATCTCTTAAAACCGTTGTTTTTCCGCTTGCCGGCGGACCGAATATTAGTGCCCCTTCTCCTTTGTAATTTTTAAAAAAATCTTCGGCGGCGCCTACTACTTCTTTGGCTATTCTTATATTTACCGATGTTATTTTTGTAAAACCTTTTATTTCTCCGTTTTCGGTTACCGCAGTTCCGCAAATGCCTACTCTGTGTCCAAAATGTGTGTTTATGTATCCCATTTTTATTTCATCGGAATGGGAATAAACCGAATGATTGCACAACGCCGAAAATATATCCTGCATCTCTTTTTCCGTTACCGAAAAATCGCATTTATAATTTTTTCCGTTATAGGTTATAAAACAGGGCTTGTCAGCCCTTATTCTTATTTCTTCCGCCTCTTCCTTTAATTGCTCGTCCAAATTTAAAAACTTATTTTTAAGCTTTTCGTTTAAACCGTATAAAGCCGAATTAAACCTGTTTTCGTAAAGCATTTACATCCTTTCCTTTCTCACTAAACTATATGTAACGCTTTTTAAAAATATAACAAAATTTATATAACAAAAAATCCGTTGTAATTTTGTAATTACAACGGATAAAATTCTTTTTTCTATTTGCAAGATTTATCGGAAGAACTTTTAGAGTTCTTTGTAGAATTCTTAGAGGAATTCTTTGTGGAATTTTTAGAAGAATTCTTGGAAGAATTTTTTGCTTTGTTTTGAGAACTTTTGGAATTTTTTGTATACTGGTTAGGATGCTTGTTTTGGCTCTGATTGCTCATTTATATTCACTCCCTTCGTTATTATTATTAGATGTATCTTTTTTATTATTCTTTTAAAAATATTACCTTTTTGCTCAATTTTTGGTAATTATATATTATAGTTATTAATTAACAACAAAAAACCATTTTTAAAAATCGGCTTTTTAGCCGCAAACGGCTTTGCTTTTAAAAGCGTACAATTTTTATCGGTCGCATCCCATAGCAAAAAATACCGATGGCTTATTGTAAGCTTTTATAACATAAATCCGGCGAAAAAATGCCGTTTATCGGAAAATTTGTCCCTATGGGTTAGACAAAACAATCAGGGTACAACGGTTTTTTCGGCAAACGGCGTAATTATCGGCTTTGTTGTACTCCGCTCAGTGCCGTATTACAAGTAATGCGACAAACAAAACGGGAAAATATTCCGTATCAGGAACTGTTGTACCCTGATTGCTTTGTCTAAACATTTAACCATAAAATAAAAAAATCACGGTATGAAAATTCATACCGTGATAATAAATACTTAATATTTAATTTTATAAATTTAAGCCTTTAATTTATGCTCTTTTCTTTCTCATTGTAACAACAACTCCGGCTGCGGAAATCATTAATAATACAAGAGCCAAAGACATCATAAATTCATCGCCTGTTTTAGGGCTTGTTCCGTCTTCGGTAACGCCCGATTCGGAACCGGAATTAGTATTTGTTCCTATAAACATAACACCTGCAATAGCGGAAGAAGAATTAATGGTTACTTTTCCGTCGCTTATTGTACAAATAGTATCTTCTAATTTTTTGCCTTCAATGTCATAAGCAAATGCAGCTATATCCGTATAACCGTCAAGTGTGGGAACGGTTAAAGTAGCAGTGTAAGAACCGCCGTTTAAATCTGCTGCTTTACTTTGGCTTAATAAAGAAATTCTATATAAAGCGGCCATTTCTTTATTAGGATGAGTGCTCTTGATTTTTTTGTTATATCCGGCTCTTTCGGTATCGTTTACCGAAGAAGTAATATCTTCTGCTTCAACAGTCATATCTGCCGGAACATAAGTTCCTTCATTTGCAATAACTGTTAACGATTCGTCCTCGTTTTTAAACTCTGTATTAAGTTTTGCCAAAATAACGGATTCTTTGTGTTCTTGGTTATTTTCGCAAACTCTTGATCTTTCGCCTTCGGCTTCGGCTGTAGGAACAGTTGTTACTTTCCATTCTCCCCATTTATGACCGGTAGCCGCAATATCTCTTTTTTCTATATGAGTAGCGTCATTTTCGCAAACGCGTTGTTCTTGACCTTTTGCTTCGCAAGTGGCAGCCGTTACAATAGACCAACTACCCCAGCTATGACCACTTGCGGGGATATCTTTTGTTTCAGTAAATCCGCAAACACTGCAGCTTCTTTGTTCTTCGCCTTTTGTTGTACATCCGGGAATTGTTGTAACAGCCCATCCACCGCTAAAATCATGAGTTGTGCAGGCAACGCCTACTTTTGAATTTTTAACAGTAAGACCGTCTGCATTTGTATGGTCTTTATTATATGCTACCAATTCCGTAACTGTAACATCGGAAGAAGTGCCTGCAGCAGCGTCTTGTTTAATAGTAAATACAAAGTCTGCCAAAACATCTTTAGCTTTTAATGTTAAATCCGGTGCATATGTACCGGCAGTAGCAGAAGTTTCGGGGTTCCAGCCTATAACATAAAAACCTTTTTGGTTTGCTACGGTTACGCCCGTATCTACAAACACATTTTTATATCCCGAAGGAAGGCTTATCTTTTTATTAACACTTTTTAAGGTTAAAAATGATTTATCAAAAGAAACTTTAAAATAAATTGTGTTTAAGGCTTTTGTTGCATTACCGTCTTCATTGTTGAATTTTACGCTAACGGTTACGTCCTCGCCTGCTTTTGCGGCGGTATCGTCCGCACCTATAACGCTATCGCTTGCAGCACTTACGGAAAGACCCGCAAAACAAGTTACCGCAATAATTAACGATAAAAATATTGCCATATATTTTTTCATGCTAAAATCTCCTTAAATAAAGTTTTACACATACATATTATACTTTTATTTTTGTTCATTGTCAACAGTTTTAAAACGCCCAAACGTAAAAAAAATGTATACTTTTTTGTAAATATTGCCTAATTATTAAGAAAAAATATAAAATCCAATTTTAATATTTATGCTTTTTAAGCCAAAACGTACTTATTTATTGCTTTTTGCTGCCTTTTGTTATATAATAATGAATAATTATATTATCTAACGGTAGCGGTTATACTACAATTTTTTGGGAGATTTTTATGAAACTTATTAAAACCACCATTAAAGGTACAAACGATTTTTTACCTGAAGAACAAGCTTTAAGGGAATATATTTTAAACAAAATCAAAGAAGTATATTCCGGATTCGGTTATTCTTTAATAGAAACGCCTTGTATTGAACATATAGAAAACCTGTTGGGTAAGCAGGGCGGCGAAAACGAAAAGCTTATTTTTAAAATTTTAAAACGCGGAGAAAAGCTTAATAACATTACCGACATTTCTCAAGCCGCAGACAGCGGTTTAAGATACGATTTAACGCTTCCCTTAGCGCGTTATTTTGCAAACAATGCCGAAAATTTGCCCTCTCCGTTTAAAGCTTTGCAAATAGGCAACGTTTGGCGCGCCGACCGCCCCCAAAAAGGAAGATTTCGCCAATTTATGCAATGTGATATAGATATTTTGGGAGATGACACCTCCCTTGCCGAAACCGACTTGCTTTTGGCGTCCGCCACACTTTTAAAAGCTTTGGGATTTAATGATTTTTCCATTAGAATTAACGACCGCAAACTTTTAAAACAAACGGCCGAAAGCTGCAACATACCGGAAGATAAAATCTCGGACAGTTTTATTATTTTAGATAAATTTGATAAAATAGGCACCAACGGCGTAATAAAAGAACTTGAAACTTTAGGCTTAACCGCTGCAGAAGCGCAAAACTACATTAATGCCGTTTTAAACAGCAAGCCCGGCAAGGACATTGAAAACATTATCGAAAACATTAAAGCCAGCGGAGCTACGGGCTTTAACATAGTATACGACCCCACATTGGTAAGAGGTATGGGCTATTATACCGGATGCATTTTTGAAATAACCATGGAAGAATTGGGACTTTCGGTTGCCGGCGGCGGCAGATATGATGAAATGATAGGCAAATTCGGTTCGGCTCCTACTCCTGCCTGCGGATTTTCAATAGGTTTTGAAAGAATTTACACAATTTTAAAAGACCGCGGATTTACTCCGAATTTAAAAAATAAAAACATTTGCTTTTTAATTGATAAAAAGGCAGATAAAAAAAATGTGGCTTTAGCTTTTAACGAAGCGGAAAATTTAAGAAAAAACGGCGCCAGAGTTATGGTTACAAAGAAAAATAAAAACACCAGGTTTCAAAAAGAAAAGCTTAACAACCTGGGCTTTACCGAATTTAAAGAAATTTTTTAATTGTTTAAACAAAAACACAACCACCGGTTAACGGTCGGTTGTGTTTTTTTAACGTATGTAAATTTATATTAATCAATTTAATAACACTTTTGCAAAAAATACCGGATTATACCATTTTGAATTATCTTCGGCCAACACTATTTCATTTACTCTTTTCTTTTTTTCGCTACAACAGTCCGATATTATTAAACCCATATAAAAAAAGTTTTTTATGTGGTTTTTATTAAGGAATTCGTTTGATAACAGCGCTTTGATAATATACCCGTCTGTCGTTTCTTCATAATCGGTTTTAATTAAATTTTCATCTACTGCAGCATAAGTTTCTGTCGACACTTCGCAAGGTATCGCTTTAATTTTATTATTTATTTTTTTAGGAAAAAAGAAAATGCTGTTATAAGAAAATTTTTCCGTTCCGCATAATATCAAATGAACTCCATCACTTTCCTGGGTATTATAATTGTCTATTTCACTGATATAGATATTGGGATCTGCAATTGTAAATTGTAAAAATAGGCCGTTGCTTTGCTTTTCGGTATATGTTTTACAATCAAATTTTATTTTTAATAGGTCATCTGCTTGTTTTGTTAATACAAAAGTTTCTCCTGCTTTTAATAAAATATTTTTGTGATTATTCCAATCTTTATCTATGTAATTGCAAATTGCCTGCTCTGCGTTTTTTTCATTTGATTTTATAAAGTATTTCAATATTATATCTATTTCGTTTTCTTTGTAAACAATATTGTTTACAGCATTTATAAATTCAATAGAAAATGCATTTGGGAAAATTTCGATAATTTTCGCAATCATCATTTTAAATACTATACGTAGGTTTTGTTTTTTTATATCTTTAATAATTTCATCCCAATTTATTTTATCAAAATATTTTTCCGAAAACAAAGCAATTTCATACGCACGGTATAAAAATCTTTTAACCTTCGGAATAGATTTTGTAACTAATATATCATATAAATTGCTGTAAGTTAAATATGTATCCATATATAAATGATATATTAAATGTAAAAATGTAGCAGTAGTATTAAAAGTTGTTACCGGCTGACGGTTAATAGCAATGGTTGTTAAGTTGTTTTTTATAAACGTTTCATCTATTCCTATTAACGGATTAAAAATATGTTTATGCAATTCAATAATGGTTGTACCATTTGTTAAAACAATATGATGTTTATTATTCAATGTGTTCTCATCATAAAAATCATATCCCATTTTTATCACTTGATCCAGTGCAAGCAAAAATTCCTTTTCACTTATGTATATATCTATATCTCCAACATATCTTTTAGTCGAAATATCATAAATTTGATTAGCCAAAAGTATTCCTTTGAAACATACATAATTTATCTTTTTAAGTGAAAAAGAATTGATGATTCTCAGTGAATTTTGCAAATAAATTTCATATTTTATTTTATTGATTCTATAATAGAACTGTTTCTCAAGATTTATTTCAAATATAGATGAAATTGAATAATATAACGCATTGTCTTTTGTAAATTTTATAATTTCTTCTCTATTTGAAAACTTAGAATTTAAATAAAAAATTAATTGTTCTTTAACATTCACAAACAACCCTCATTAATTTATTGTATTATCAATTAATCTTTTTGCTGATTTTATTGTTTCACCAAAATATTTCAAGTCATCTTTTAGAGTAAGTTTGAAAAATTCAACATTTGAAATGATATAATCAAAAACAATATTTTTCTCTATAATTTTGCAATATTCATATCCTAATGTAGATGTACCACAAATATTTATATGTAAATACATCTTTTTTTTGAAAGGATGTGAGATTGTATCCATTCTTGTTTCTCCCCATTCCCGTTTTAAAAAATAAAGTTTATTAATATAAGCGCCACTTATTTCTTTTATTTCTTTCCCAAAATTGTAATAAGCTTTACCTTGTATATTTTTTTTAAAATTTTCAAATTTTTTGTTAGAATTCATCAGTGAAAACGTGTCTTTATTTAATTTGATAAATTTTGTACCAAAATAACAATTCAATTTATTATTTTCTAAATTTATTAATAAAGTGTCATCAGAATAAAAATCAAAAAAATTCGACAACCCTATTGAAGTTGTAGTTTTTCCGACGCCTTTATTCGCACATAAAGGTATTGCTATATTGTTATAATCTATAAGCGTAGATGCATGTAATAAAAGCATGTTTTTTAAAGCAAAAAAAATAGCAAAAGGTAAATTCAAAAAGGTTGATTCCATCCATATAAAATCAGAAGTTATAACTTTAATTCTATTTTTAAATGGTTCTATGATATATGTGGTCTTATTTCCCAATGTCAAAATACATTTATTGTCATCAAAAAAAGTTTCTATCGTTCTATTTGAATTGTATTTTATACTCTTGTCTATATGTACAGTAAATATTATAAAATCTATTGTGGTTTGACCATTGAATGACTCCAATATATGAAGCCTAATATTGGAAATTAATTTGTGTCCGTAAACAAAATATTCAAACATAAATTTTATATTTTATATGGTTTCAGCACTACGAAAAGTTCCTTTTAATTTTAATTCTTCAAAGTTGCCACAACCAAATAATTCTCCTTTGTCAATAATTAGTATTTCATCCGCATATTTTGCCATGTTTAGATTATGCGTAATAATAATTATTAATCGGTCTTTTTTGTGGGTTTTTAAATCACAAAAAAATTTTTTTTCATTAGCTCTATCAATTGCACTTGTTGGTTCATCAAATATCATAATGCGTTTATTACGTATTAATGCTCGTATGATCGCTAATTTTTGTTTTTCGCCTCCAGATAGTTCAATACCTGTTATGTTGAAAATTTTAGAGAATTCTTTTTCAATATCATCTATATTTTCCAAATCATACCTATTGGTTAACTTGAAAAATTTTTCCTTTTCTTTACTAGAAGAAATATTAAGATTTTTTTCTATGCTTAAGCCATCAACAAATTGAAAATCTTGGGAAACCACTGACAAATTTTTATAAAAATCAATCAAATCTATTTTTTGCATATTTGTATCATTAACAGTAATATCGCCTATTGTAGGATTATATAATCCAAGTAAAAGTTTAATTAATGTACTTTTCCCTGAGCCATTACACCCAAGAATAGCATATATTTTTCCACTGTTAAACTTGTACGAAAAATTTTTTAATGCACAAGTATTTGTACCAAAATAACTATATGAAACAGAATGAAATTCTATCTTTAAATTTTCATCAGTATATTTTATTTTTTTCTTATAACAGTTGACAGATAATAATTTATCATGATTTATTATTAGTTTAAATTTGCTATAATTTTCACTTTCTAAAATACCTTTATATACATTTGAAATCAAATTGATAAAAGAAAAAATTATAGTACTAAACTGCATAGAAGCATTTATTGATACTGTATACTCTCCTATAGTAATAGTTTTGTTATAAAGCAAAGTTCCAAAAGAAAAGATAATAAAAAAAGTTAATATGCCCTGAAAAATTGCACCGAATTGATTAAACCCAAAAACAGATAAATTTTTTTTGATTAGTTTGTCGTTATATTTGCAAATACCATTATTGTATTCACTTTTTACAAAATTGAATATATCATTAAAATGCATTTCTCTAGCTTGATATTTATTCATAATCAAATTTTTGAAATAATTATTTTTTCTCCATGTTAAAGCATGTTCATTTTTAAATAAAGTTTCTAATTTTGTACGCCTTATCATTAATAGGTAATTAATAGCAATACTGCCAATTATAATTATTAACATTGACAGATTGAATTTGGCAATTATATAAGCATATGAGCTTATTGTTATAATTAGTCCTATCATTTTTAAAAAACTATCCAAAGTATTAATTCCTGTATCGGTAGCAAAGTTAAAAGCTCTATTGAATTCATTAAATGTTTCCGGATTATCATAATATCCATAGTTTATATTATATATATCATCTAGCATTTTGTTAGTAACTTGTAAATTAACCTTAAATAATAATTTGTTTACCAATATTTCTGTAATTGAATAGATAAATGGTACAAAAAATTGAAGGCACACTACTAATATAGCATACATTATAAAATAAGAAAAATTGTTCTGTACCAAAATGGAATCTAACAAATATTTTGGCAATATAGCATTTGCGACAGGAAATAGTCCTTGAATTACAGCTAATAAAATTTTCACAATCAAAAAAAATTTATTTGTTTTAAAAATATTAAAGATAAACCCCAAAAAAAATCTAAAGTTTTTCATTGTATCATCCTTTTGATATTTGATAATTTAATAATACAATATTATCTAAATTATTTTTTGTAGGTGTGCATTTTGCCTTGATATCGTTTCCAAATTTAACTCTATGAGCAGGGCAAGATGTAGCACAACAAAAAGGATACGCCGCACACTCAAAACATCCATTTGACTTTAGATATTTATAAAAATAAGATTTATCAATCAACCATTTCTTTTCTTTTTCTTTATCAATTTCAAAAAAGCCATTATTGATGTTACCTATTACAAAATCTGAATCCGAATTTGGACGTTCTTCTAATGTACACTTGCCAATATCTCCATTTATATATATAACAAAACTATTTTTTTTATTAGCGTAACAAAGTTCAGAACCACATGAAAAGTCTAAATTTGTTTTTAATAACAATCCCTTTTCTTTACATATATACAATAATTCATCAAGAATAAATGAATGATAATTTGTAGGTATAATATCAACTAAATTATCACTCTCTCCTCCCCAATGGCCAATAGGCTTAAATACAAGCTTAAATCTTTCATCTTTAGCAAAATTTTCTTTATAAAAATCTAAAAATTCATCTATATAATCCAAAACTTCATAATTATAATTAATTCGAATTAATACTGTAAAGTACAGATTTGATTTTTTCATAATTATTAAATTATCAATTATTTTTTGCCATGTCCCGTTTCCATTTTTAAGGGGTCTTAATAAATCATGTGTTCTTGAAATACCATCTATTGTTATCTGATATGTAGTTATTTTGCAATTCAATAATTTTTTAACAATATCAAATGAAAGTAAATAACCATTTGTCGTCATGCTATGTTGAAAAACAATATTATTTTCTACGCAAAAACAATTAACTTTAGTTGTAAATTCAATTATTTTATTAACACATAATAAAGGTTCTCCACCAAACCATTCTATCTTTAAATATTTTATTTTTTTTTCAACACAATATTCTTTAATAGCCAAAAAAAGATTGTTAAAAGTTTGATTTGACATATATTGTTGTTCTTTATTTTCATAACAATAAACACATTTTAAATTACATTCTAATGTAGGAAATAAAATTAAGGATAAATATTCAGAATTATTTATAATTTCATTTACTTTGTTAAAAACTAACATGTCTTCATCAGTTCCAACAGGCACACAATAAGACGATATTAATTTTTTATCTATATCAGATTCTTTCTGTGGTGTATGAACAATATTTTTAAGTTGTTTTTTAATATTTGGATCAAAAATAAAACTTTGTTTACCTGTATAAGTATTGTATAGAATAATATCTCCTGTTTTATGATTAATTAATTTAGTATATTTTGACAAAGTATATAACATAATTATCTCCATTTCCCATATTATTGAGAGGAAGATATACTTCCTCTCATTTTGAATTTAAGAAGCACATGATTGAAAATTTATAGTACAGTCACATTGTGGTACTATATTTGCTGTACATCCGCACCCTGGGAAAAAATTAACACCCTGTGTAGAAGTACCATTCGACATTTCCTTCATAACTTACTCCTTTCTGTGCAACATTTTTTATTTCTATCATAAACTTTTTGAGAAGAGCTGCACATCTAATCAAAAACAATAAAACTATTATAAAATAATATTATCACTTTATTAAAAATTAATGCAACAACAAAGTTGAAAAAACTTAAGTTGAGATAAAAATTAATTATAGATAGATAATTATTGTAATTAACAATATCGCAAATAAAAAAGCGCAAACTGACCCTATTAAACCAGTTTGCGCTTTAAAATATAATTAATATTAGTATTAACAAACAAAAAAGTTACGCTAAAAAGGATCCCCTTTCATAAAACACTCTCCTTTTCTTTAGTTTTAATATACAATATTTCCCCAAATTTGTCAATAAAAATCTAAAAAACAAAAAGCGGCAGTATTCACAAAATATGAATACTGCCGCTTTTTTAATTTAAATTTTTATTTTGCAACTATATTGACCAGTTTTTTCGGAACATAAATTTCTTTTATAATATTTTTTCCGTCCAGTTCCTGTTTTAATAAATCTTTTGCCAATAAAATTGCGTCTGCCGAAGAAATATCAACGCTTACGTTTGTTCTGGCTTTAATTTTTCCGCAGATTTGCAAAACTATTTCTACGGTGTCTTCGCCGCATTTGCTTTCGTCGTATTTGGGGAATTCGGCCTTGTTTAAATAACCTTCAAAACCTACATTTTGCCAAAGCTCTTCGGTTAAATGCGGAGCAAACGGATTTAACAATAAAATAAATACTTTAAGCTCTTCTTTAGATAAACTTCCCTTGGTGTAAATTTCGTTTAATAAGCTCATTAACGCCGCTATAGCGGTATTCATTTTAAGGTTATCAATATCGTAAGTTACTTTTTTTATGGTTTTGTTTATGTTTCTTTCAAGGTCTTTTGATATTCCGCTTTCTTCGTTAAGAATATATTTTAAACCTTCTACACGGTCCAAAAATCTTTTACAGCCCTTTATTGAAGTGCTGCTCCACGGAGCCGATTTTTCAAAGTCCCCTATAAACATCTCATACAAACGCATAGTATCTGCGCCGTATTCGCTTACAATTTCATCCGGATTAACCACGTTGCCGCGGCTCTTACTCATCTTCTCGCCGTTTTCGCCCAAAATCATTCCGTGCGAAGTGCGTTTTTGATAAGGTTCCGGCGTAGGCACAACGCCTATATCGTACAAAAATTTATGCCAAAAGCGGCTGTAAAGCAAGTGAAGCGTGGTATGCTCCATACCGCCGTTGTACCAATCTACCGGCATCCAATATTTTAAAGCTTCTTTACTTGCAAGTTCTTCTTTGTTGTGAGGGTCGCAGTATCTTAAAAAGTACCAGGAAGAGCCCGCCCACTGCGGCATTGTATCGGTTTCTCTTTTTGCGGGTTTGCCGCATTTGGGACAAGTGGTATTTACCCAGTCGGTAAGTTTGGATAAAGGCGATTCTCCGTTATCGGTAGGTTCAAAATTATCGGTTTTAGGAAGTCTTAAAGGTAAGTCACTGTCTTTAAGCGGAACGTACCCGCAGCAGTCGCAATGAACTATAGGTATGGGCTCGCCCCAATAACGCTGACGGGAAAATACCCAGTCTCTTAACTTATAGTTTACCTTTTCTTCTCCTATACCTTTTTCGTGTAAATATTCTTTAATTTTAACCTTTGCTTCTTCTACGCTTAATCCGTTTAAAAATCCGCTGTTTACCATAGTTCCCGTAGCGCAGTCGGTAAAGGCTTCTTTTTCTATGTTTCCGCCCGCAACCACTTCTACTATAGGCAAATTAAACTGTTTTGCAAATTCGTAATCTCGGGTATCATGTGCCGGAACCGCCATAATTGCGCCCGTACCGTAAGAAATCAATACATAGTCGGAAACAAATATGGGTATTTCTTTTCCGGTTAACGGATTTATAGCCTTTACGCCTTTAATTTCCACACCGGTTTTTTCTTTTGCAACTTCGGTTCTTTCAAAATCGCTTTTCCTTGCGGCGGATTCACGATATGCTAAAACCTCGTCTTTATTTTCTATATTCCATTTATCTATAAACGGATGCTCCGGAGCTATTACCATATAGGTGGCGCCGAAGAGCGTATCGGGTCTGGTTGTGTATATTAAAAGTTCGTCGTTTGCCGTGGTTTTAAATTTAACTTCGGCTCCGGTAGACCTTCCTATCCAGTTTCTTTGCTGTGTTTTTACCCTGTCAATAAAATCCAATCCGTCTAAATCTTTTAAAAGTTTTTCGGCGTAATCGGTAATTTTAAGCATCCACTGACTTTTAACTTTTCTTATAACTTCGCTTCCGCAACGCTCGCAAACTCCGTTTACCACTTCTTCGTTTGCCAAAACGCATTTACAGGAAGTACACCAGTTAACAGCCATTTCCTTTTTATAAGCCAAGCCTTTTTCAAACAAACGCAAAAATATCCACTGCGTCCATTTGTAATATTCCGGGTCGGTAGTGTTAATTTCTCTTGACCAATCAAAAGAAAAGCCTAACATTTTAAGCTGTCTTTTAAAATTGGCTATATTCTTTTTTGTTACTTCTTCGGGATGAATATGAGCTTTAATGGCATAGTTTTCGGTGGGCAAACCAAAAGCGTCCCAACCCATAGGGTATAAAACGTTATATCCTTCCAATCTTTTTTTACGCGCAACAATATCAAGCGCTGTATAACTTCTGGGATGTCCCACATGAAGTCCCTGTCCCGAAGGATACGGAAATTCCACCAAAGCGTAATACTTAGGCTTTGAAGAATTGTTTTCCGCCTTAAAGGCTTCCGTTTCGTCCCAAATATCCTGCCATTTTTTTTCAATCTGTTTAAAATCGTAACTCATAATATAAACCCTCTTAAAATAAACGATTTTTCTTTTTTGCTTTTAGAAATAGAAAAACCGTTTATTTTTATGCTGTATTCTTTTATTAAATTTATTGTTTTTATTGCATTATGCAGGCACTAATCTTTACGGCGTTAAACCGAAGTTTTGTTTTAGCAAAAACTTTAGGCTTTTACATAAAGCCTTTAAAACTTTGCTTTTATTTAACGCATCGGTAAAAACTTTTATTCGCCTTTGGTGCCGTCTTTGCCGTCTTTGCCGTCTTTGCCGTCTTTGTCGTCTTTTAAAACTTCGTTTAAATCAAGCTCTTCGCCGTCTGCCCAAAGTTTTTCCAAATTATAAAACTCTCTGGCGTCTTTGGTAAATATGTTTACCAAAAAATCGGTATAGTCCAACAAAAACCATCCCGTGGCTTTACCTTCGGTATGATGAGGCTCTGTGCCTTGCTCCGTAAGCCTTTTTTCAACATTGTCGGCTAAAGCTCTTATATGTGTTGAAGACGTAGCCGTAGCGCATACTATAAAATCGCTTATAGACGAAAGTTTTGAAATTTCAAAAGCGCATATATCTATGGCCTTTTTTTCATCCAAAGCTTTTACAGCCGTTATAACCTTTTCTTTTGCTTGTTCGGATTTTACCGTCATTGCTTCTTTTCTCCCTCAATACTTGCAAGAGTTCCTCCCGAAACTTCGTCGCTCGGATCAAACGATTCGCCCACGGTTCTGTAATATTCGTAAATCATAATACTGTCATCCGTTAAGGGCTTACCGTAAGGATTTAAGTTTTTGTTGTAAATATCAATATAATTTTGTTTATGAACAGAATATACGCTGTAACCGTGATAACTGCAATACTGTCCCGGTACGGCATAAACGCCCATACTGTCCATACTCATACCTTTTACTTCCAAAGCGTAGCCCAATATGTCATTAAGAGGTATATCGGTTGAAATTTCGTTAAAGCAGTTTGTGGCAACCTTATACATTTGCGAAACGCTCATATTTTTAAGCTTTTTGGCAAGTGCCACATAAGCTAATTGCTGACTTTGCACACGGTCGGCGTCGCCCCTGTAATATCCGTCCGAAACACCGGTTCTTTTTCTTATAAATCCTGTAGCCAAGCTTCCTTTTAAAGTAACCCAGCCGGGACCTACTCTGTGATGAACCTTGGTGTTATAGTCCATGATATCTATACCGGTACTGTTGGTAATGTTTATGGTAAGTCCGCCCAATGCGTCTATAACGTTTATAAATGCGGGAATATTAAACAAAACATAATGGTCCAGCGGAATACCCAAATAGTTGCTTATAACTCTTCTTAAAGCATTTATTCCGGTTTCGCCGCTTCTGGGGCTGCCGTAAACAGCGTTTATTTTACCGCCGCCGTAAATAGAGCCGTCTTCATCGCCAATATATAAATCCCTGGGTATCTGCAAAAAGTTTAATGTTTTTTTATCGTGATCCAAACAGGCAACTATAAGCGTATCGGTAAGCTTTCCGCCTTCTTCCGGAGGGCACAAACCTGCTACCAAAATATAGCTTACTCCGCTGTTGTTGCTTTTGTAAAGGTCTTCATAACTGTCGGAATCGGTACCTTGCGCGTTAATTTTAACGTTGGAAAGACCGAATATATAATATCCCATACCTCCGGTTAAAATAATAGATAAAACCAAAACTATGGAACAAATAATATTTAAAGTTCTTCTTATTATTTTCCTTTTTCTTATAAGTTTCCTGTTTTTTTGCATTTCGCTGAAATTAAACTGTTTTTCATCCATAACGGTTTCCCCTTTAAAATAAATGCTTGAATTTATTTTACATTAATTCTGTTTGCGGCGGCAGGGAACAAAATTTATTTTGTTCCCTAAAGCCAAAACACAAGTTTTGGCTTTAAAACGCCTTTGGCGTTTTGCCGCCGCTAAAGTATTTTACCCATCAAATCAATACTTTATTTTTTATTGTTATTGTTATTGTTTTTGTTTTTATTTTTAGTTTTATTTGCTTTCTGCTTCTTTTAACGCGTTTAAAGTGTCCGGATGCACCGGAAGACCTTTTGCGCTAACATCTTCTACCGTAAATTTTAATGCTTCAAGCATTGCTTTTTCTAAAGAAATATCAACATATTTGCGCATATCCTCAACTCCGTCGTAATCACGTTCTTTTGAAGTATAATCCGCCAAATATATTATTTTGCTTAAAAGAGGCATATTCGGTTTTGCGGTAGTATGGTAACGTATTGCGTCAAATATATCTTCGTTTTCAATTGCCAGTATATATTTTACATAATATGCACCGGTAATTGCATGCCAAAGCTTAAATGAATTTTTTTCAATATCATTCATAAGTATACCAAACTCACTGCAAAATTTCAACTGTGTTTTTTGCGGTATTTCTTTGGTAATATCGTGTAAAAGACCTGCCGTATATGCTAAATTTTCATCCGCATTGTATTTTTTGGCAAGCCTTACGGCTTCTTCAGCCACATTTAAAGAGTGATTGTATCTTCTCTTTCCCATATTTTTTTGCAAAATTTCTTTGTATTTTTCATCTATATTATATAAAGAATTTGCCATAATATATTGTTTTACTTTTTCGGACACATCATTAAACGCAATATTTTCTCTTATTTTTGTGGAGGAATAATTTTTAGGCAAAAAATCTAAAATTTTATAATTTGCATTAAGCTTATCTAAAACAGATGTGTTTATTTTCCCGTTTCTTTTAAAAACCAAAAAATTGCAAATTAAGCAAAGCTCTTTTGCATTTTTCCATTCGTTTAAATGTTCGGCGCTGTCGGCACCTATTAAAAAATAGGGCTTTTCTTTTAAATTGTTTTGAGCTATATATGTTTTTATCGTATCTACAGTGTAAGATTTTTCGGTTTTGTTTTTTAAATTTATAATTTCCTCTATATTGGAAATCTCCGCCTTTTTAATAAAACCGAAAGCCAATTCGCACATGTTAAATCTGTGCTTGTAGCTTTCTTTTGCTCCGTTTTTTAAAGGAGCCGAAAAAGCCGGAATAATTACCAGCTTTTCGGTTTCATTTAAATTGGCAACGGCTTCTGCCATTTCTGTATGTGCTATGTGCGGCGGATCAAAACTGCCGCCGAAAAGAACTGTCATCCCAAAGCCCCCGAATTTTAAAATACTGTTAATACTGTTTATACTGGTTAAAAAATAAAAATAAATAATAATTTTTTATCTTTTAAAAATTCTTTTGATTTTTACACCTTATTTTCTTAATTTTATGGTTTTATGCTCTTTGCTTTCTCTGTAAAGCGTAAATCTGGAACCTATAACCTGCACTACTTCCGCATTTAAACTTTCCGAAATTTCATTTGCCGCTTCTCTTGCGGTTACGGGAGCCGATTCCAAAACCCTTAATTTTACAAGCTCCTTTAATTCCAAAAGTTCATCCGTTTGGCGTATAAGCTGGTCGTTTATTCCGCCTTTGCCTATTTGAAAAACGGTTTCCAATCCGTTGGCCATAGCCCTTAATCCCGCTCTTTGTTTTCCTGTTAACATAAATTTAATTCCTCTAATTTTTCTTTAAATTTTTTAAGCGCCGCATTCCTGTGGCTTATTGAATCTTTTTCTTTTGCCGAAATAAGTCCCAACGGTCCTTTTTCGCTTATAAAAAGCGGGTCGTAGCCAAAGCCGTTCGTACCCTGTTCTTTAAAGCCTATTTCTCCGAACATATATCCTTCAACCGTAAATTCAATGTTTTCTCCTACGCAGGCTATGGCGCAGGTATAATGGGCCTTACGGTCTTCTTTTTTTACGCCTTCAAGCTTTTTTAAAAGTTTTTTATTGTTTTCTTTTGCCGTAGCGTTTATACCGCTGTATCTTGCAGAATATATTCCGGGTTCTCCGTTTAAAATATCAACGGAAATTCCGCTGTCATCCGCAACGCAAATTTTTCCGGTAGCTTTATATGCGCTTTTGGCTTTAAGCAAAGCATTTTCTTTAAAAGTTTTTCCGGTTTCCTCCACCTCCGGTAAATCGGCGCAGATTATATTTATATTTAGCGGAGTTAATATTCTTTTAAATTCTTCTGTTTTGTGTTTGTTGTGTGTAGCTATTATAAAATCCATTTTTTCTTTCCGTTTTAATTTAATTTTAAATATTTTAATTTTATTTAATATATAGCGGCCCAAAGCCCTTAAGGGCTTTGCAAAAGCTTTAGCTTTTGCCCAAAACAAAATACATTTTGTTTTGGGGCCGCCTTATAAATTTATACTTTGTCTTTTTCTTCCGGGAATAAACTTAACGCAAATTCGTGCGGGTCAAAAGGCTGTAGATCGTCTATTCCTTCTCCTACGCCTATAAATTTAACCGGTATGTCAAGTTCGCTTTTAACCGACAAAACCGCTCCGCCTTTTGCAGTACCGTCTAATTTTGTTACTATAATTCCGCTTACGGGTGTTACGTTTTTAAATTCTCTTGCTTGGTTTACGGCATTTTGTCCCGTAGTGCCGTCCAAAACCAAAAGTACTTCTTTGTCGGCTTCCGGAAGCTCTCTGTCTATAACCCTGTGAATTTTAGCAAGTTCATCCATTAAATTTTTCTTGTTATGCAGTCTTCCGGCGGTATCCGCAATTATTACATCGGCTTTTCGGGCTTTGCCTGCCGCTATGGCGTCAAATACAACCGAAGCCGGATCAGTTCCCTCTACGGATTTTACAATATGAGTTTTTGACCTTTCCGCCCAAACTTCAAGCTGGTCTATAGCAGCCGCCCTAAAGGTATCTGCCGCCGCAAGCAAAACATTTTTGCCGCTGTTTTTTAAATTAAGCGCCAGTTTTCCTATAGTTGTTGTTTTGCCGGCTCCGTTAACGCCTATAACCAAAATTATTGAAGGCTTTGTATTTATTTTAAGCTCGTTTTCACCGGTTAAAATTTCTTCAACTATTTCCCTTAAAAGCTTTGTTATTTCCGAAGTGTCTTTAATATTTTTTTCTTTAACTTTATCTTTTAATCTGTTACATATATCTTCAGCGGTATGAACTCCCACATCGCACATAACAAGACTTTCCAAAAGCTCTTCAAAAAATTCTTCGTCAACCTTCCTAAAGCTTTTAATAACTTCTCCTACGCTTTGCTTTAAAGCCTCGGAGGTATTTTTTAATCCGTTTTTAATTTTAGAAAAAAATCCCATAATTTATTCCTTTGCGCAAATAGTAAGTTAAAAAATTATTCAACCTTAAGTTCTTTTAAATGTTTTTCAAGTTCGGATACATTTAATTCTATTAATTTGCTTACGCCTTTTTCCTGCATTGTAACTCCGTAAAGCATATCCGCATTTTCCATAGTTCCCCTTCTGTGCGTTATACAAATAAACTGCGTAGGCAAACCGGAAGTTTTCATATATCTTGCAAAACGTTCTACATTTATATCGTCCAAAGCGCTTTCCACTTCGTCCAAAAAGCAAAACGGAGGAGCGTTTACCTGCATTATTGCAAAATATATTGAAATGGCAATAAGCGCTTTTTCTCCGCCCGAAAGCACATCTAAGCTGGGAACATGTTTACCCGGCAAATTAGCCACAATATCTATTCCGCTGTTTAAAATATCCTCCGGATTTGTAAGGCGAAGCTCCGCATGGCCGCCGCCGAACATAGTAGAAAATGTTTTGGTAAAGTTTTCGCCTATTTTATTAAATCCCGTTATAAACATTTCTTTCATTTGCTGCATAAGCTCGTTTATGAGTTTTAATAATTCGGCTTTCGACTTTTCAACATCCTCTATCTGTTTGCTTAAAAATTCGTATCTTTCGCTTACTTCTTTGTATTCTTCTATAGCCGCCACATTTACGTTACCCAAATTTTTAATTTTTGAACGTATTTCGTTAAGGCGTTTTTTAGCGGCGGAAATATCTTCTATTTTTATATTCATTTCTTCCGCTTCGGATTTTGTTAATGAATATTCGTCGTAAAGCTTTGCTACAATATCGTCAAGCTCTTTAAGCATAACTTCTTTGCGCTCGTTAAGCCTTGCAATTTCTCCCGAAGCCTTTTCTTTATCTTCCGAAATTTCTCTTTCCAAAGCTCTAAGCTTAACGTTTTCGCTTTCTATCAAATCTCTTTTGTTTAAAAGCTCTTCGCTTTTGCCCGAAAACAACACCTTATTTTCTTTTTCTTTTTCTATAAATCCTGTTTTGTTTTCTATTTCCGCTTCGCATTCGCTGTTTTTATTTTTCAAAATTTCTATTTCGCCTAAAATAAGTTTTTGCTTATCTTCACGGCTTTCGGCAGATAAACTTAAATCGCTCAATACTCCGTTTATAATTTCAATATCTTTTAAAATATTGCCGGCGCTTAATCTTAAGGATGTAAGTTCTTCCGTAATTTCGTTTCGCCTTTCCGAAGTATCGTCTGCCGCAATGTCGGTTTTGCCCGAAAGTTCAAGCTGCTTTGCCTCGCATTGCTTTATTAAAAGTTTTGCGTTTTCCGTATCGTTTTTAATTTTTAAAATTTTATCTTCGGCTAAAGCTATTTCTGTTTTGGTACCGTTTAATTGCTCCGAAACCGCATTTTTTAAATCAGTTACGCGCTTAATTTCTCCCAAAACCCTTATTTTATCTTCTTTTGCGGTTAATATTACCGATTCGTTATTTATAATATCGGCATTGATTTTGTTAAATTCCGCTTTTGCTCTGTTAAGCTCTTCGGTTTTTATTTCTATTTTTTTATCTAATTCCGAAGCCTTTTTAATAAGCTTTTCAATATCGTCTTTCCTTGATAAAATACCGATGTTTTTAGAAATACTTCCGCCGGTTAAAGAACCGCCGGCATTTACTACCTGACCGTCTAACGATACGGTTTTAAAATGATATTTAAATTTTTTGGAAATAGCCACCGCGGAATCCAAATCTTCGCAAATAACCGTTCTTCCTAAAAGGTATTTAAAAATATTATCGTATTCTTTATCGTTTTCCAAAAGCTCGTTTGCAAAGCCTATAAAGCCGCTGCAATTTTTAACTTCTTTTTCGGTTAAAAAATTAGGCGTTATAGAGTTAAGAGGTAAAAAGGTAGCCCTGCCCAAACGGCGCTCTTTTAAATAATTAATAGCCCTTTTGGCGTCGGTATCCGTATTAACCACTATATTACCGGCAGCTGCGCCCAAAGCTGTTTCTACGGCTACGGAATATTCGGATTTTGTATTTATAAGCTTTGATACAACGCCCCTTATTCCCATAAGCCTTTTTTCTTCTTTGGCTTTTATTATCTCTTTTGACGCATACGAAAAACCGTCCATATTTTTATCAAGTTCTTTAAGCATATTGGCTTTTTGCAACGCCGAATTTTTTTGGTTTTCAAGCTCTGCCAATTCCTCTTGCTTTTTCTGTTCGGTTTCTCTTTTGGAATCAAGCTTCAGTTCGTATCCCTTTTTTGTATTTAAAGCTCCCGTTTCTCTTTCTTCAATATCGGTTAAATCTTTATTTAAAAGCGCAAGTTCTTTTTCCTGCCGGGTTTTTATAAGTAAAATTTCCTGTTCTTTTTTTATTAAAGAATTTTTACTTTCCTGCGTTTCTTTAATTAAATCTTCCGAGCCTAAAATTTTAGCCCTGTTAAAAGAAATACTTTCGGCTATTTCGTTTAAAGAACCGCTTATGCTTTCTTTTAATTTTAAAGCCTTTTCGCTTTTGCTTATAAGGTTTGAAAGCTCTAAAGAAAGGTTTTCGGTTTTTTCGTTTATTTTTTTAAGGCTTTCTTCCTTTTCTTTTTTTTCTTGCTGCTTTTGTGCTTTTTGGGTATCGTCCCCGGAAAAAGCTTTTTTAATCTCTTCCAACTCTTTTTCAAGCCTTAATATGTTTTCGTTATTATGTTCTATGGTTACATTTAAAACATTTATATCGCCGTTTAATTCTGCTACGGTTTGGTCCGTATCTCCCGCTATTTTACGCTTTTCGTCTATCTCTTTGGTCAATTCCCCGAAAAGCTTTGTGTTTTCGTCTATTTTGTTTTCGGCCTCGGTCAGTTTATTGTCAAGTTCTTTATACTGAGCCGTGACGGTAGCAATTTTTCCTTCTTCTTTACGAAATTTTTCTTTTGAAGAATTAAGCGTATCCAGCCAAATTCCTATTTCAAGTTCTTTCTTTTCATCCGATAATTTTAAAAATTCTTCCGCCGCTTCGCTTTGCTTTTTTAAAGGTTCAACCCTTCCTTTAAGCTCGCTTTCAATATCTCTCAATCTTAACAGATTTTCTTCGGCTGAATTTAATTTTCTTTCGCTTTCTTCTTTTCTGTATCTGTAACGGGAAATACCCGAAGCCTCTTCAAATATATCGCGTCTTTCGTCCGATTTACTGCTTACAATATTATCAATTTTGCCTTGGCCTATCATACTGTAGCCGTCCCGTCCCAAACCGGTATCCATAAACATTTCATGAACGTCTTTTAACCGTACAAAATTGCCGTTTATTAAATATTCGCTTTCGTGAGAACGGTAATATCTTCTTGTAATACTTACATTATCATCGTCAAAATTCAAAGTCCTGTCGCTGTTGTCAAAAGTAATGGTTACTTCGCAAAATCCGTGGCCCTTACGGGTTTCGGTTCCGCTGAATATAACGTCCTCCATACTTTTTCCTCTTAACTGTTTTGTGCTTTGCTCGCCCAAAACCCAGCGAACGGCGTCGGACACATTGCTTTTGCCGCTGCCGTTAGGACCTACTACTGCGGTAAGTCCTTTTGAAAACTTTAATTTAGTTCTGTCGGCAAAAGATTTAAAGCCGGATATTTCAACCTGCTTAATTAACAATTTTACACATCCTCGCAAATTTTTAATGAATATTTTAAAACTTCCCCACTATATACTTTACAATTATAACCCATATTCCTTAAAATTTCAATATTTGTTCTGTGTTGTCCTATCATTTTAGAAACAAAAGATTTGTTTACGGTTATATTATAATTGCCCTTTGGTTTATTACCGAAAAGCTCTAACGCTTTTTTTAACAT
This sequence comes from Oscillospiraceae bacterium, assembly GCA_902796905.1. GTDB lineage: Bacteria > Bacillota > Clostridia > Oscillospirales > Acutalibacteraceae > UMGS1279. The sequence continues at coordinate 26,484 of CADBQU010000036.1, read as the reverse complement.
CAAACGGCTTTCGGCTATTTCTCCAAACGCCGGATGAAAAGGTCCTGCCACAAAATCCTCCACTTCGTGAAGTCCCAAACGTATAACATTTATATTGTTTTTTAAAAACATATCTAAAATTTCGGCGCAAATATCCGCCGCTTCGTTAACGGTTAATGGTTTATAAAGCTTTTTTTCGTATAAATGGCAAAGCAATGTTTTTTTAATTACCACCGTGGGATAAATTCTAACGCATTCGGGTTTTAAGTTTATAATATCTTCTGCGGTTTTAATATCCTTTTCACGGTCGCTTTTATACAGTCCCACCATCATTTGCAGTCCTAAATCATATCCGTATTTTTTAATCAATTCCGAAGCCGAAACAATATCTTCAAATGTATGTCCTCTTAAATTTTCTTTTAAAACATAATTATTTGTGGACTGCGCCCCAAGTTCTATGGTTTTAACCGAATATTTTTTTAAAAGTGTTAAAACCTCATCGTTTATACCGTCCGGCCTTGTGGAAAATCTTATACCCGTAGCATTTCCGTTATTTATTTCTTTTTGTGCGGCGTCTAATAAATCAATCATATATTCTCGCTCTATAAGCGTAAAACTTCCGCCGAAAAACGCTATTTCGGCATTTTTGTTATTGGATTTTAAAACCGTGTTATGTACGTCATCCGAAGTTACTTTACCCGTAATTGCGTTTTGATTGCAAAAACTGCATTTATTGGGACATCCTTCGTGGGGGACAAAAACCGAAATATTTGCGTGAGCCATTTTATACTCCTTATTTTATAGTTTTTTGGTTTCCGTTACGGCGGCAAGCCAAAGCCCTTTGGGCTTTTCGCAAAAGCTTTGGCTTTTGCGCCAAAAACAATTTTTGTTTTTGGCGCTTGCCGCCCCGTAACCCGTATTTTTGCTTTTGCCGTTACTTTTAAATAAAGCCGATAATCCCAAGGCTTATCGGCTTTAATAACAGTATTTTTGGTTTTTGGTTTTTTGGTTTTTTGTTTTTCTGTTTGTTTTGCAAAATAATAAACAGTTTAATTTTATATTTTGTTTTAATATTATACTAAATACTACAGCTCCACACCCATAAACAAGAGCGCTTTTTTTGCGGCCTGCTGTTCGGCGTCTTTTTTGGAATGTCCCACGCCTTCGGATAACGGATTGCTGTTTAAATAAACCTCTACCGTAAACTTCTTGTCATGCTCCGGTCCGCTTTCGCTTTTAAGTTTATAATAAAGCTGTTCTTCCGGATTTTTTTGTATAACTTCCTGTAAAGCGGTTTTATAATCTTTAAAAACACCGCCCGAAAGCTTATTTTTAATAAATCTTAAAACAAACTTTTTTGCCGGCTCTATTCCTCCGTCTAAATAAATCGCCGCCAGCACCGCTTCAAAAGCGTCGGAAATAATACTGGGTCTGTCCGCTCCTCCGGTAGATTTTTCACCTTTGCCCAAAAGTATCATTTCGTTCAGTTTTATTTCTCTTGCAAATTCCGCCAAGCTTTGTTCGCAAACCAAAGAAGCCCTTAATTTTGTAAGCTTCCCTTCGTCTACATTTGGCATGTGATGAAAAATATAATCGCTTACAATTATACTTAAAACACTGTCTCCCAAAAATTCAAGCCTTTCGTTGCTTTTTGTTTTTGTTTCGTTAGCATAGCTTGAATGTGTAAGAGCCGTTTTTAACAAGCCTTTGTTTTTAAATTCATAACCGAATTCCATTTTATAAATTTTCCTCTATTTCTTTTATTACGCCGTTTTTGGCAAAAATATAAGCGTTATAAATTGCGTTTTTAAAAGCAATTTCGTTACTTGAACCGTGCGCCTTAAAAACCGGTGCTTTTGTACCTAAAAGCGGAGCTCCGCCTATAGCCGTATAATCGGTTTTGTGCTTTAGTTCTCTTAATCCGCCATTTAATGTAAGCGCGGCAAGCTTGGTTGCCGTATTTTTGTAAAATACGCCTTTTAGCATAGAAAACAAAGAACCCGAAACCCCTTCTATGGTTTTAAGCGCAATATTTCCCGAAAAACCGTCGGATATTAAAACATCCTGATTTCCGCTCATAATATCTCTGCCTTCGGCATTTCCCAAAAAGTTTATATTTGCCTGCTTTAACAGTTTATAAGCTTCTTTGTGAACTTCCGTTCCCTTACAGTCCTCTTCGCCTATGTTAAGCAATTTTACTTTTGGGTTTTTTATGCCCATAACCTTTTCGGCATAAACCGAGCCCATAACGCCGAATTGCATTAAAAATTCGGGTTTAACTTCTGCGTTTGCACCAACATCCAAAAGTAAAAAATGGTTTTTTAACGACGGTATAATTGCAGCCAAGGCACATCTTTTTATACCCTTTATTCTTTTAACTATAAATGTTCCGCCTATTACCAACGCGCCGGTGCTGCCTGCAGATACCGCCGCTGCCGCCTTGTTTTCGGCTACCGCTTTTAAGGCAACAGCCATAGAGCAATTATTTTTGGATTTTATAATTTCGGTAGGATCGTCTTCTATTTCTATTACGTTTTCCGCGTCGGCTATTTCAAAACCGGTAATATCAATATTATTCTCTTTTGCCGCTTCTTTTATTTTTTCTTTATTTCCGCAAAGAATACTTTCTATACCGAATTCCTCTTTCGCTTTTAAAGCTCCTTTAATAGCTGCTGCGGGAGCATTATCTCCGCCGAACACATCAAGTGCAACTTTCATTCCTTTTCCCCCTTGGTACCAAACATAGTTATAGTTTTATTATAAACCCTTTTATAAATCAAAACTAAAGTTCAATAATTTTTTCTTTGTAAATTTAAAAAATATATTTCAAAATATATAATATTTCAATATATATTTTTAAACATATTTAAAGCAAACGTTATAACGTTATTTTTAAAATTTTTAAAATTAATTAAAATCAATTCCGCTTAAAACTTTCACTTAAAATCGGCACTTATGTTTTGCACTTAAAATTAATTTTTTTAATTTTAAAAACTGTTGTTTTTAAAATATTCCACCGACCTTTCGGCCAATGCCATATACCGCTCTAATTTATCTTTAATTCTTACATCTAAAGCAGGCAGTAACCCAAAAGCCGCGCCCATAGGCTGAAAATGTTTTTGCGGTGTGGTTATATATTTAAAAAGTCCGCCCATCATTGTAATATCGGGTAAAACAAGCATTTCTTTATTATTAAGCATTCTGAATGCATTTATTCCGCACATTATTCCCGAAGCCGCACTTTCCATATATCCTTCCACACCCGAAAGCTGTCCGGCTATAAATATATTGTTATGGCTTTTTAAATTTAACGTTTCATTTAAAAGCATAGGCGAATTTAAAAACGAATTCCTGTGCATTACGCCGTATCTTTCATACTCTGCGTTTTTTAAAGCCGGTATAAAAGAAAAAACTCTTTTTTGTTCGCCGAATTTTAAATTTGTTTGAAAGCCCACCAAATTATACATATTGCCGTTAACCGTTTCTTTTCTTAACTGCAAATTTGCATACGGTCTTTTTTGGGTTTTGGGGTCTTGCAAGCCTACTGCCTTAAGCGGACCGAACCGCATAGTGTCTACGCCTTTATGCGCCAAAACTTCTATAGGCACACAGCCTTCGTATATTTTATCCATATCGTGCAAAACGGCGCGTTCGGCGTTTATAAGCTCATTATAAAAGCGTAAATATTCTTCTTTTGTTAAAGGACAATTTAAATAATCTTTTTGATCGTCTTTATATCTCGAAGCCCAAAAAGCGTGTTCCATATCAACGGTATCTATATTAACAATGGGTGCCGCGGCGTCGTAAAAGCTAAACATTTCCATTCCGCCGGTAAGCTTTTTTAAGCTCTCCGCAAAGCTTCCGTCCGTTAAAGGTCCTGTTGCAATAATAACTATATTGCTGCTGTTGCCACCGGTACTGCTGTTACCGTTATTGTTATTACAGCCGTTATTATGTACTAAGCTTAAAATATCTTTTTGCTCTTTTTGCAAAACCGTAATATTTTTGTTTTCTTTTATGGCTTTTGTTACGGCTGTTTCAAATTTTTCGCGGTCTACAGCCAAAGCTCCGCCTGCGGGAACCGCAGTTTGTTTTGCAATAGGTACGGTAAGAGAACCCAAAAATTCCATTTCGGTTTTTAAAAGTCCCGCTGCAGAATTTAACCTAAAGGCCTTTAAAGAATTTGAACAAACCAGTTCGCAAAAATTATCACTTTTATGAGCCGCGGATTTTTTAACCGGTTTTTGTTCAATAAGCGTTACCTTTACTCCCCTTTTTGCCAAAGCGTATGCCGCTTCGCAGCCGGCAAGTCCTGCGCCTATTACCGTAACTTTCTTTTCCATTTAAAGCTTTTCCTTTTAACTTAACTTTTTTCTTTTTAGTTTGTATATGGGCGGCAAGCCCCCAAAAACAAAAATTTGTTTTTGGGGCAAAAGCTTTAAAAAAGCTTTTGCCAAAGCCCGAAAGCTTTCGGGCTTTGGGGCTTTGCCGCCGCTTACAATATATTTTAAAACTTTGTTTTTTATTTGTTTTTTGTTTGCCCTATTTTGCGGCGGATTTTGGTTTTGAGGTTTTTGCCGTTTTTGCACCCTTTGCACCTTTGGCGGTTTTTGCGGTTTTGGTTTCTTTTGCTTTATCTTTTGTTTTTAAAGCAGCTTTTATTCTTGTGGGGCATTCCGAGTTTATGCAGTAATTTCTGCCTCTTACTCCCTTTAAAATAAAGCCGCCGCAAACGGGACATATTTCTCCCGTAGGTAAACTTGGCGCCGCAAAATCACAGTTCGGATAATTGGAACATCCGTAAAAACGTTTACCCTTTTTTGAAATACGGGAAATTAACTTTCCTCCGCATTTGGGACATGGCTCTTTAATTTCATTTTCTGGCAGCGGTTTTGTGTTTTTGCATTCGGGGTATCCCGGACAAGCCAAAAATTTACCGAATTTTCCGGTTTTAACTACCATTTTTCTGCCGCAAAGCTCGCAAATTTCGTCGCTTTCTTCTACCGGTATTTTAACCCTCTTGCCTTCCATTTCGGCTTCTGCGGATTTTAATTTCTTTTCAAAGCTCTTATAAAAATCGTCAACCGGTTTTTGCCATACCAGTTTGCCTTCTTCTATGGTATCCAAATCTTTTTCCATATTTGCCGTAAATTTTATATCTACAATTTTTGCAAAATATTGTTTTAATAAATCTACAACAACTATACCTAAATTTGTAGGCTTAAAGGCTTTGTTTTCGCGTTCGATATAATTCTTATTTAATATATTTGCCAAAATAGGCGCATAAGTAGAAGGTCTGCCTATTCCGTTTTCATCCAAAGATTTTATAAGAGTGGCTTCGTTATATCTTGCCGGCGGTTGAGTAAAATGCTGCTCCGGCAAAAGCTCGGTCAAAGTTAATTCGTCGCCTTCCTTTAAAGCCGGAAGCGCAGAACCTTTTTTCTCTTCTTCTACATCTTTTCCTTCTTCGTACAAAATTGAAAAACCATCAAATTTAACTTTACTTTGACTTGCCTTAAACAAATATTCTCCGGCATTTATATTTACGGATACAACCGTGTTTATTTGCTCGTGCATAAGGCTTGCAATAAAACGCGACCATATAAGCTTATATAATTTATATTGCTCTGCCGTAAGATTATTTTTAATATCGTCGGGTTTTAATTCGCATAGTGTTGGACGTATTGCTTCGTGTGCATCCTGAGCCGAAGATTTGCTTTTAAAATATCTGGGTTTTTCGGTTAAATAATTTTCCCCGAATTTTTCCGCTATAAGCTTGTTTGCGGCAGCTCTTGCTTCTTCGGATATACGCAAAGAGTCGGTTCTCATATAAGTTATTAAACCGGTGGCTCCCATACCCTCTATATCTATTCCTTCGTACAGCTGTTGAGCTATACGCATTGTTCTTTGACCGGTAAACCCTAATTTTCTTGCGGCTTCCTGCTGCAAAGTAGAAGTTGTAAACGGAGCGGAAGGCTGGCGTTTTTTATTGCTCTCTTTAACTTCTCCCACCGTATATTTTTCTTTCTTTAATTTTTCCGTTAAGCTTAAAACTTCTTCTTCGCTTTTTATATCCAGCTTTTTGCCGTTTATACCGAAAAATTTTGCTTTAAATCCTTTTCTTTCTTTTTTTAAGGCAGCGTCTATACTCCAATATTCTTCGGATTTAAAATCTTCTATTTCTCTTTCACGGTCTACAATCATTCTTAAGGCAACCGATTGTACTCTGCCTGCCGAAAGACCGCTTTTAACTTTTTTCCATAAAAACGGACTTAATTTATAGCCCACTATTCTGTCTAAAACACGTCTTGCCTGCTGAGCATCTACCAAAGATAAATCTATGGCTCTTGGGTGCTCCATTCCGTTTTTAACACCCGTTTTTGTAATTTCGTTAAAACAAACCCTGGACTTTTCATCAAGAGGAATATTTAAAATATTTGCCAAATGCCACGAAATTGCTTCTCCCTCACGGTCTGGGTCGGTTGCAAGATATACAAAATCGGCTTTTTTTGCAGCGTCTTTTAACTCGTTTATAAGGTCTTTTTTATTAGACATATTAATATAACTGGGTTCATAATTATTTTCAATATCTATCCCTAACTTAGATTTAGGTAAATCTCTTATATGACCTTTAGAAGCCATAACTTCGTATCCGGAGCCCAAATATTTTTTTACGCTTTTAATTTTACTGGGGGACTCCACAATAACAAGTTTTGCCATAAAACAGTTTCTCCTTAAATTTTTACTGAATAAAATCTATATTTTTAACTACAAAAATATTAAATTTATAATAACATATAATAATTTATAATAATCCTAATAAATGATTATACACTAAAAAGATATAATCTTTCAAGTGCATTTTTATTTTTGCTGTTTTTATAACTTTGTTATTTGTTTTTTAAGGTTGGTTTTTACTAAGGCGAGCCCAAAGCCCAAAGGTTCTGTCCTTTGGGCTTTGGCAAAAGCTTTTGCTTTTGCCAAACACAAAAACAAAGTTTTTGTGTTTGGGGCTCGCCGGTACATAAAATTTAAACCTTTGCTTTCGCTTTACTTTTGCATTTCCCAAGCGGTAACCGCCGCCGCCACTGCCGCGTTAAGACTTTCCGTAGGACCTTTCATATTTATGGTTATTAAATTATCGCATAATTCTTTTGCTTTTTCCGTTAAACCGTTGGCTTCGTTACCTATAACGGCAATATCGTTTTTAAATTCAAAATCTCTTATGCTTTCGCCGCCCGATACCACCATACCTATTTTACGCATAGGAACGTTTTTTAAACACTCCAAAATATCATTCGGCATTATAACCTGCATTCTTAATATTGCACCCATAGAGGCCCTTAAAACTTTAGGGCTGTACGGATCTACTCCGTTTACTATTATTCCGTTTATTCCAAACGCTTCCAAAGACCTTGCCGCCGCCCCTAAGTTAGATGGGTCCTGTATATTTTCAAAAGCCATATATTTTCCGTTTAAATCTATTTTTCCGTTAGTATCCGGTATTTCTACCAGTGCCAAAATACCTTGCGGATTTACCGTATCGCTTATTTTTTTAAATACTTCTTCCGATACTTCATAGCTTTTTTCGGTAATGCCTAAAAATTTTTCGGCAATTTCTTTTTTTACATAATAAAGTTCTTTTATTTTTTCGGCTTCCGTAATTAACCTTTCGCCTTCCAGTACCATTAAATTATTTTTATGCCTAAAACTTTTAGAGCTTAAAAGTTTGCATACAAATTTAACCTTTTCATGGTTTTTGGACGTTATCATAAAGCACCTCTTGTTTTTGCATTTAACATACGGCGACAAACCCAAAGCCCGAAAAAATTTTTTCGGTCTTTGCAAAAGCTTTAGCTTTTGCCCAAAACAAAACCAAGGTTTTGTTTTGGGGGCTTGCCGCCCCGTAAAATAATCAAAATAAAAACAATCGCCCGAAAGATTTTTTCGGGCGATAATTATTATTTTGCTAATGCTTTTTGAGCAGTTTTAACTAAAGCCTGAAAACCTTTAGCGTCGTTTACTGCCATGTCTGCAAGCATTTTTCTGTTTATGTTAATGCCGGATTTCTTTAAACCATTCATAAATGTGGAATAGTTCATTCCGTTTAATTTTGCAGCTGCGGAAATACGGGTTATCCATAATTTTCTGAAATCACGTTTTTTAAGTCTGCGGCCTATATATGCATATTGACCTGATTTCATAACTGCTTCTTTAGCAGTTTTAAAAAGCTTGGATTTTGCGCCGAAATAGCCTTTAGCAAGCTTTAAAGTCTTTTTTCTTCTTTTGCGGGTTGCAACCGCACCTTTAATACGAGCCATCGTTCGTTACCTCCGTTGTTTATTTATAAGGAATCATTTTCTTAACAGCTGCAACATTTGTGGCATCGGCAACTGCTACCTTGCGAAGATTTCTCTTGCGTTTGGTGGATTTTTTATTTAATATGTGGGACTTATATGCGTGCGCTCTTTTAACTTTACCGTTTTTGGTAAGCTTAAAACGCTTTTTAGCCCCGGTGTGTGTTTTAATCTTAGGCATACTTTTTTTCCTCCTTGAATACTTGTATACTTTAATACTTAAAATAACTACTCAAAATAAATATTTTAAACCTATGTTTTAACTAATGATTTAAACAAATAATTCAAACAAATATTTTAAATACATACTTCAAATAAATACTTTAAATACTTTAAGTGCTTTAAATATTTATTTTTTGCTTATTTATTAGGCTTCGGCGATAAAAACATTAACATATTTCTGCCTTCCATCTTAGCCGGCTTTTCTACAACGGATACTTCGCTGCAATATTCGGCAAAACGCTTCATATTTTCCAAGCCTATTTCAGGATGGCCAAGCTCTCTTCCTCTGAAACGAATGGAAACTTTAACCTTATTTCCGCTTTTTAAAAACTTAACGGCATGATTGCCTTTTGTTTCAAAATCGTGTACATCGGTTGAAAGACCTAAACGAATTTCTTTGGTTTCAACAACCTTTTGGTTTTTACGCATTTCCTTTTCTTTTTTGGTTTGTTCAAATTTGTACTTTCCGTAATCCATTATCTTACAAACCGCAGGCTTTGCGTTAGGAGCAATCATTACAAGGTCTAAATCCTTTTCGGCGGATTTTTTTAAAGCTTCGTCTAAAGCCATTATACCAAGCTGCGAACCGTCCGCGTCAATTACTCTTATTTCTTTTTCCTTAATTTCTTCGTTAATAGGTAGTTCTTGTTTGCTAATGCTACGCACCTCCAAAAAATAAAACGTGGACAATAAATATAATATCGTCCACGCAATAAGCCTTATAAATAAAATAAAACATATTGACCCTTTTGGACGAAACCTGTGGGGTGAGAGCCTAAAGCCGCTCTTCTTTATTGTCTTTATTTATTTTATCACAAAAATATAATTTGTCAAGTTATATTTTATCAAGTTTTTATTTTCTTATATTTTTAAATAAATATATTTTTTGTTTTATAGGTTGTACGCCTATATTCTTAATACGGTTTTTAAAAATTCTCTTAATCTTTCGCTTTTGGGATTTGAAAAAATTTCTTCCGGTGTTCCCATTTCTTCCACTTTGCCGTTATCCATAAACATAACTTCATCCGCCACTTCTTTGGCAAATCCCATTTCGTGCGTTACAATTATCATTGTGGTGTTTTTTTCGGCAAGCTTTTTAATTACGTTTAAAACTTCTCCGGTAATTTCCGGGTCCAACGCCGAAGTAGGCTCGTCGAAGCACAAAATATCGGGATTAAGCGCTAAGGCTCTTGCAATTGCCACCCTTTGCTGCTGTCCGCCGGAAAGCTCGCACGGAACAAAATCTTTTTTGTGCTTCATTCCAACGCTTTCAAGCAAATCCTCGGCTTTATTATCTATAAACTCGTAAGCCTCTTTTATGGTTTTATAACCGTTATATTCTCCGTTTTTCTTAATTTGCTCTTTTGCCAAAATCTGTTCGGCCAACATTACGTTTTCTTTTGCCGTATATTGCGGAAATAAATTGAACGACTGAAAAACCAAACCGAAATGCAAACGGTTTTTTCTTATTTCACTGTCCGAAAGCTTTTGGTTTTCCGAACCCGAAAATATTACTTCTCCGTTTACGCTTATTGTTCCTTCGTTTGCTTTTTCCAAAAAGTTTAAGCAACGCAGCAAAGTGGTTTTTCCGCTGCCGGAAGAACCTATTATAGCCAATGCCTTGCCTTTTTTAAGAGAAAAGCTTATGTCTTTTAAAACCTGTGTTTTGCCAAAACTCTTTTTTATGTTCTTTACTTCAAGTATGTTATCCAAAACTTTTCCCTCCCTTTATTTAAAATAGCTTAGTTTCTTTTCCAATTTTCCAAATAAAAGCGTTAAAATTCCGTTAAACGCCAAATAATAAACCGCCGTAAAGAATAACGGCCAAATTTGACCCGAAATACCGTTGGAGCCCTTCATAAACGCTTCGCCTGCCCAAATAACCTCCTGCAAAGCTATAATTCTTGCCAAAGAAGTATCTTTTACAAGCGTTATTATTTCGTTGCTCATAGGCGGCACTATTTGTTTTATCATCTGCAATAAAGTGATTTTAAAAAATATTTGGTTTTTCTTTAAGCCCAAAACCTGTCCGGCTTCCTGCTGACCTTTAGGTACGCCCTGTATACCGCCGCGGTATATTTCCGAAAAATAGCAGGCGTAATTTATAATAAACGATACCGCCGCCGCCAAAAATCTTCCGTTTTCTCCGCTGCCCCATATATTATTCTGAAAAACCAAACCCGGAAAATAATATATTATAAGCAATTGTATCATTAAAGGCGAGCCCCTTACTATCCAAACCACTGTTTTAATTAAACCGCTTAAAGGTTTAAATTTACTCATAGAGCCGAAAGAAATTAAAAGTCCTAACGGCAAGGCACCCAAAAGGGTTACAAAAAATAATTTAAGTGTTTGCAAAAAACCCACGTTTAACGCTTCAAAAACTATAGGCAGTTGTTGTGAAAAACTCATATATCTTCTCCGTTTATTTAATAATAAAAACAATTATGCCGGCTTTAATAATATTTCAGCTTTAATATTTTGGTTTAAAAATTAAATACTTTTTAAAACCGCCCAAAGAGAGCGTTTAAAATAAACGCTCTCTTTTTGGGTTTATAAGCACAACTTTGTTTTTGCCTTTCCTAATGGCATTTGTATTTTTTTATATTGTTTTATTTCAAGTTTTGGTTTTTTATAAAAAACATTATTTTATTAATGCAGCCTGTACTTTGTACTGTTCCGCAATTGCTTGCATTGTTCCGTCTTCTTTGGCGGTTTTAAAGAATTCGTTAAGTTTTGCGGTTAAATCGGAATTTTTTCTAAATCCAACACCGTAAAGTTCTTCGTTTAAAGAAACCGTATATTTAAGGTTGCTGTAGCTTGTGCCTTCGCCTACCATAGCCGCAGCCATTAAAGAATCTATAATTGCACAATTTGCCGTTCCTGCGTTTACTTCCATTAATGCTTTTGCTTGGCTGTCTACTTCTGTATATTCATATCCGTATTTTTCTGCCATATCTTTACCTGCCGAGCCTTTTTCTACGGCAAATTTATAACCTTTAAAATCGTCGCCTTCTTTTGCGGTATCGGAAATTTTTGCACCCTTTTTAATAACTATTACCTGTGAGTTATTACAATATGCTTCGCTTGTGGACATTGCGTTTTTTACTTCGTCGGTTAATGTCATACCGTTCCATACACAGTCAATTTGTTTTCCGTCAAGTTCCATTACTTTGTTATCCCAATTGATTTCGGTAAACTCAACTTTAACTCCTAAGCTTTTACCGAATTTCTTTGCCAAATCGGCGTCAAATCCTATCCATTCGCTGCCTTTTTTATAATCCATAGGTTCAAAATCCGTAATGCCTACAATAAGAGTTCCTTTTTCTTTTACATATTCTAAATCGGTTTGATTTTTTTTGCCGCAACCGGTAAATAAGGTTGCTATTGCTAATGTGGTTAATATTAAAGCTATTATTTTTTTCATTGTTTTTTTCTCCTTGTTTTTATTCTGTTGTTGTACTGTGTTAATACTTTACCACACTAAATTACATTTGTCAACCCTTTTTTTTTAAAATTTTTTGTTTTTTATATTTTTTTGTTCTACGGCGGTTTTAAGCCCTTATAAATAAGGGCTTAAACGCCAAAGCCTAAGGCTTTGGCGTTTTTTAAGGCTTTGCCTTAAAAAACCGCCGCACTAATAAAATTTGCGCAAAAAAAGGACGCATTTTAAAATGCGTCCTTAAAACATTTCAATTAAAACTCAAAGTTTTATCTTGCACGTTTTTTAATTAAGTTGTTAACAGAGCTTGCTGCACTGTTAATTGTGCCTTTGTAAGAATCAATCGTGGTTTCTACTTGGCTTTGTCCTGCACCAGATATTTTTCTGTACATTGCAGAAGCACTGTCTTTCTTCTGATAATCCATAACATAAGGTGTAGCTCTAACTATTCTTGTTATAGGATGGCTCTTGTTTTTACCGGTAATAACGTTAAATACTTCTTTAAATTGGCTGTTGCCAAATGAAGATGTAGAACCGTTTGTTTTAGGATCCAAGAAGTATCTTAAGAAGTATGCTGCGCCTTCAACGTTATCGGAACCTTTTGCAACGCCCCAGCATTTAGGTCTGTAAGGAACATAAGTTTTTCCTGCTGTAGGACCTGCTACCGGAACTGCCTGTAAGCCGGATATACCGCCTTTAACAGTTAAGCTGCCAAACCAGTCGCACTGTGAATATAAACCGTAGGAAATAGAGTTAAATAAAGCTGTATTGCCCTGGTTTAATACAGTAGCGTCGTAAGTGATATTTAAAATTTTATCTGCGCTCTCTTGTGCTGCTTCTTTCCAAGCTTTAACAATTGTAGCTTTTTTAGAAGCATTGTTTAAGTTGTTTGTATAAGTACCGTTGTTGTAGCTTAAGAAATCTACACCGGCAGATAACATATAAGTATCGTTCTCATACAAATTCAAAATACCGTTCTTTTTACCGCTGTATTTTGTATAGAATGTTTTAGCAATGGATTTAGCTTGGTTCCAATCCCATTTGCCCTGTTTATATAAGTTCCAGGGGTTAGCTGTAATTCCCGCTGCCTTTAATACAGAAGGAGCATAGTATGTGCAGTAATATGTGTCGTCGCAGCTCCAAGAACCGTCTATAGCAACACCGTAATATTTACCGTTTGCTTTAACATTATTCATAGCTGTTTTAGACCAAATACTGTCATCTAAACGGAATTTGTATTTATCAAGCGGCTGTAAACAGTTAACTGCCGTACCGGGCCAGTTACTTTCCAAACATACTACGTCGGGATTGTCTTTACCGGCTATAAGCTGTGCCAATTTTGTAGCGTAAGCGCTCGAAACTGTTGTTCTAACTTTTATGCCTGTAGCTTTTTGGAAAGATTCAATTGTTTTCTTTTCAACAGCATCGTATTTTCTCCACATTAAAACGTGAATTTCTTTTTTCTTAACGGAAGCAGGCATTTTGCTTAAATAGTTAGAAGCCCACTTTGTTTCTTTGCTGGTGGTAGTTGTACCGCCGTTACCGTTTTTGTTGTTTTTGTTGTTTTTGCTGTTTTTGCTGTTTTTGTTGCTGCCACTGGTAGTTTTGTCGCTACCGCTTTCGTTACCGTCGGTATTATTACCGTCGCCGTTGTTGTCGCCGTCGATAACGCTGCCGTTATCGTCTACCTGCTGACCGCTGCTGTTTGTTTTATTGCCGCCGCAGGATGCAAACAACATAACCATAGCAAGTAATAATGCCAAAACTTTGGTAACATTTTTTGCTAAAGTATTTGCCATATTTGTTTACCTCCATAAAATTTTTTTATAAAAACATTGTATTTTCATACAATTTTCCTAACTATATTTTAACCTACAATACCTACTCTGTCAACACTTTGAATAAATTTCCTTTGCATAAACATGTACATTATAAGTACCGGCGCTATAAACAGCAAACATGCTGCCGAAATAGCTCCCTGAGCCGTTTCGTAATTTATACCGCTTTGTGTAAAATACGATACAACTCCCGAAAGCGCAACCGCAAGCGGATGCTTATTATTAAAGTACAAAACAGATAAATGGTATTCGTTCCAGTGCCAAATTATTGAAAATATGGTAACTGTTAAAAATACAACGCCACTGGAAGGAATAACTACTTTAAAGAATGTTTTTAAAGGTCCGGCTCCGTCTATCCAACTGGCTTCTTCAAGTTCTTTAGGTAAGCCTACAAAGAATTGTCTGTAAATAAATATAAACAATCCCGAACGCAAACCTACGCCGAATAACGAAGGCAACCAGAAAGTAAAAGGTGTTTCGGTTAAATCTATAACAAAATCCGGATTATCAAAAAACGCTCCGCCTATTAGCTTTGTTAAACCGAAAAAGTCTAAATACCTAAAGTTTAAGTACAAAGGTATTGCCAAAATTTGTACCGGAACTATAGCCGTTAATAAAACCAATGCAAAAAGTAAATTTTTACCTTTAAATTCAAATCTTGCAAAACCGTATGCCGCTATAGCACATGTAAATACTTCTATTATAGCCGAAACTATTCCTACTAAAAGTGTACGCGACAATCCGTTCAAGTAATCAAGCGCTCCCCATGCGGCTACCAAGTTGCCTGTTGTAGGATGCTTTGAAAACCATATAACCGAAGGATCCAATATATCCGTTCTGGACATAGGCGTATATGCTATTAATGCAAATAACGGATACAAAACTATGTAACTTACCGATATTAACAAGGCATATCTTGCTATCATTGTTAAAACCTGTTTTACATTTTTCTTTATCTGATATTTTGTAATGCCTATTGATCTTTTAGGAGCTTCGGGAATATTTATTTTTTTATTTTCTTTTTCCATTTTATTCCCCTCCTAATTCCATTTTTTAAGTAATATCTTAGTATACAAGAATATTACTATTCCTACGCCCAAACCTATAATTCCAAAGAACAGCCAAAGCATTGCAGCCGATTGGTCGTAAACGCTCTGCGCACTCATAAGCGTATATGCTTGCTGAATAACCGGGTTGGTGTTTTGCGTTAACAAATCTATCATTGTAAATATAATTACAAGTAATAGCGTTTGGCTAAGCATAGGTAAAGTTATGTACCAAAATTCTTCCCATTTGGTAGCACCTTCAACCGTAGAAGCTTCGTAAAGCTGCTCGGGTATGGTTTGTAAACCGGCAAGGAACAAAATTATAGGAATACCGCAGGACCAAAGCGTGTTGAATATATTTGTAATTAATCCCGACATCGTTTTGGTTATTTCCTCCGGGAAATTCAGTGATTGCAGCACCACCGTGAAGTCCATTCCTCCCGTACCTTCCGAATAAACGTTTTCGGTTTCGGTAGTAAGAGTTATAATAGCGTCAACACCGTTTAAATTTTTTGTTAAAAGTTCCATAACAACACCTGTTGCTACTATAACGGGTACAAAGAATACCGAACGGAAAATCATTCTTCCGGGATATTTTTGGTTAAGAACTATAGCCAATATTAAACTTACTATTATAATAATAGGCATATTCCTAAAGAAACTCTGTATAGCACTCCACAAATTGTTTGTGTAGTTAGGGTCTTCATTTAATATAAACTTATAATTCTCAAGCCCGGAAAGTTCGGTTTCCATAAGTCCGGGTTCTACCCAAACCGTACTGAACGAATATATAAGACTTTGGAACAAAGGTATAATAAAGAACAATAACATACCAATGCACCACGGAAGAATAAACATACGTCCGTACATACTTTTTTTAGATTCTATTCCCCTTATTCTTTTTTTCTTAGGGGCTTTAACCTTTTTAGGTTCTTTTAATGTTGCGTCCATTTATGTTTATCCCTCCTTTACTTTGTAATAAAATTTTGTGCTTCAACTGTTCCCATTTCGGTTTTAACAGCTTTATCACTTAAATTAACTATTATTACCTTACCGTTAGAAAACTCCGTTTTGGTAACATCCTTAGAAAGTATTGTGTAGTTTTTAATTTCAGCGTTTGCAACGCTCTTTAAAAACTCTCCGCCTTCGTTTATAAAGGTTTCTATATAACCTTTATTGTCGTCGTATAAATATGCGCCGAAGTTAACGCTTTGTTTCTTTCTAAGCTCTGTGTTGTATTCTCCTATTAAGTTAACCGATAATCCGCTGCCTATTGCCATAGATTTTAAGAATACCTTGCGGCGGGTTGTAGATGTATTAATAGGTGTTGAATAGCTTTCTTTATATCCCTGGAACACCAAAGCATAAAGGGGCACTTCTTCATCAAAACTTCTGTCTTGTGTAGAATATAAAGGTGTTCCGGTTAAAGTGTTGGAATTTATGGCGGAATAGTCAAACGGTCCTTCTGCCATAACGCTCATTCCGCTGTCTTTTGCTTTTTTCAAAATATCCGAAATATCCGAACTCATTTTATAAGCCGAAGGATATTTTGCACCGGCTGTATAATCGGAATATTTAATATGTGCCAAATCTCCGAAAGCTATGTTTTTTATACCTTCTTTTTTAGCATATTCAATAACCTTTTCGGTAGCCAAAGATAAATCTTTTCTCTTTAAATAATATTTAATTGTACCGCCGTCGTCTTCTTCCAAACGGTTTTTGCTGCTCTTCCAAAATTCTCTTGCAATAGCGGCTGTTCCGTTAATGTTAATAGCGGCGTTTTTGCCCTTGCTTATACCGCCTGCGGATTTTTTAAACGTAGAAATATTAAAGTTAAAATAAGTATTAATATTTGCGCTATCGGTAAAGCTTATAAAATTCTTTAAATCTTTACCGCTTCCCACTACACCCGTAAGCTTAAAGCCGCCGGCTATTTGCGTGCCGTCAATACCGCCGCTGCCGTAACCGTCCATAACGGCGCTTAAACTGCCGCCGGTAATATTTTTAAGCTCTTTCAAAATGCTTTCCGCTTGCTTATATGTGGTCATAGATACTGCTTTTTTGGTAGGAATACCTAAAAACAAATCGTCTTCCATAAAATAGCCGTAAAGCTTGGCATTTAAAAGCTTGTTGGCAGAGGTTTTTGTTAAACCTTTGTTTTTAATTAAATACTGTTGATATTTCTTTGCCATAGAAACATAGTTATTTTCTCCGGAAGTTAATCCGTAATAAGAAACAACTATTGGCTCTACATTATTTGTTTTATCTTCGTACTTGTTACGCCATGTACCCGATAAAAACGCTACGCCTTCCGAACGTAAATGTAATGTGGGATAAATGTAAGAATATCCTAAAGAAGAATCTCCTGCCTCGGCAGTTAACGTACAACTGTCTGCTCCGTTTTCTATAATTCCCATTATTCCGCTTTTGCTGTTTCTTGCCCCGAAAAACGGCATGGAAATTTTAGCGTCATTTTCATAATCCTGATAACGGTCTATGGAAAAATCTTCTCCGTAAACTTCGGCGGTATATCTTCTTGTGGTATCCTCTCCGCGATAATCGGCATACATAAGTGCTCCGCTTCCGGAAGGCACTACCAAATAAGAATCTTTGCTGCCGTTCTTTGTGTTAGCCGTAGAGCAAACTAAAGGATTTAATTTAACCGATACAACCTTGTAATCTCCGCCTTCGGATACTTCCTTAGGGTCTACCGATATTTTAAAGGCGTCGCCTTCTAAATAATATTTAACGGGTACTGCAAACTTAAATTCCGGGAAATAATATGTAACTTTTATTCCGTTTTCTATTTTTTCGCTTGCAACAGCCTGTTGGCTAAGAGAAGATGCTGCCGCCATTGTTTCATACGGTAATGAGTTAATTGTGTACTGTACCGTTAAAGGCGAATTGTTAAAATCCGCAGTGGCATTTGTGTTATTAAGCTTTGCATAGTCGTTGGGGTTTGTGCCGTAAACCGTACCGTCTTTTTTATTTGTAAAAATAACGGAAAATCTTTCGTTGTTCCACGAAATTTTGTAGTTTTCGTTTTCGGCAACCACTCCGCTTTCTTCCTGTACGGAATATTTGCTTTTATCGTAAACCGGTTGCTTAAAGCTTTTTTCTTTTTTACCGCAGGAGCAAAATACCCCGGCTAATATACATAAGGAGCAAGCAATTGAGATTATTCTTTTTAACGATTTCATTTTACTTCCTCCTTATCTGAATTTAAGTTCTTGGTAAAGCGTGTATATAAACGATACCATTTGGTTGATTAATATAAATACCATAAATGCTACAAATATTACTACCAACATTGCCAAGAAAGATACTAATACCATTAATATTAACTTAAATAAACCAAACTCATGTACGCATATCATTCCTATGCAGAACATTATAATTGTTAATGCCATGCAAACTACAGATACTGCGCTTAATATAAGATTTTCTTCGGGTGTAAATACATTTGTAAATATTGTTTGGAATACCAAATTAAATATTTGCGGTATAAGCGAATAACAAGTAACTATATATACCTGCTTTAATGTGCCTTTACCTTCAAATAAAGTACTCATACCCCAGTTACATAAACTGAATAACGCTATAAGTCCTACCGAGCTTAAAATTGTCATTAAAGAGTTGTAATCGCTCTTGTTAAACAAGTTGTGCATAAAGCCCTGGTACATATCGTTTGTAACGGTGGCTATATAATATAATACTAACAATATGGTTGCAAGTGTTACAGAACCCTTGTTAAAGTATCTTATTTTATTGCCGGTTTCAAACGGATGCGTTATGGAAGAAAACATAAGTTTTACTTCTTCGTTCTTTATAAGAACAATGTTTTTCTTCTTTTTATAAATTCCAAACGCCACAATTGCGCCTACAACCAAAACAAGTATTACCGCTAACCAAATAAAGTTATCTGATAAATATTCGTTTCTTACAAACGAAAATGCGTTTGCGTAGGTTTCTTGGTCAAAACCTTTTTTGGCATATTCCATAGCTTGTTTGTAATTCTTTTCCATATAACAAACTTTTGCCATACCGCTGTATGCCAACTGACAGTTTTTATCAATCTTTAAAACCTGTTCCCAATAAGGTTTTGATTCTTCATAAGCACCTGCCGAAGTAAACTTCTGCGCCTTTTTAATTAAAGCGCCGTACTCGGTCTGCTTATATATTGTAACATTGGAAGCGTTTTTATCTACTACCAATATATCGTTGTTTAAACGATTATAATGTATTGCGTAAGGCGAAATAAACGTTCCCTTTTGAGTACCGTAGCTTACGCCGCCGCCGAATACTCCTATTTGGTTACAATCCTGGTCATATATAAATATATGTCCGCTGGTATTACATAATCCGTAAATATATCCGTCTTCATCAACATCTACGGAACGCATATCCGAAACTCTCGTACCGTAATTGTTGGTGCCGTTTGCTACTCTAACTGAAAGTCCGTCGGTAAAATCGTATGTATCGGCAGAAGTAACGTTTTTACGCGTTTTGTTCTTTAATATACTTGTACCGCCGGGGCTTAATTTTTTAAGCTGTCCTTCGGAGCTTTCGGCTGTATCCGTAACGCCCGTAGCCGTATATATAAAGTTATCGTTATCTATTGTAATATCACTGAATTGGAAAGGTAACTGTTTTTGCTGTGCCGATTTTTTGGTGGTATTCGGAAACATTAAATCCCAAAGTTTGCCCAAAGCCGTAAGCAATGTTCCTTCAACACTGTTAGAACCGTAAAAGCCCTGGAACTCGCCCTTTAAGTTGTACATAATGGCTCCGTAATAAGAGCCGTCGCTTACAACATAGGTTATGCCGTCATCATCTACTACCACTTTACTTGGTCTGTAAGTAAAATCTTCCGGAATAACATCTGCCGGCGGAAGTTTTAACACTAAACTTACTTTACCGGATAAATCACAAATTATTACCCTTGCATTATCCGTATCGCATATATAAATATTTCCGTTTTTATAAACAAAAACACCTAATACGCCCTTAAAGTTTAAAGTTTCGCCGTTATATTTTAAATCCTTTAAAACCGTTTTTAAGGTTCCGTCGCTGTTTAAAACAACTATTCTTCCGTTGTCCGTATCGGCTATATAAATATAACCTCTGTTATCTACAAATACGTCCTGCGGATTTTTTAAAGGACCTATTCCCAGTTTTCCCGTATCTATAATGCTTTTATATTCATAAAAAGCCGTAGAGCTCGTAGGTCTGCTTCCGCCCGGACCTGCCCAATACGAATAACTGTCGTAAGGCTCGGTAGGAAATGCTTCTTCTGCTGAAACCGCTCCGCAAAACATTGTTGCAACTATTGTCGCAAGCAAAAACAAAACCAAAACTTTGCTTGCCGTTTTGCCGTATTTGCCAAACATATTCTCTACCTCCCCCCTTATTTAATACCCGAGCTACTCATAGTTTGAGTAACGCTGCGCTGAGAAACCAAATATACTATAATAGGCGGAATCATCATTATTACCGCCACCGCCATGGCTGCGCCCTGACGTGTTAAACCGCCTGCAACTATTGTAGAAGCCGCATAAGGCAATGTTTTTAAGTTTTCGCTGAATATGGTACCCGTAGGAGTAACTGTCCACATTCCAACAAATTCAAATAACGATAATGTTAACCATGCGGGTTTTACTACCGGCATAACTATTTGCCAGAATGTTCTTACAGTACTTGCACCGTCTATACGCGCCGCTTCTATTAACGGGTCCGGAACGTTTGCGTCCATAAACTGTTTCATTAAGAATACACCCATAGAAGCCGGTATATTAGGCAATATATAAATCCAATAAGTATCTATCATATGAAGTCCCGAATATATTAAATAACGCGGAACTTCCAATGTGTACGCATTATATAATAACGAGAACTGAACTATTGCAAATATTAATCCTTTAAATTTAATATTTGTTTTTGATAATACGAACGCTGCCATAGAGGCTACTATTACGTGCAATATAGTTGTTACAATACTAACAAACAAACTGTTAAATATGTACTTTGAAAGCGGAACCGAAAGGTTATCCAACAAAGAAGGTAAAACCGAATAGTTTGAAGTAGTAGGTCTTATAACAAAAAATCTCGGAGGGAATACCAACAATTCATCCAAAGGTTTAAACGATGTGATTATCGTGTAAAACATAGGAAGAATAGAGTATAAGCCCATTATAAGCAAAAACAACGTGTAAAAAAAGTTACCTGCTTTGCTTCTTGTATATCTCTTATACTGATCCCTGCGGGCGGTTTTCAATTTAAGCTTTTTTGGCTTTTTAACTGTTGCTTCCATTTACTTTACCTCCCCGCTAAATCTACAAGCTTGCCAAGCAATTCTTTGGTTAATGCCATTAATATAAACAGCACAACGCTTATTGCCGCCGCATAGCCCATTTCGTATCTTGTACCGCCAACATCGGTAATTAACGTTACTATTGTTTCGGTAGAGTAGTTAACGCTTGGAAAACCGCAAAGCGCTATAGGAACAGCCGAAACCGAGAACGCTCCCTGAATTTGCATAACAACGCTGAACATTATTATGCTTTTCATTGAAGGAATGGTTATATACCATAATTCATGCCAACGGTTTTTAATACCGTCTATTGCGCCCGCTTCGTATAATTCGGGGTTGGCGCTTTGTAAACCGGATATGTTTGCCAAGAAAGATACGCCCAAGCTTAACCATAACTGAACTATAATTATAATGGTAAGCGCATAAGACGGGTCTTTAAGCCACTGTACCGGCTCGGTAATTAAACCAACAGATATAAGCAAACTGTTTATATATCCGTAAGAGTCGCCCGAGAATAATATTTGCCATACAAAGTAAATATTACCCGCTAACGTAGGCGAATAGAATAAGAACGAAAGTATTGTTCTTGTTGTGGGTCCGAATTCATTTACCATCCATGCAAGCATAAATGCCAAGAAAAATCCTATAGGACCGGTTATAATGGCAAATACCATTGTGTTGCTTAATGCTTTCGGGAAAATATCGTCTTCCAAAAACATTCTCATATAATTGTCTAATCCTATAAATTTAGGAGCAGAAACCGCGTCATAATCAAAAAAGCTTAATACAACCGAACTTATAACAGGAGCTACGGTGAAGATTATAAACAAAATTAAAAACGGTGCCAACATTATATAATATGTTAAATTTTGTTTTCTCTTTTCTTTTTTGCTGTTTCTTTTAATTCTTAAAGCCAAATCGCTCATATTACTTGTGTTTTCCATTCTTCACCCTCCTTACTGTACATTATATTGTTTGCGCTTACGCGTAATTTCGTTATTTGCTATCTGCGACCATTTAACCATGGTATCTTTACCGTTTTTGCCGTTGTTAACAACGTTCCAGTATGCCTGGTCTATACAACGGGCAGTGTAATATCCGCCCGGAACTTCTTCTATTTCTTTAACCTTAGACCATTGCGAAAGCAACGCTTTTAAGCTTTCGGCATCCCAACCCATTTGCTTAAAGGCCTCTACGTTGGTTGTGGCAACACGTCCCGAAACACCCAAAATACTTTCACAGTTGTTGGAGTAATTTAACTGGGTATCGGCGGAAAGCCACCATTTCATAAATTCCCAACCGCCTTTTTTGTTTTTGGAAATATTTAAAATACCGCAACCGGTACCGGCGCCTGCCTGAACATTGTTAATATTTCCGTTTTCGTCTTTAAAACCGGGAATAGGAGCCATTGCCCATTTGCCGCTTATTTCGGGAGCAGCCAAAGAAAGCTGAATATACTGAGTATATGTTTGTATACCCAGCGGCATAACGCCTGTTCTGAATCTGTTAAAGAAGTCTGCCGTTACGGGGAATTTATATTCGTTATAAAAATCCGTCCAGAATTCAAACATTTCAAGAGCCGTAGCGTTTGTAAGGTCTGTAGCCGATAAATCTTCGGTATATAATTTCTGTCCCTTTTGTAATAATAACGACGGGAATATACTAAACGAACCTACGCCGCTGTTAACCTGCGTAATAGCCGTTAACTGTATATAAGGTAACGATGCCTGTAAGTTGTTTCTCATTAAATAACTCGAAGTTTCAATATATTCGTCCCATGTTTTGGGTACGCTTAATTTATGTTCTTCAAAAATATCCGTTCTGTAGAACATCATATAATATGTAATGGTATCCGGTAAGGCGTATGTTCCGCCGTTAAACTGATACGGCGTTACATTATCCGTGCTCATAAAGCGTTTTAAAACTTCTTCGTAATCGGGGAAGTTTTTAAGGTCGTACATAGAGCCGCGCAACGCTAAGTTAACCGGTTCGCTTCGCTGCATATTAAGCGAGCAATCCGGACCGTTTCCGGACAATATACCCTGAATATACGAAGCATTGGAAATTTTCAAATTAACACCTATGCCCGTTTTTTTGGTAAAGCTGGATTCTATAAGGTCGTTTAATATTCTTACTTGGTCGCGGCCCCAGTTAACCCAAATTGTAATACTGTCTTTGGTTTCAACATCGCCGGATATATTATCGTAATTTTCACTAAACGAGCTTAAAAATCTTTGTATGCTGAATCCCGCTTTTTCAAAAAATCCCGCAATATTGGGTTCGTAAGCCTGATCTGCCGGAAGAATATCTATGTAGTCTATAGATAATCCCATTTTCATCATATCGTAAACCAATGCGGAACAAGCCGTATAGTTAGAATAATAAGATGATTTATAAGTATGTGCCAAATACGGATACTGCAGCATTTTACCCATTATGGTGGTTAACGCCCTAATGGTGGTAGAGTTGCTGTTACCTTCGCTTCTCTTATTACCGTCAGCCGAAATTTTATCGATTTCGTCCGCAATGGATTCAAGTTCTTCTTTGTATTCCGTTAATTTTTCTTCAAACTGCGGAATTTGATTAAATAAATCGTAATCACGGTTTGCGTCTACCGTGTCGCCCGTAATCATAACTATTTTACGGTATAAAGTACCTACGCCGTAAAGAACGGTTTCCAAACGTCTTACAACGTCGGTTAAATTACCCAAACATACTTCCATAGCCAAAGTGTGTTCGCCGGCTGTTAAATAAACATAATACGGATTTCCGTTATCATCTTTCCATTCGTCGTACTGCCAGTTAACTTTATAACCGAATTTAACCGAAGCCGCTTCTTCAAACGGAACTTTGCCGTCTATATAAATTTTACGGTAGCTGTTTCCGTTTAAAACAAAGTTTTGACGGAAACGGAAGCCTAATTTATAAAGGCCTGCTTCTTCTACGTTTATTTTCCAGGTAATGGTATCTCCCGGCTCCTGCCAGTTGGTATTACCTATATAGTTAATTCTTGATAAATATGCGCTTTGAGGTGTTTTAGAGGACATTCTGGGGTCCGAGGAATCGGCTTTGCCTATTAAAGAATAAGTGCTTTTGTAAGCGGCGCTTTCGCCTTCAACCTTTATGGCTTTACCGGTTTTTTCTTCCGGATAATCGGCGCTTACTTCTTCATAGGATTTGTATTTTAAAGGCTTGCCTACGGTAACGGAAGCAAAAGCTACCTGTTCTTCTATTACCGTAAATGTAATGTTGTGTTTGCCTTTTGTTAAATAAAAAGTATACGGCATGGATTCTTCGCCCAAAGAATCCTTAATGTATGCATTATTGTAAATAAACGCTTCTACCTGCTCGGCGGAAAATTCATTTCCCAAACCGTCGGTTCTAACATCTGTTGCGTCTTTAAAAGTTCTGGAAAGCTCAAATGTGTCCGTACCCGAAAACGGATTTTTACCGTCTATTTTTAAATCCATGGATATGGGTTTGTTACGGCCCTTAATAGCGCAGTAATTTACCATAATGGAATACTTTGCGGTTTTGGGAACATTTACTTCGTATGTAACCGAAGAGCCTTCGCCTTCAAGTCTTGCAGCGTCTTTTCCGTTGTACATAGCTTTTGTTACTTTGCCGCCGCTGGTTTTGTAGTTTTGTCCCGTAACGGTTACGTCATCGGTCGCATCGTTTGCAGAGTTTTCGGAATTATATTCCGTATAACTTTTAAGGTCGCTTACAGTAACCTCCGCATTGCCCGCAGCCGCTACCTGTACGGTACCGGTAACGCTTACCGAAGTTACAAGCAAAACCGCCGCAAGTAAAAATGCGCAACATTTTTTCATTGTGTTTTCCTCCATGCCTTAAATTTATAAGTCAAAGCCAATTGCAAAATAAACAATAACATTCTTAATTTAATTTTATTTTTTTACTGCATTTTTAAACTTTAAAACAAACTTTAAAACGCAATAAACAACCTAAGGTAATCTTTGCTTATTATTTAAACAAAGTAACCCTTAAGATGTATTTTAAAATACCGTTATTTTTATTTTTGCTGCCGATGTAACAGATTTTACACCTGTTACGCTATAATACCCCATAATTAGAGCATTTTATTATTGTATACATATTTTATCATAAATGGGTTAATAATAAAGTCTAAAAAAATATTAAAAACTACTATTTTTTTAAGCCTGTTACTATATATAGTATTAAATATAAAATATAAATTCTATATATTGTGCTTTAGAATTTTTTGTCAATTTATATCACTTTAAAAGTTTACAATTCGTTAACATATAAAAAGGCCCGTTTTTTATGTAAATTAAACCTTTTTTATTATAGGCATTATTCCGTAATCCCCAATATCAAGTAGCATAACGCTTAAATAACCTTTTTTAGCACAATATAATG
Source organism: Oscillospiraceae bacterium (assembly GCA_902796905.1). Classification (GTDB taxonomy): domain Bacteria; phylum Bacillota; class Clostridia; order Oscillospirales; family Acutalibacteraceae; genus UMGS1279. The sequence continues at coordinate 889 of CADBQU010000036.1, read as the reverse complement.
AGCCCGGATTTAAATAGTAAACTCCGTTTTCGTACAATATATCCGCATCGTGTGTATGACCGTACAAAACAATGTCCGCTCCGTGTTTTCGGGCTTCGGCTTTTAAATAATCTCTAGTGCTTTTAACATAATGATTGTGTCCGTGGCAGGCAAAAAGGGTTTTCCCTTCTATATTTAAAACCAAGCTTTCTTTTCCTTTAACAAAAAAATCATTATTGCCCAACAGTATATAAACCGGCTTGTCTATGCTTTTGGCTATTTCGGTCATATCCTTGGCTCCGTCCCCCAAAAATATCACTGCGTCGTAAGTTTCGTTTTTAATTATTTTGTTAAGCAGGTAAAAATTTCCGTGCGAATCGCTTATAACCAAAATTCTCATATTTTTTAAATCCAAATCCTTTTTATTTTTTATTTTTTTTATTTTTTGAATTTTTTTATTTTTTGTGTTTTCGTCTTTTTTGCGTTTGATATTAATCCGTAATTATTTTTTATTTTTTATAGGTATTAATGTTAATATTTCTGTTTTAAATTCATATATAAATACATATATAAATATGTTATCAAAAAACGTTTTTAAGAATAATATATATTAAGGTATATAAAAACGTAAGGCAATATACAAGGCAATTAAAAATTATAAAAATATAAACCCGCCTTTGCGTACACAAACAATCGGGGTGCAATACTTCTTTTAGCGTAAAATTTGTACGATTGCATTGTTTGTATCTAATGATTTTTAAAACAATCTTAAATCTTAATAAATTAAATTTCAATAAATTAAATCTCAATAAATTTATATGCATAGGCAAGCGAGAATAATCCGAATCTGTTTTTTGAACACGGATTTCTCGCATTGCCGTGTTAAAATACTCGTTAATCCGTTAGGATT
>CADBQU010000035.1 GCA_902796905.1 Oscillospiraceae bacterium | reverse complement strand
TTGTTTTGGAAGTCAAAGAACGCAGTAATACTGCCGTATTACAAGAGATGAGACAAACAAAACGGGAAAATATTCCGTTTCAGGAACTATTGTACCCCGATTGCTTTGTCTAGTGGGACAATGCAGCCGTAAAGTTGCCGATACCGATTTTGTTTTTTGGTATTAAAAAGAAAAATTTTACAAAACTTTAAAAATTTAATATTCTATTTTAATTAACAATTTATAAAACCGCTCTTTTGGCAAATAATAAAGCCAACGGAGTGGTTTTTATATGAATTTTTATAAAAAGTTCAACCTAAGAACATTGGTTACATTTATTTTAATTATTTCACTTTTTACGGTTTCGGTATTTAGAATTTATTTTATAAACGAAGATATTAATAAAAAAACTGTGGATAAAAGCTATAACACAATAACTTTTACTTACGGCAGTACCAGAGGAAATATTTACGATTGCAACGGAAGGCTTATTACCGGTTGCAATATAAATAACTATGCTTTAATTTCTCCCAATACAAAAACAATGATGATTTTAAAAAAATATTTTAAAGGAAAAGAATTAAACGATATTGCAGAAAAATTAAGAAAGAATAAGCCTATATTAATTAAAACAAAAGAAGTTATAAACGATATAGGTATATACGGTTTTTCTTCTGCCGAAAGATACACGGAAAATACACTGTGCAAGCATTTGTTGGGATATTTAAACAATAAAAACGAAGGTATAAGCGGAATAGAAAAAGGATTTAACGATATTTTATATTCAAACTCCGAAAAAACGGTTTCGGTACCTATAAACGCAAACGGGGAAGCGCTTTATTACGATAAACCCGAATTTAAAGGCGAACAGAATGAAAATTCCGTAACCCTTACCATAGACAAAAATATTCAAAAAATTTCCGAAAACGTAATGCGTAATATTAATACGGGAGCCCTTATGGTTTCGGAAATAAAAACCGGAAAAATAAAAGCATTGGTAAGTAAGCCCGATTTTAATCAAAACAGTATAGCGGAAAGTTTAAACAACGCCGATTCTCCGCTTATAAACCGCTGCCTTTCGGCATATAATGCAGGTTCGGTTTTTAAGCCGCTGGTGGCTGCGGTAGCCACCGAAGAAAGTAAAAGCAATTTTTTATATAAATGCAAGGGCAGCTGTATTATAGACGGTTACAGTTTTAATTGCCATAAATTAAACGGGCACGGAGATATGAATTTGGCAAAAGCTTTAGAGCAATCTTGCAATACTTATTTTTATAACCTTGCCCAAACGCTTAATTTAGAAGATTTGGTAAATTACGCTTCAAAAATGTCTTTCGGCGGAGAAATAGATTTAGGCGGAAATATTATTGCAAAGCCCGGTAATTTAACAAAACTTTCTTATTTGCAAAAATCAAAAAGAGCAGTTGCTAATTTTGCAATAGGACAGGGGGATTTGTTGGTTTCTCCGGCGGCAATGATTAATTTATACAGTGCCATAAGCAACAACGGAGAATTTATAAGTCCTACGGTTATTGAAAAAACAACCGTTGACGGAAAAGAAAGAATAACGGAAAATAAGAAATCGGTAAAAGTTTTTAATAAAAAAACGGCGGATACAATTAAAAATTATTTAAAAAATGTTATAGAACAGGGAACAGGAAAAAATGCAAAGCCAAACAATTGCACTGCTGCCGGAAAAACCGCCACAGCCGAAACCGGCTGGGTAAAAAACGGCAAAAAAGCGGTACATGCTTGGTTTTGCGGATTTTTTCCGTTTGAAGAGCCTAAGTACGCAGCTGTAATTTTTGCCGAAAACGCAAATTCCGGCGGAGGCGACTGTGCACCGGTTTTTAAAGCCCTTGCAGACGGTATATATAATATTGATACAAATACAAAATAAAAACAAGTCTGTTACATTAAAATATATATACCGAATATATAACCGAGATTTAAAAATGAATTTATATAATAAAAATATTTATCAAATAACTATTGACATTAAGCCGAAAAAGTGTATAATATTTAGTGTTCTTTTGCGGAATTGTGTAAGGGTAGCACAGCAGACTCTGACTCTGTTTGTATGGGTTCGAATCCTATTTCCGCAGCCAAAAATACGGTAGTGCATAATATAATGTACTACCGTATTTTTTTATTTTTAGGCAAAGAAGTGCTTATTGATTTTTGTGCAAAAATTAAAAAAGAATTTATTATTTTGTTTTTATTTTTTGGTATTTTATCCATTTGACTTTTTTGATTTTAGGTATTATTATAAAAATAAGTTACAATTTAATACAAATGCACATCGAGCAGCAAAATGCGTAAGTCCGGATTGTAGGACTTACGCATTTTTTGTTTGTTATTATTAAAATTTTGAGGAGAAAAGTATGAACGATAATCAAGTAAATTTAGGCAGTGATTCTGTAAATAAGCTGTTATTAAAATATTCTTTACCGTGTATAATTTCGCTTTTGGTAGGCGCATTGTATAATATTGTGGATCAGGTATTTATAGCAAACGCAAGTTATTTGGGTTCTTACGGCAATGCGGCAAATACAGTGGTTTTTCCTTTAACGGTTATAGCTTTGGCTATTGCTGTTATGGTGGGCGACGGATGCTGTGCTTATGTAAGTATATGTTTGGGAGAAAATAAAAAAGAAAAAGCTTCAAAAAGCGTAGGTAATTCCGTAATAGTAATTATTTTATTAAGTATTTTGCTGTTTTTTATATATTTGTTTTTTGCAAACGACATTATAAACATATTTGGCGGAAATATTAATAAACAAACCTTTAATTTTAGCAAGGAATATTTCTTTTATATAACTTTGGGAATACCTTTTTATATGTTTGGAAATGCAATGAACCCAATAATTCGTGCGGACGGAAATCCCAAATTTGCTATGATTGCCACTTTGCTTGGAGCCGCAGTAAACATTATTTTAGACCCTGTATTTATATTTGTTTTTAAATGGGGTATGATGGGGGGCGGCCGTAGCTACTGTTTTAGGTCAAATTTTAACTGCGGTATTGTCTTTAATATATTTATTAAATATGAAAACCGTAAAAATTACAGCCAAAGATTATAAAATAAATATACATACGGTAAAACAAACATCAAGTTTGGGTTTATGCAGTTTTTTTCTCAAATTTCGCTTGTGGCGGCTATGGCGGCAATAAACAATATGATAAAAAAATACGGAGCTTTGGATTCGGTTTTTTCATTAATGCAATATTCGCAAATACCAATGGCGGTTATAGGCATAGTTATGAAGGTTTTTCAAATTGTAATTTCCGTAGTAGTGGGAATGGCTGCCGGCTGCATACCTATAGTAGGCTTTAATATGGGTGCCGAAAATTTTATAAGAGTAAAAACTCTTTTTAAAAAGCTTTTAACGGTGGAAGTTGCAGTAGGAGTTATATCTTTAATAATAGTGGAATTTTTTCCGAAATATTTACTGGAGATTTTCGGGGCAAGCGGAGAAAGCACATATTATACTTCTTTTGGAATAAAATCTTTCAGAGTGTATTTGTGTATGATTGTGTTTGCTTGTATTAATAAAGCAACATTTATATTTTTGCAGGCTATGGGAAAAGCAATTCAATCCACAGTGCTTTCTATGCTTAGAGAAATTGTCTTCGGTGTAGGGCTTGCTGTAATTTTGCCTATGTTTTTTGGATTAAACGGAGTTTTGTATTCTATGCCGGCATCGGATATTTTAACTTGTATTATATCTTTTGTTTTAATAATATTAACATTTAAAAGTTTTGATAAAAAAGAAAAATTTAAGCTTAGTGTAACAGGTTCAAGTCTTGTTACACTAGGCAAGCGAAAATAATCCGAACCGGCCCAAAACGGTGTATTTTTGGCATATTTTCACTTGTCGTCTTTATAAGGCGAAAGCCTTATTG
>CADBQU010000034.1 GCA_902796905.1 Oscillospiraceae bacterium | reverse complement strand
CCAACCGTAATTTGCAGAATTATATGTTCCCGGAGCCTCATTTCTGGCTGTTTTAAAGTATTTTTCGAAATCTCCGTTTAAAACGTAATCGGTAATAGTACCTGTAAAGTTAGCGGTTAAAGTTACGGCTTCGGTTACCGTATGTTCGTAAGTAGCTTCTTCGGATACTTTTGTATCGCCGTTGTACCAACCGTCAAAAGTAAAACCGTCGTTTGCTGTAGCGGTATATGTTACTTTTTCGCCGGGAACAACAGCAACAGAGCTAACAGTAGCCGAACCGCCCTGTTTTAACTTGCTGTTACCGTTTGTAGAAATATCTGCTTTTGTTTCAACAGCTTTAACAAAGCTTACGTTGTCTATTTCGCAAACATAAGCATCCCAGTTAAAACCAACACAAGCAAAATAAACGAAAGGTTTATCTCCTGTATTAAATGTTAACTCATACTTAATATAGTCTCCTTTGTTTACAAAAGGATTTTGATAAGTTAACTGTGTAACACCGGTTTGGTCTCTTTTAATATTTCCAAAAGTGTTGCCATACAAACTGTCGGTGCCAACTTCTATACCGCCTGCAGTGGCTTTTTGCAATAAGGTAAAGCCTGCCATGCTGCCCCAATAATTAAATGAGAATTTATAGGTAGTATTGCTTTGTAAAAGCACGCCGGTACCAAAACCCATACGATCCTTACCGTAATTAGCTCCCGCAGAAGACGAGTTTAAGAACAAATCATGGTTTGTAGCGGTTTGCTGGTTGATTTTTATCTCCTTCTGAGATTCAGCATCACCGTTAAGGTAATACCAAGTGCCTGGTGTGCCGTCGTAATCTGCAATGTCAACAAAAGTAGGTCTTCCGTTTTCGAAGTCTTCTAAATAATTGTCAATAGGAGTTACTTCGGCATTTGCGCTAAACGTAAAGCATGTAACAACGGTAGTTACAACCAAAGCTACGCTTAACACAACTGACAATAGTTTTTTCATGCTTTTTTAACCTCCATTTAAAATTTATTATATAGCCATAATAATTTTATGCTATATTAATTATAAATACATTTATTAAAAAAGTCAACATTCTTAATTAAAATTGTACGTTTTGCACAAAAAAATTTTAATAATTTGTTAACAAGTTATGTGTGGGCTTATTTTTTTAAACAAATACCATATATTGTATTTTACATACATAGCAATTATTACAATTTATATTTATAATTAATATTCGGGCGAAAGCCCCCCCAAAAAACAAGAATTGTTTTTTGGGTCAAAAGCTTTGGCTTTTGCCAAAGCCCAAAGGGCTTTGGGGCTTTTGCCGTAGTTAAAACTTTTATTGTAAAAGAAAAGTAAAAATAAAAAAATGCGTCGCCGGTACAAAATTATACCGGCGGTGCATTTTTATTTTTTGCTTAAATTAAATTTTTTGTTCGGCTTTAGGTATTAGCCGTTTGTGCTTTCGGGAATTTTAATTTTTTTAACTTTAAATTGATTTGTGGCAAAACTGTTTGTTTTAATATTAAGCTCTTTTTCTTTTTCTTCAAGCTTTTTATCAAACTCATCATCTTTCATTAAATGTAAAACGGTATCTTTAAGCGTAGTGTAGTAATATTCGTCTTCGTTTATATCGCCTTTAATAACAAGCCTTACCGAACTGCTCGAAGTAAATACTTTAACTTCGCCTTTTGCCATACTTTTAATAGCGGCAAAATTATCATCCGGCGAAGAAGTGTTTTTACCGCCTATTATGGTTGCAAGCGGATCTTTTACGCCCGTATTGCTGCCGGTAGCATTTTTTAAATCACTGTCGGACATTCCGTTTACTTCTTTATATATATCGGTAAAAGCAGAGCTGTCTTTTTTAAGCTTTTCGACATAACCGTTGTATTTATTTTTTAAAGAGGTAGTATCGGCGTCGGTCATATCGCTTGTAATAGAGGTAGAAACCGTTCTTACCGCCTCATAATTTGTATTCATGGCTTTTTTAATATCGGCTTCTTTTACTTCTTCGCTACCGCCTTTGCCGTAAAAGCTGTTAAAATATGCAGTTTTTAAGTAATTGCACAAAATGCTCTTTTTAAAAGTACTGTAGCTTACGCCGTTCGGCTCGTAAAGCGTACTGTAAGAGTAATTATTCCAATATTGGTCGGCTTCTGTTTCGGCTGCGGATTTTTCATCATCCGTAAGTTTAATTTTCCCTTCTTTTTCAAGTTTAAGCAAAGCAAGATTCAACTTAACAATCTCATCAGTTCTGTCTTCCACCCAAGTAACAAAAGGTTTGCTTTCAACCGAAGCGGTTAAATAATTGCTTACCGTATTATCATTTTGATAAACCTTGTTTGCGCCCTCGTTATAGGCTTGCACCATACAGCAAGAATACATAGCGGAAGTTAAAGATACATCTCCCGCCGAAACCGCAACTTCATCTTTGCCGTGGCATCCGCAAAGCGAAACGCAAATAACCGCCGCCAAAGCAGCCGCAATAATTTTTTTAAAATTAAAATTCATTTAGTTTCGTCCTTTCAAAAACAAAATGCAATAAAAATAATATGAATATTATTATAATATACAACTTTAAAAAAGTAAAGGTTAAGTTTAACATTAAGCGGCAAAGGCTAATTTAGCCCAAACCGAACAAGCCCTACCCACCAAACCAACTGCCGATTGAAAAATAAAAAAATAAATGTTATAATATTCGCAGACAAAGCAAAACAAAGTTTTGCTTTAAAAGGCTTTGCCTTTCGGAACTTTCGTCCCGTCTGCTTTATTGAATG
>CADBQU010000033.1 GCA_902796905.1 Oscillospiraceae bacterium | reverse complement strand
TCCTCAAGCCTACTTTGAAGTCAGAAAAGAAAATTATTAAGTTGCTTAATATAAGTCTATATGCCGAAAAACGGGAGATATCGCAAGTTTTCTCCCGTTTTTTCATCCCTAACCTTTTGCAAGTATTTTGTACCGCAAAATAGGATTATTAAAAAATGTGCGCTTTTTGAAATATGATTGTACGTTCCGGTGTGTTTATTAAATCCCTTATGAACATCCGTACCATATCGAGTATTCATAAGGGATTTGACTTTATGAATACTCGATTTTTGTTTTTCATCTTAATATTTATGTACCGAGCAGACTTTGTGTCTGCTCTTTTTCTTATGCCGATTTCGGTTCTGTAAGGTATTCGATTATAGGCACACAATATAAAGCCGTGGGACTTTTAAAAAACTTTTGCCGCTGCGGCTTACCAACCGCATAGTCGGCGCTATTTATGCAAAGTAACGTTTTAATATATAAATATACACATTACTCATATAAAAATAAAAAAAGCAACAAAAAATCCAAGCCGCTTAATAAAAATTTTACGGCTCGGATTTTTTATTTAATTTTTTTATTTATCAATTTAAACCAATTCGTCTGCTTTTCCTAGCTGTATAGCCGGAAGATTACGCATAATTCTTTCTTTATCCTAGTTCCACCAGCGTATATTTTCTAATTTTTTAACGGTTTCTTCATCAAAGCGTTTACGAATGGGTTTTGCCGGTACACCGCCTACAATCGTATACGGAGGCACATCTTTTGTTACTACGGCGCGCGTGCCTATAATCGCACCGTCGCCTATTGTTACGCCCGAAAATATAACAGCTTCATATCCTATCCAAACATCGTTACCCACGTTAATATCCCCATGGCTATCCCATGCTTTTGCTATAGAAGCGGTATCCGTAGGTAAATTCCATTCTTCAAAAAATATAGGAAAAGGATATGTAGATAGGCTTTGCAGCGCATGGTTGGCGGCATTAAAAATAAATTTCGCGCCGCAGGCTATAGAACAAAACTTTCCTATTTTTAATTTATCGTTATTACACTCCGGATAGTGATACAAAACATTGTTTTTTTGAAAATCCCTTGGGTCATTCACAAAGTCATCGTACATTGTGTACTCTCCTACTTCTATATCGGGATTTGTTACAACATTTTTTAAATATACCGTACTGTGCCCCTGGCTTCTGGGGTAAATTTTCCAATCGGGTACCATTTTTTATCCTCCTAAACGTCAATATAATTAATTTAATATAATTAATTATATTGCTGTTATTTTAATAAAAATATTCTTGAAATTTCCATTGTTAAAATTTTTAACGTTACTCCGCCGGACATAATATAAAACCAAATTTCTCTTGCCTGCTGCGATTTGGCTATAGGAGTGGCAATTGCAGAAACTATAATAATTAATGCACCTACGCAGCCTATAATTATAGGAACACTTACAAGATTAAATATTCCCGGCGCCGAGCTGCCGTCTATAACATTTTGAATGGTTTTATCCAAACCGTCCCTTGTAGCCGCAAAGCAACAAAGTACAAGACCGAAAACAAGCAAAATTAAACTTCTGCGTCCCCAATAATTTATATTAGCACGGTTAACCGCCGAATAACCTATAAATCCCAAGGCAGCAAGTATCATAAGCGTAGAAACGGTAGTTACCGTATTTCCAAAATATAATTTCATAATTAACAATTCTCCTTTTTATTTTCATTTAAATACCGAACGTTTTATAAAACAAACGTATGTGTTTTTCCAATTTTTCAATACATTCGTTGTACTTTTCGGGTTGGCGGTCGCAAACCTCTATTAATGTTATAATAGGCGCAACATACATTAACGCAAGCGTTTTAGGGTCTTCGTTTTTTAATTTTCTTTCGGATATCAAATTGCAAAAAATTTCCGTATGATAATTAATTATACGCTCCACATATCTTTTATAATATAACTCCGCCAAATCTTCCGAGCGAAATTGCTCTATCGTCATCATTTTTCTGAATCTGCTTATTGTTTCGTTATGCAAAGAGTAATCGAACAATTCTTTAACTTTATTTATAAGCGATTCTTCGGAAATTTCCGTAAATACCGAAATATCCTGTTTTACGTTTTGAACATGTATATTTATTTTGTCTGTATCGGTTTCGTATTGCTTTGAAGTAGCGTTAACTATAGCGTTAAATATTGCCTGTTTGCCTGAAAAATGATTATAAAGCGACGGTGCTTTTATGCCCACCGCCTTTGCTATTTCATCAACACTTACCGCATTGTATCCCTTTTCCGAAAAAAGTTCCAATGCTTTTTTTAAAATTATATTTTTTGTATCTTCCTTTTTCATGCTCTCTCCTAACTAATGTTCGTTAGTTTATTATAACAACATTTTTTTATTATGCCAATAATGTTTAAAAAAATCTTTTTTAAAAAAATAAAAAGCAGGTATTAAAATAACACCTGCCGTATCAAAAATAGCTATATTTAAATTATATTAAGTTGTATTAAATTTCTAAAAACTTTATGGGCAACGCTATTTGCGTTACATAAGCGTTCTTATTGGCACCGTGTGTAGGCGGTCCTTCCATATAAATATTACGAAAATATCCGTGAGGAGTCATACCGTTTTCTTTTGCATACCGCAAAAGTTTTAACTGAACCTCCGGAAAATTTTCATACGCTCCCCTATAATAAATACAAATAGCCGATACTTGCGAAAAAGTTTTTATGTACTTGCCTTTACTTTCCGGTACTACCGGAATAATATATTGTCCGTTTAAATCCGTATTTACCGAAACCTGAATACACATTTTATTGTTAATATCCAATTGATATTTTTTTACGGCTTCCGTATATGTTTTTCTAAGCTGTACGGTTTTTGTGCTTAAATTTGCATTATTAAAATCTTTGCAAAACGCCGTAAAAGCCGGTAAAGTAACATTTATAATTTCATGTTTTTTTGCCGAATATTCTCTTAATCTAAGCTGAGCTATATATTGATCAAGCTGATTGCGCAATAATACCAAACGGTTAATTTGTTCTCCCAAAACCGAAGTATTATTAAAATATTTTTTTATTTCTGCTAAAGAAAGTCCTAAGTTTTGCAAAGTACGTATAAGCTTTATATGCACCATATTATCGGCACTGTAATATCTAAACCCGCTGTTTTCGTTTTTTACAGCAGGAGTTAAAAGTCCGTGTTCTTCGTAATTAATTAAAATTCTGCGCGTAATACCCAAAGTTTTTGTAATTTCTCCAATACGAAAAAGCTCTTTATCGTTGTTTACCATAAAATTTCTCTTTCTGATATTTTTTATAAAATAAATCCTGACTTGAACATTGGTGTTCATGTTATATTAATTTTATACGGAATATTTTGTTCTGTCAATAAAAATATATTATTATAGGGAGAAATTTTAATTATGAAAAAAACAGTTAAAAATATTTTGGCTTTCGTGCTGGTTTTCACTTTTATTTTTAGTTTAACCGGTTGTTTGGTAAACGAAAAAAAGGAAGAAGCCATTGAAAAACACGCTGCCGTGGCTACCTCTTTTAACGAAGTTGCAACACTTATTAACAACAACTCCGATAAAATAGACAGCGAAGTTATAAGCACTTATCAAGAAATGTCAAATTTATTAAACCAATACACCCAAATATTAGAAAGCGACGAAGACCTGTCGGATGAAAAATACGACGAAATGATTAATTGGTTTAAATCGGTAGAAGATTGGGTTAAAGAAACAAAAACCGAAATCGAAGCTATGGTAAATGCAGGTTAAACAAACTAAATAAAATAGATTTTCATATTATACATAATATATAATACATACCAACACAATAAAAAGCTCCTACAAAATAATGTAGGAGTTTTTTATTTTAGGTATTAATTTTTTTACAAAAAAATGTCTTAAAAAGATACCGTTAACAGCATTTTAAATTTTTCTTCACCAAACACTGCGTGTGGAATATCTTTTGGCATAATAATACTTTCGCCCTCACTTAAAATAAATTCTTTTCCGCCTACGGTAAATTTACCGGTGCCATCCAAAACCGTTACCAAAGCATCTCCCCCGGCAGCATGGGTAGAAATTTCTTCTCCTTTGTCAAAAGAAAATATTGTTATGCTGATTTTTTCGTTTTGCACTAAGGTTTTGCTTACAACCTGACCGTCCTGATAATTAATTTCGTTTTTTAGTGTAATTTTCTTTCCTTTTTCAATGTTTTTATACATAATAAACACCTCTAAAATATTATTTTTTATATCACTGTAAAAATATTTTATCATAAACCCAAAACTTTTTAAAGCAATGCTTTGTATGTAAATATTATAACAATTAAAAACATATATATTATTCTAAAACATTATTAATATTATTACTACTTTTAAATTTAAAGAGTTTATGTTATAATTAATTATAACACATAAAGTTTTTTATATGTTGGTTTTTAGCATAATAATTTTTAATTTTTTAATAAACTTATATAATTTGTTTAATACTATTAAAATAAAGATTTATTATTATAAAGGCAGGTGCGATAATGAACACTCTTTTTATAATTAATCCGGTAGCCGGTAAAAAACAAATTTTGCAAAAAATTGATATTATTACCGATTTATTCAAAAATGCAAATTTTAATCTTAACATTCATTATACAAAATTTAAAAGCGACGCCGAAAAAATTACGCGCAAATACGGCGAAGACTGTGATTTGATTGTTTGCGCCGGTGGCGACGGAACATTAAGCGAAGTTATAAACGGTTTTGAATTTTTAAAAAATAAACCAAAATTAGGCTATATACCAAGCGGTACCACCAACGATTTTGCCACCAGCTTAGGCTTACCTAAAAATTTAACAGACGCCGCCAAAGTTATAATAAACGGCAACAGTACTTTTTTAGATACAATTAAATTCGGCAGCAAAAACGTTATGTATGTAGCGTCATTCGGCGCCTTTACAAAAACTTCTTATAATACCCCTCAAAATTTAAAAAACTTTTGGGGTCATTCCGCTTATATTTTTGAAAGTATAAAAGAATTAGGCAACATTAAAGAATACGATATAAAGTTAAGCATAAACGATACGGTTTTTGAAGACAAATATATTTTCGGGGCCGTAACAAACTCTACTTCTGTAGGCGGTTTGGTTAAATTTAACCCCAAAACCGTTATGTTTAACGACGGTTTTTTTGAGGTTATACTTATTAAAAAGCCTAACAATTTAGTAGATTTAAATAAAATTATTTATTCTTTAAATACTTTTGATTATAACAACGATTTCATTTTTTTCACTCAAACCGATAACATTAAAATTGAATGTTCAAAACCTCTTGATTGGTCTTTAGACGGTGAAAATTATAAATCGGACAAAATAATAGATGTTAAAATGTTAAATAAATATATAAATTTTATAGTTCCTAAAAAATAAAGCAGAGAAATTAATCTCTGCTTTTATTTTTTTGCCGTTATTTGCCGTTAAAAATTAACCAACCGAAAAATTTATGCTTGCTGTTTGTTAAACAGCATTTTAATTATAAATATAATTCCGCTTAAAATTATAATTCCAAACAATACGCCCGAAAAATCAATAATCACATCTTTTAACGCAGGTCCTCTGCCGGGCACAAAAATTTGATGCACTTCATCAAAAAAAGCATAAATCAAGCCAACAACAGCTGCGCCTAAAACCTTAATATGCCTTTTTAATTCGGTAAAATAAAATGTTCCCAAACAACAAAATCCCAAAGCCGTAAATATTGTAAAATGCGCAATTTTTCTGATTATATTTTGGTATGAACCTATTATTTCGGCTTGAATTTCTTTAGAAGCGCTTTTAAAATTTTCATCCACAGATTGCAAAATGTTACCTATAACAGACCCGGAAGTATTTGAAGAATCCTGAGCGTTCTGGGAAGAAAAACCAAAAATTGCAATCATAACAAAAACTGTTAATATTAAAAAAATATAAAATCCTACTCTTTTCTTCATTTATATCAGCTCGGTTTTATTTTATTTTTGTTTTTAAATATTTATTTGCCGCCGCAAAAACATCACTGTTTTCATAGTGTAAATAATATTCTTCCGTTAGATTTTCCGCTTTTTCCGTAATCTTTTCGTCCGGCTCTATTCCCTTTTTATCCCAATTTACTTTATTGGGACTGTAAAATTTACCAACGGTAATTTTTACACAGGAACCGTCGGTTAAATTAAATGTGGTTTGCATTACACCTTTACCAAAAGTTTTTTCTCCGAAAAGCTTTGCCGACCTTTTTTCTTTTAAAGCCGCCGCAAAAAGCTCACTGGCCGAAGCGGTATTGCCGTTAATTAACACACACATCGGCAAATCAATACATTCTTTATCGGATTTTGCCAAAACCTTTTCTTTGCCGTTTTTATATTTAACCGAAATTATATCGCATTCCGGCAATAATTTATCCAATATTTTACTAACGCTCGAAACCAGTCCGCCGCCGTTATCTCTAACGTCAAAAATTAATCCCTTAACATTTTTTTGCATAAGCTCTTTTAATGCGTCGTTAAACTGATTAACCGTACTTGTTTCAAAATGAGTAAATTTTATATAACCCATTTCCCCTATTTTTTCGTAAAAAACCGTTTGTTTAATAAACTCCGAAAAAGTTACGGTTTTAATAACCGTTTTTTTGTTTCTTATAATTGTAAACTTAAATTTATCGCCTTCGGAAGCATTGGAAAAATATTTTGTTATCTCGGAACTTTTCTTTGAAGATACTTTAAAGTCATCAATTTTTGTTATAATATCCCCTTTTTTAATATCACATTTATCGGCAGGACTGTTTTTATGAACTTCGCAAATAAACATATTCCCCTTATCGGTCATTACATAATTAAAACCTATGCCGGTACTTTGTCCTTTATACGAAGAATTATATTCGTCTATTTCTTCTTTGGAAATAAACTGAGCGTATGGGTCGTCTAACGCTTTTACATAAGCGCTTAAAACAGCATTATTAATTTTTTCCGAATCAATTTCTCCGTTAAAATTGTTATATACAATTTCATTCAGCTGAGCCAAATTATTTTCAACGCTGTTTTTAGGCACAATATACCCCAAAAACATTCCGGTTAAAAATAATATTACCGAAAAAAAAGAAAATGTACCTATTAATAATTTTTTGTTTTTCATAATGTCTCCGATTTTAAAAGATGAAAATAGGCGGCTGATGTTTTTTCTGCCGCCTGTTAATTTTATAATAAACCTTAATATTTTTTACGGTTTTGGTTTTGGTTTACGTTTTTTTGCTTCTAATTAGCTTTAACCATTATTAATTTTTAAAAAAACTGTGCCGGATTTACCGTAGAACCGTTTATTCTAACTTCAAAATGGCAGTGCGCGCCGGTAGACCAGCCGGTAGAACCTACATAACCTATGGTTTGTCCCTTTTTAACCGATTGACCCGAAGAACATCCCGTTCTGCTCATATGTCCGTATAATGTAGTATAATATTTACCGTCTTTATATCCGTGGTTTATGGTTACATAATAACCGTAGCCGCCGGTACTCCAACCCGATACCATAACTACACCGTCCATAGCCGCCACTATTCTTGCGCCGTAAATACCGCTTGAAGAAATATCCATACCTGCGTGTAAACGTCCCCATCTGTATCCATAGCCGGAAGTAATGCCGTAATATCCCGGTACGGGCCATGCAAATGCACCGCCGGTATATTTAACATTTTGGTTATTTCCCGATTGCATTCCGGATTGTATTTCACGCGTCAAACGGTTAATTTCGGCTTGTTTTAGAGCATTCTGTTTCTTTAAATAAGCTTCGTTGGAGCTTAAAGAGCTTATAACGCCGTTAACCTGAGCCTGCTTTTGTTTTAATGCTGCGTTTTTAGAATCCAAAGTGGCTTTTATTTGGTTTTGCTCCGCCATTTGTGCTTCTATTTCCTTTTTGGCTTTTTCTATAACATCAATAGCCTTGTTTATTTCATCTACAATAGATTTATCTTTTGAAGATATGCTTCTTGCCAAACCGCGGCTTGTTAAATAATCGCCGAAATTATCGGAACTGAGCATTATTAATATTTCGCTGCTGGCACTGCCACTCATATATATGGCTCTTATTCTTTGTTTTAAAGTGGATTTTGTGCTTTCTATAACAGCTTCATTCTTTTTTATCTGCGATTCTTTTTCGTTTATTTTAGATTTCAAATCGCTTATTTCGTTGTTGCAAACGCTTATTTGCTGCTGCAAATCGCTTATTTGCTGCTCTAAAAGCCTTTTAACATCTTCCTGTTTGTTTTTATCGCTTTTTATAGACGCTATTTTTTTCTCATTAGCGTTTATAGATTCTTCCAAAGAATTTATTTTGCTTTTATTTTGACTTTTTGAAGCGGCAAAAACCGGATACGATAAAGTGGTTAGTACCACCGCAAAAGTCAAAAGAATAGTTAGTATTTTTTTCATCTTAACCTCTTGATATAGTTAATTAAAAATTTTTACTTAATATAACTTTTTAGCCGTTTAATTTTAAATTGATTTTAAATTTAAATTAAACATAATTTCTGGGATTGGTATGATGTCCGTCCAAACGGATTTCAAAATGCAAATGGTTACCCGTAGCTTGTCCTGTTTTACCGATATATCCTACAGTTTGACCTTGTTTTACGGTTTGACCTACCGATACCGCTATGCTTTTTAAATGTGCATAGTGAGTGGTAAAATAATGACCGTCTCTGTAACCGTGGCTTATTACAACATAATTGCCCCAACCGTAATTGTTAAAGCCCGCTATTTTAACGGTGCCGCCCAAAGCAGCTATAGCAGGTTTTCCGGCAACTCCGCTTCCGGCTATGTCAATACCCGTGTGGAATTCTCTGCCGGTGTTGGTAAACGGATTAGGCCTCCAACCGTAGCCCGAAGAAACCCAATGATGAGTGGGCACCGGCCAAATTAATCCCGTACTTGAATTATTATCATTACCGGAATTTTCTCCGTTATTTCCGTTATTTCCGTTGTTTCCGCTGTTTCCGTTATTATTTTTTTCGTTTTCTCTTTTTGCTTCTTCTTGCAAAATCCTTGTTATTTCATCCTCATAACTGGCTTTTTGCTGCTGAATTTTTAAAAGCTCGGCATTAAGCTTGCTGTTTTTTGCAGCCAAAGCGCTTAATTTGCTGTTTACGGAATTTTCTTTATCGTAAAGTTCTTTTTGCTTTGCTTCTAAAACCGACTGCGCCGAAGAAATTTCGGATTTTTTATTTTCAATTTCTTTCTTTTTTACTTCTATTTCTTTTACGTTTTTATTAATTTCATCAATTAAAGACTTATCAAAAGACGATACGCTTTTAGTTACCACCTCTTTAGATAAATAATCGGTGAAATCGTTGTTGCCGGCAATAATGGTTAAACTGTTTTTACCGTACATAAATATAGAACGAACCCTTTGTTTTAAAAGTGTTTTTTGATCCGACATTTTCTTTTCTTTTGCTGAAATATCGTTCTGTAACGAAGTTATTTCGTTATTATATGCAGAAATATATTTTTCGCAAGTAGAAATTTGTTCCTCTACATTGCTTATTTCTTCCTGATACGATTTTTTAAGCTGATCGGCGTCATTAATATTTTTAGACAGAGCGTCTGTTTTTTCGTTAATTTCTTTAGATTGCTGCTCTAACTTTGATATTTCGCCTTTTAATCCGCCTACTGTTTGTGCCGAAACTCCGCCTATTGATGAAATTAAAATAAAAATTGCCAACACTGTCGAAACAGCAGCAAATTTTCTTTTAAATAGCACGGAACTCGCTTCCTTCCTTTTTAAGATATTTACTTAAAATAATAATACTTCCTATAATACCTGCCAAAACGCCTATTGCCACAAATACCCCAAATATAGGTAACGCTAATTTTCTAAATGCTATTAAAGAGCCTGTACCTATGGCATCTTTTATTTTGCCTGCTGCAAAATAGTAAATTCCGTAAGTAAATCCTAAAGAAATTACAGCCGAAATAATCCCTAAAATAACACCTTCTATTAAAAACGGCCATCTTATAAACCAGTCGGTTGCGCCAACCGCTTTCATAATGCTTATTTCAAGCTTTCTGTTATACATTGTTACGCGTATTGTATTGGAAACAATAACCAACGAAATTATCATTAAAACAATTATAATAGAAAGTCCGGCGGTTTCTACCGCGTTTCTTATTTTAATCAACGTACTGGCTATAACTTTAGAAGATACAACAAGGTTAACGCCGTCTACAGCCTCTATTTGTTTTACAACAGCCGAAAAATTATCTAAAGATTTTAATGTTATCTTAGCACCCATGGGCATAGGGTTGTCTTCGCCTTCAAAGTATACTAAATACTGCGAATCGCCGTTAACATAATTCTTTTTATAATTTTCTAAAGCCTGTTCTGCCGAAACATATTCTACCTTTTCAACATCTCCCAATTTGCCTATGCTTTCGCATACTTTTTTGGCTTCTTCTTCGTTATGTACTTTATACGCGCTGTCGGGAACGTTTTTATCGGTGGGAGGGGCAGAACCGTCTATAGGATACAAAACGCTGTTTTTATCATTCATATACGCCATTACTACGTTTTCTTTTTCAATAGTACTCATAGCAACATTCAGGTTACTGGTTAAAATCATGGCTATTCCTATTATTGCCATACAGGCTACTAATACGCCTATAGAAGCCAAACTCATAAGTCTGTTGGCCCAAATATTTTTAAAACCTTCTTTGGTTAAATATCCAAAACTTTTTCTCATGTTAAATTCCCTCCGCATTATCGGCAACTATTCTGCCGTTTTCAAGCATAATTACTCTGTGGTGGAAATCTCTAACAAGGTTATGTTCGTGTGTAACCATTAAAATGGTTGTTCCCGCACGGTTAATTCTGTCAAGTAATTCTACAATTTCGTAACTCATATTCGGGTCAACGTTTCCGGTAGGCTCGTCCGCCACTATTATTTTAGGACGGTTTACCAAAGCTCTTGCCAAGCCTACTCTCTGCTGTTCGCCGCCGGATAACTGATGAGGCAGCGCACGGGCTCTGTGCTGAAGTCCCACTAAGTTTAAAACTTTGGGAACTTCCCTTCTTATTGCAGATTTATCCGCACCTACAACATGCATAGCAAAAGCTACGTTATCAAAAACATCCATATTGGGAATTAAACGGAAATCCTGGAAAACTATGCCCATAGTTCTTCTGTAAAGAGGAACTTTTTTTCGGGGTAAAGTTGTAAGCTTGTATCCGTTTGCATAAATTTCTCCGCTGTTTGCTTTTTCTTCACGCATTATAAGCTTTAAAAAAGTACTTTTTCCTGCGCCGGAAGCACCTACAACGAAAACAAATTCTCCCGGAAAAATTCTTATGTTAACGTCTTCCAAAGCGTGAGTATTGCCGCTTGGATATGTTTTAGAAACGCCCCTGAATTCTATTAAAGGCCTTTCGTTTTGTATTGTTCCTGGCTTTTCTATTTTAATCAACTTCCTTCAAAATAATAAAAGTTACTGTTTTATTAATATTTAATAGGATTGCTCTTTAAATATTGTTTTACCATTAAAGCTATTTTAAATACTATAGCATGGTCAAACTCTCTTAAATCCAAACCTGTAATTTTTTTAATTTTTTCAAGCCTGTAAACAAGCGTATTTCTGTGAACAAAAAGCTTGCGCGAGGTTTCGGAAACATTAAGGTTATTTTCAAAAAATCTTTGAATGGTAAATAATGTTTCTTGGTCTAAACTTTCAATGCTGCCTTTTTTAAATACTTCTTTTAAAAACGTATCGCAAAGCGTTGTGGGCAATTGATAAATTAAACGCGCAATGCCCAGGCTTTCGTAATTCATTATTGTTTTTTCGGTATCAAAAACCTTACCTACTTCCAAAGCTACCTGAGCCTCTTTATACGAAAGCGCCAAATCTTTTAAATTATTAACCGCCGAACCTATGCCGCATACGGAGTGAGCGTAAAACTCGCCCGATAACGTATCAACAATGCTTTTGGCAAGCTTTTCTATGTGCTTGCTTTCCACGTCGCTTTTAATTTCTTTAACAATGGCAATATCGGTTTCGTTTATATTAACAACAAAATCTTTGGTTTTGTCCGGGAACAAATTTGTTATAACGTCAAAAGCGGAAATATCGTTTTTAGATAAAAGCCTTACAATAAGCACAATTCTTGTTTCTTCGGTACTAAAATGCAATTCCCTTGCTTTTAAATAAATATCTCCCGGTAAAATATTATCTAATATTATATTTTTAATAAAATTAACTCTGTCGTACTTTTCATCATAATAAAATTTAATATTTTGAAAAGATATTGATAATAAAGATGCATATTTAGAAGCCTGCGGATCCACACCGTCTACAAAAACCGTATAGTTAGGCGCACCGGAACCGCCAAAGGATTTATATGTAAAATGACCGCTTACAAAAGTGTCGTTTTCGGTAGCGGCTGTAATAGAGTCTAAATCCTGTGTTTGACCTATCAAAGGCAATTCACTGCAAGCAATGATTGTATTGTTTTCATCTAAAACGCCTATAGTTCTGTCTATAGCCTCTTTCATTTGATGAATAATTCCCTGAAACAATCTGTTTGACATTTTTAATTTGCTCCTTTTTGTAAAAATATACAAACCTTTGCATATTACATATTTATTTTACACAAATTTAATAAAAATTTCAAGTCATTTTTGAATATTTCTTTAAAAAAATTACAAAAAAATTACAAAACGGTTACGGAGCAAAAAAACGAACGTATAACAAAATACGCTCGTTTAAAAACTCAATATAAAATTTTCACGATATATTAATTTAATATAAAAATAATACAAATACAATATTAACAATAATATACCGTTTTAGGTAAAAAACAACCCTGTATTTATAGTTTAATTAAAAAATTTGCAATTTTTTCTGCAAGCAGGCTGTGTCCTAAATCGCTTGGATGCAAGCCGTCCGGTATATACATTTTTTGTATAATCGGCACTTTGGGCTGCAATCCGCTTTCTTTAAATAAATCTAAAACAGGTAAAGAGTAATACTCCGCTACTTCTCTTATTATATTAACATACGTTTTTAAATCAAAATAATCGTGTGCTTTAAATCCGTCTCCGCGTAAATTATCCTCATTAATTCTATGCATCGGAGTAACCACAACAATTTTAGCCGTAGGAAATTTTTCAATAATATTACTGTACAAGTAGTGCAATGCCCCGTAAAACGTATCGTATGTTCTGTCGCTCATACAGCCCAATTCCGCGTCTCCGTGTCCAAAATCGTTTGTTCCGCCGAATATAACAACTGCGTCTGCGTCTTTATCCATTTCGTCTATTCTTCCGCAAAAGAAATTGTCCCAGCATTTTTCTGCCGAAGGTACTGTTTGTTTTGCTATGCGCGTACCGCCGTATCCGTAATTATTGCAAACGGCACCGTATTTTTCGGCTATAACCGAAACATATCCCTTTTTTGCGGGGTCGCTGGAGCCAATACCCTCCGTTATGCTGTCTCCCATAAAGTTTATTTTTAAGCCTTTAATATCCACATTAAATTTCCCCTTTTTTTATTTTCAATTTTTTTAATAATCTAACAATAATAACCTACTATTTAAAATCCAATACCAAAACAATTAAATATTTCTATGGTCATAGTTTTATTTTATAATTTAAGACTGCAATTTTTTAAGATTATAAAAATCTCCTTTTAAATCCATAAGTTCTTTATATGTTCCGTATTCCGAGCATCTGCCGTTTTTAATAAACGCTATTTTATCGGCATTTCTTATGGTAGATAATCTGTGTGCAACTATAAACGTAGTTCTGTTAGAAGTTAAATTTTCTATAGCGTCTTGAATTTCTTTTTCGGAAACGCTGTCCAATGCGCTTGTGGCTTCATCAAATATTATTACTTTAGGGTTTCTTATAATGGCTCTGGCAATTGAAATTCTTTGCCTTTGCCCGCCGGAAAGCCTTCCGCCATGTTCGCCGATATATGTATCTATGCCCTCCGGTAAAGTTTTAAGAAAACTTTCAAGATTTGCCTCTTTAATAACCTTATTTAACAATTCTTCCGATACATTCGGCATGCCGTAAGTTATATTATCTCTTATGGTTCCGCTGAAAAGAATTGTATTTTGCGGAACTACCGCTATATTGCTTCTGTAACTTCTTAAATCTATATTGTTTACATTTAATCCGTCTATAAGCACTTCGCCTTCGGTTGCTTTTATAAACCCTATAATCATATTTAAAACGGTGGATTTTCCGGCACCCGATTCGCCTACAAACGCTACGGTTTCGCCTTGGTTAACCTTTAGCGAAAAATCTTTTAACACGTATTTTGAGTTTTCATTATATTTAAAGCCTACGTTTTTAAATTCATATTCTCCTTTTAAATCGTAAAGCTTTGTTTTGCCTTTATTGGATTCTATATCCGTAGAAGATAAAATTTCGCCTATGGAATTTACGGAATCCACACCTCTTGAAATTGCCGGCAAAACTGCAAAAATTGTGTTTAAAGCGCCTATTATTTGGGAAAAATATGTTTGGTATAAAACAACCTGAGCCACGGTAATAAATCCTTTATACGCCATTATGGCAGTAAACGAAAGGCATATCATTTGGCATATTGTAAAAACAACCCAGTTTGAAGCGGCAAACAGGTTTGAAACAATATCAACCTTATAACCTTTTTGCGCTACCTGTTCAAGCTGGTTGGTTATTTTGGCGGTTTCGGTTTTTTCTACCGCGTGCGCGCGCGTTACAGGTATAAGTTCTATCATATCCATAACGTTTGAAGATGTTTTTTCAACGGTTTGTCTTAACTCTCTAAAATTATTATGCAGCTTATTTTTAAAAAGTCTGCTGATAATTAAAGCTATGGGAGAAACCGCAATAAAAAACAAAAAAACAATCCAATTGCTTATTAAAATTACCCCTAAAGATATTATCAAATTAATTCCCGTGCTTAAAAAAAGCTCAAAAATTTGGGTAGAAAGACCTTCTATATTTTCAACGTCTCTCATAATTTTGGATTGTATTTTACCCGATTGCATGGCAGACTGAAAGCTTATGGAAAGCTGTTGCAGTTTTCTTACCATAGCGCCCCTCAGTCCGGCTTCAACGCTTCGCTTTGACTTACTGAAAAAGTGTATATATGTTAAATGGGTAGGTATATTAAGAATTATTAAAAACAAAGCACTTAAAAAATAAAGAATAATTTGCATTATTCCGTTAGGCGCTAACGGCGTATCGGAAATTACCGCAATAATAGCACTGGAAAATATGGGAACCAGCCAACCCGGAGAAGATTTTATCAACAAAAATACCCCGGCTAAAGCCAAATCTTTATAATGCCCGCTGTAAAGTTTAAGCATTAATTTAATCGGCCCTTTGTCGGAGTCAACATAATAATCTATAAAATTTTCTTCCTGCCTGTAAATTTCATACTGACTTATAGGAGGTTTTCGTTTTTCAAACAATTTATCTTTTAACTTTTTCATAAAATCACAACACTTTTGAATTTTATTTTTTAATTGTTTGGTAATTGGTAAAGTCCCGCAGTTTGTACTGAAAAATTGCTTTACATGTTACTGTTTTTAAATAATTTTTTAAATGGCATTTAATAAAAACAATAGTTTTTATTAACGTTAATACTCTACCAAAAGCATTGTTAAAAGTCAATATAAATTTTTAATTTTTTTACTTATTTTTTAAAGGTTTTTAATTATAAAAACTTAATTTTATTAACGGAAGTGTTTTACTATTAAAAATACGGAATATTTTAAAAACAACAAAATATATTCTTCCCTTTTAAAATTAGCCTGGCCTTCGGTTACGGCTATGATTTTTTCGGGGTTGGAGCAAATTACGGCTACCGCTTTTGCGGGAACTTTAAATAATGTTGATTTACTTGCAAGCATAGGTATATGCTTTCCTTTTATTACCTTTTTAAATGCGGTGGGTCAAATGGTCGGCGTAGGAACTTCGTCTTTATTAGGCCGAAAATTAGGCGAAAACAGCAAAGATATAAAAAAAGAAATAGGCGCGTCGTTTTTTTACGGACTGCTTTTTTATATTTTGGTTTTAATATTGTGTTTTTGCTTTTTAAAGGGTATTTTAATTTTTTTGGGAGCAAAATCGGGCACCTACGGCTATACCGAAAAATATATCACCATTTTAATTATAGGCGCGGTTTTTCCCATTTTTAATATGATATTCGCCAATTTATTCCGAATGTTAGGCAAACCCTACCATTCTTTGTTTTTAATGGCAATTTCGGCTGTATTTGATATATTGTTGATTTTGCTTTTGGTTTTCGGTTTTAAAACAAGTATTATAGGCTTTGCGTTAAGCTTTGTAATATCTCAAATGTTTGGCACAATATTTTCAATAGCAGTTTTTATTCGCCAAAAACTTTTTAATTTAAAATTTAATATTAACAATTTAAAAAACATTATAAAAGGTATACTTTCTATCGGATTACCCACTCTTGTTATGCAAATCTGCACAAGTGTATCTTTAAGCTTTTTAAACTCTGCCGCCGCAAATATTTCAAAAGAAGCGGTAGCCGGATTTTCAATAGGAAATAAAATTTATATGCTGGTGTTTGGTGCCGTATTGGGATATACTCAGGCATTTTTGCCGTATGCCGCATATAATTACGGCAGTAAAGATTATAAAAAACTTAAAAAATCTCTTGCTTTTTCTGTAATAGCCACTTCTTCGCTATGCGCGTTTTTTACTATTATTTTTATTTGTTTTCCAAATAATATATCGGCTGTGTTTTCCGGCAATAAATCCGTTATAAACTATTCTTCAAAAAGCCTTGTGGCACACAGTATACCGTTTGTATTGGTTGCCGTTATACAAACGTTTACCGTATTTTTTCAAGCCGTAAAAAAACCTGTTGCCGCCGGTGCGCTTTCTATAGTTCGCCAAGGCATTTTGCTTATACCCGCCTCTGTTGCCGTTTTGTATATATTTAAAAAATATATATTTATAATATACGCCCAACCCGTATGCGATGTTTTAACATTCTTATTTTTAAGTGTAATGTTAATTATTTATAAATTTAAAAATAAAAAAACATTGTAAAAAATAAAGTCATTAAAATATGCATTAAAGCAACCGAAATCTTACACAAAAAGTAAAATTCCGGTTGCTTTAAAAGTATGAATGTATGACGGAATATTGAATTAAAATAAAAAATGTTTTAAATGTAGTTATAATATACA
Organism: Oscillospiraceae bacterium; assembly: GCA_902796905.1. Taxonomy (GTDB): domain Bacteria; phylum Bacillota; class Clostridia; order Oscillospirales; family Acutalibacteraceae; genus UMGS1279. The sequence continues at coordinate 1,003 of CADBQU010000033.1, read as the reverse complement.
TCCATTAATATTATTATAATCTACAAAATCATAATGATATTTGCATTTTTGTCATATACATAAACTTTATTATTTTTTTCTATTGCTAATAATATCATATTTTTGAAAATCCCTCAATCAGTTCAATACATGTATCAACTGTTCCTAAAATAACTTTTCCGAACAAACTTGCATTAGTTTCCACGGTGCCGTTTTTAAATGTGATATTTGCCGTCATCATAGGACTTCCTACAACAAGTGTATTCCCTGTATCTTTTAAAATTGCCAATTTCCCTGTCAACGCTCTTTTAACAGATTGCACTGCTGTTTTATTGTCGCATGAATAATTAAATTTTGCCATTTATATTTCTCCTTTTTTCTAAACTCCGCCATAAAAATATTATAGCCCGATTATGGGCAATTGTCAACAAAAATTTCTTATATACAATAAAAATTGGTGATTGATTTGATTATATATAATAAGTTGTGGCAAACTATGAAAAAAAATAAAATAACACAATACGAACTTATAAAAAAGTATAAAATAAGCACCGGACAACTGGATAGATTAAGAAAAAATGAAAATGTAAGTACGCACACTTTAGACGTACTTTGTAAAATTCTGAATTGTAAATTAGATGATATAGTTGAATTTATAAACGAAGAAGAACAAAATTAGCAATTTTTTAGGCGAAAGCCCTCCCAAAAACAAATATTTGTTTTTGGGACAAAAGCAATTTATTGCTTTTGCAAAGCCCTTTGGGCTTTGGGCTTTTGCCTTAATATTTTTAAGCTTAAAATCTATACTTGTTTAGGCAAGCGAGAATAATCCGAATCTGTTTTTTGAGCGCGGATTTCTCGCATTGCCGTGTTAAAATACTCGTTAATCCGTTAGGATTAACTGCGTTTTGTGCCTTGCACTGCAAAAAATCCGCCACTCAAAAAATCTTCGACCCAAAACGAGCGTATTTTTGTGTGGATTTTTATGCGGAGGATGCAATAAGGCTTTCGCCTTATAAAGACG
>CADBQU010000032.1 GCA_902796905.1 Oscillospiraceae bacterium | reverse complement strand
CATATTTTCACTTGTCGTCTTTATAAGGCGAAAGCCTTATTGCATCCTCCGCATAAAAATCCACACAAAAATACGCTCGTTTTGAGTTGAAGATTTTTTGAGCGGCGGATTTTTTGCAGGGCAAGGCACAAAACGCAGTTAATCCTTAACGGATTAACGAGTATTTTAACACGGCAATGCGAGAAATCCGTGCTCAAAAAACAGATTCGGATTATTCTCGTTTGCCTATGGTACAACAATTATTTTATTTAAAAATAAAAATAAGAATATTGCTTTTGCGTTGTTTAAAAGCAAAAGGCAAAAGCCTCCCAAAACCTTTGGTTTTGGGACAAAAGGTTTAAAACTTTTAAAACTTTTGTAAAGCCCAAAGGGCTTGGGCTTTCGCCGTAAACCATAACCTTAAAATTCAAAAACAAATAACAAAAAATATAAAAATATAAAACCAAAAATAAAAAGAATAAATAAAAGAAGCTGAAAAACCAAATGGGATATGATGTTAACTGCTACGAAAATTTAATTTTAAGCTCCGATTTTTTTAAAAATTTGGAGTTCTTTAAAGAGGTTTTTAAAAATGATGCGGTTTTTAGATGCCGTACGGTTACCTGCGGCGGAAAAAACGCCGCAATATTATTTATGGACGGTATGACCAGCTCCGCGGATATTAACGAAGGAATTTTAAAGCCTCTTTTAAGCTTTAAAAAAATAAAAAGCCCTGTAACGGAATTTTTATATAAAAACGTTATTTTTTGCGGCGAAACCGTAAAAGAAAATAAAATAACCGAACTTTTAAGGGGTATTTTATACGGCGATACCGTACTTATAACCGAAGACGAAAATGCTTTGATTATAAATACAAAAGGCTTTAAAATGCGAAGCGTTGAAGAGCCGAAAGACGAAAGGGTTTTATCGGGACCCAGAGAAGGTTTTACCGAATCCGCTTTAACCAATACGGCTTTATTAAAACGAAAGCTTGTAACGGCGGATTTATATTTTGAGCTTATGCATATAGGCCGCAGAACCGACACAAAAATTTTTATTTGCTATTTAAATTCTTTGGTAAACAAAAAAATATTAAAAAATGTTAAAAAACGTTTAAAAGGTATAGATATAGACGGAATTTTAGATTCCAACTATATAACGGAACTTATTTCCGATAATCCTTATTCTATGTTTAAAACGGTGGGAACTACCGAACGGCCGGATATTGTAGCCGCAAGACTTTTAGAAGGAAGAATAGCTATTATTGTAGACGGTACTCCCGTGGCGCTTACTCTTCCGTATTTATTTTGCGAAAATTTTCAGTCGGATGACGATTACTATTTAAATTATTTTTTGGGAAGCTTTACAAGAGTTTTAAGGTATATTTGTTTTTTTCTTGCCATAACCGTTCCGGCGCTGTTTATTTCACTTTTAAATTATTATCCGGCATTATTGCCCACGGCGTTTGTAATTTCGGCTTCGGCTGCCAGGGCAGGCATACCTTTTCCTACGTTTTCCGAAGCGCTGGTGTTGATTTTTGTTTTTGAAATTTTAAAAGAATCGGGAATAAGAATGCCTCAAAGCCTGGGCCACGCATTAAGTATTGTAGGCGGTTTGGTGGTTGGGCAGGCGGCGGTAGACGCAAGGCTGGTTTCGGCTCCCATATTAATAGGCGTTGCGCTTTCGGGAATTTGCGGACTTATGATTCCCAGACTAAAAGGCTTTATTTTTTACAGCAAATTGGGCCTTACCCTTTTAAGCTCCGCTTTGGGTCTTTACGGCTTTTTCCTGGGTATGACCTTAATAACGGCGTTTATATTAAATTTAAACAGCTATTCCGCCGATTTTACCTACGATTTAAAATCGCTGGAAATTCATTCCTTTAAAGATGTTTTTGTACGCGCACCGTTTTTTAAAATGATTACCCGACCGTTTAATTTAACAAAAAACAAAATAAGAATTAAATTATCAAAAAACAATAAAAAGTTAAATGAAGAATTAAACGACCGATTGGACAAACCTGAAAAAGATTAATTGAAACAGACAATAAAAATAAAAACTAAAAATAAAACAATGGCGGCGAATAGACAATACAATCAGGGTCCAATGCTTCCCATAGCGGAAAATTTGTACGATTATTTTGTCTCGTCATTTGAAATACTGACGTATTGTGAGCGAAGGGCAACAATGCCGATAACGGCGCCGTTTCTTCAAAAAAGTATTGCACCCTGATTGTATTGTATAGGCAAACTTTAAGTTTGCCTATATGCCGAAAGCTTTGCTTTCGGCATAATTAAAAGACTTTGTCTTTTAATTCGCCGCCGCAAAGTTAACAAATAACAACTTTAAAAAACAAAAAAATAAAAACAAAAGAATATAACAATATAACAACATAAAAATTTTATAAGGATTTTAAAATAAATGAAATATTTTAAATTTTTTAAAAAGTTAAAAAAAGGAATTTTGATTTTTATTTGCTTTTCGCTGATTTTTTCTTTTTGCTCATGCGATGTTGATTACAGCGATATAGAAAATAAAGCTATCGTTTCGGCAATAGGAGTGGATAAACAAAAAAACGGAGTAACGGTTACATTGGAAATAGTTAATACGGTGGAAGGAGAAAAATACAAAGAACCTCAGCTGATTTCAAAATCCGGCGTAAATGTTCCCGAAGCCATTAACAATCTTTCTTCTTCCGTAGCCAAAAATTTGTTTTTCAGCCATTGTTCGGTTTTGGCGCTAAGCAAAGAACTTACAAGCGAACAGGTAAACGACGCCTTAAAATATTGTTTTAAAAATGAAGAGATAACGCTTTTAATTAAGGTTGTTTCAACCGAAAACGCCGCAAAGCTTTTAAGCGTTCCGCCCTCTTCCCAAGAGATTTCGGGATACGAAATTATGAATATATTAAATTCAAGAACCAACAATATAGCAATAGGTTATAAAAATAATTTTATAACGCTTTTAAACAGCCAAAACAAAAAAGGCGGTTTGTTTGCCATTCCGTTTTTTGATGTTTCGGGCGAAAGCGAAACGGAAGAAAATTTAAAACAAAATCAAGGAGAAAACAACGGCGAAAACAAAACAGAAAACAAAAACGATTCTTCGGGTTCTGCCTCATCTTCAGGATCTTCTTCGGGACCGTCTTCCGGTTCTTCTTCAAATTCTTCCGGTTCTTTGGAGGAAAGTCAAAAAGGCACATATTCTTTAAGCGGAATTTCCGTTTATAAAAACAATAATCTTAAGCTTTGCTTAAACAGATATTACGCCGCGGCTTATGAAATGCTTAACGGATTTTTTAAAAACGGTTTGCTTACTTTATATTTAAATAAATCGGTAGAAACCGCTTATGTTGCCAATAATACCGTTTTAAAAAATTATGATTTTAAAAACGGAAAACTTTATATCAATTTCAGTATAAATCAAGAAATTGATACTTCTAAATTTTTTGACTTTTCTTTAAACGGATATAAACAGTATTTAAACGTTTATTGCAAAAATCTTATTAATTTAAGTAAAAAAGAAAATCTGGATATGTTTTTTTGTGAGGACGATATATATAAAACCGATAAAAAAGTATATGGCAAAGTTTGCAATAACTTTAATGAATTTTATAAAAATGCAGAAATTACCTATAATATAAATATAATTAAAAAGAATTAATTTAAAAAGCATTGACTTAATAAATTATTTGGGAATAAAAATATATTTATTAATTTTAAGATTTATTTTGCCGTGCGGTAAAAACATTAAAAATTTTACCGCTTTATGCACATATCGTATATTGCAAAGGCTTTGTTTAAAAAGGGAGGGTAAAGATGAAACCGAATAAAAGTAATTTTTCGGTGCACGCCATGTGCTTGATTTGTGTTTTGGCCATAGGTAATACACTTATATATTTTCCTAAGGGAGATTCCGTAAAATCGGCCGTATTTGCAATAGCCGCTGCCGCCGGTACTTCGTTTTTATGCTTTTTTCCTTATTGTATGTTTTTTAAAAAATTAAACAACAACAATCTGTCGGTTTCTTTTGTGCTTAAAAACAGCAAAAAAAAGCCGCTTATTTTTATTTTTATTTTTTTAATTTGTTTGCTCGCGGCTTGCTTTGCCACTAAAGACTATGTCAGCTTTATAGACCGATACAGATTAATAGCCACTCCGCGCACCGTTTTGGCTTTTTGTTTTCTTTTGGTGGCGTTTTTGCTTTCGCTTTTTAAAAAAGAAGCAATTTTAAAATTTGCGCTTATAAGCTTTGTTTATATTTTAATATCCGTTCCGCTTCTTTTTATTTTATCTTCTTCGCAGTTTAATTTTAAAAATTTGTTGGGAGATGTTCCTTTTAACGAATTTTTAAAACCGTATACCACTATTTTGGCAAAAAGTTTTCTTCCGGTTATTTTAACGTTTGTGTTTTTCAGAGCCGAATTTTTAAAAAAGCCTTGTAAAACCGTAGGATTGGGATTTTTATTTGCGGCTTTAATTTTAATTTTATGTATGCTTAACGTTTTGCTAGTTTTCGGCGACAGCACCGCAAAAAATTTAAGCATTCCTTACGCAGAATCTATGAGCGTTATAGTTTTGGGTAAAGCTTTTACGCGTTTGGAGGGCTACAGTTATTTAAATTATTATTTATGCTCGGTTTTAAAGGCAGCCGTTTCCATAGCGGTTTTAAGAGAATCGGCAGAAATGCTTTTATGCAGCCAAAACCAAAAAAGCAACAAAGAAACGGCAAATAAAGAGCCGTACTTAGAAAACATTAAAAATAATGCAAATAATGAAAATGAAGACGATGAAAATAACGAAAACAGCGAAGAATATCAAGATGATAAAAGCAATAAAAAAGATAACAAAAAAACCAAAAAAATAAAAAAATATACCCAAATAATATTTTTGGGGTTGGTTTTCGTATATTGCAACCTTTTGGTTTTACCCGATATTTTTGAAAACATTTATATCTCTTTGGGAATAATTTTATTTGAAATAATTATTATTGTTATTTCGGCAATTTTTATATATCCGAAAGGCAAAAAATTTAAAAAACCAAACCTTTAAAGTGAGTTTTTTAATATATTGGCTTTTATATTTGCTTTATGTTTGCTATGTTTATTAACAGTTATTAAAATTATAATTTATAATTAAAATTTTTATACCGCGGTTTTAAATAAGCCTTTGGCTTATTTGCAGCTTACAAGCTGCAAAAGGCTTTGCCTTTTAAAACCGCTTTTTTGTTATTTTACTCTATTGGCGTTAATATCGGTTGATTTTAATTTAAGAATAATATATAATGTGTTTAAAATATTTTGCATATAAATATTTTAATTTATCCGTATTTTATTTTTTATTTAAATTATTAATTTAAGAAAGGCGTTTTATTATGAAGAAAAAAGGCTTAATAATTATTTTGGCAATACTTTTGGCGGTAGGCATTATTGCAGGTTCGTTTATAGGAACATACAATAAACTTAATGCTCTTAATAATTCCGTAAAGGAAAAATCTGCGGCTATAGATTCTCAGCTGCAAAGAAGAAACGACCTTATACCTAATTTGGTTAACACCGTAAAAGGCTTTGCGGCGCACGAAACGGAAGTATATACTGCCATAGCGGACGCAAGAAGCAAATTGCAGGGGGCTTCTACCGAAAGTGAAAAAGCCGCTGCAAACGATGAATTAAGCAGTTCGTTATCCCGCTTACTTTTAATTGTGGAAAATTACCCGCAGCTTAAAAGCGACACCAATTTTATAAATTTACAGGATGAGCTTGCCGGTACGGAAAACAGAATAGCGCAGGCAAGAAACAGCTATAACGAATCGGTTAACGAATACAACACAAAAATTAAAAATTTCCCCACGGTTATAGTGGCAAAAATGTTCGGTTTTTCCGAAGCGGAATATTTTAAGGCTTCGGAAAAAGCAAAGGACGCTCCTACGGTTTCGTTTTAAAAAATTCCGATTTTATTTTTATTTTAAAATAAAATTACAGGTGCAGCGAGCCTTTATAAAAACAGGAACTGTTTTTATAAGCAAAAGCTTTGCTTTTGCCAAAGCCCCAAAAAGGGGCTTTGGGCTCGCCGTTCCGCAAACCATAAATAAACCATAAATAAAAAAATAAATACAAAATAAACACTAATAAACACAAAATTTAAAAATATAAATATAAATAATTATGAAACATTTAAAAAAAATTGCGGCAAAATCCGTTCTGTTGGTTTTAACCTTGGCATTTTCTTTGCTTTTGTCTTTTCCTTTTAAAGCTTTCGGCACCGAGAATACAAAAATAACCAAAGATTTTTTTGTTAACGATTACGCCGGCGTTTTAGATACCGAAGACTACAAAAAAATGATTAATCAGGGTAAAGAGCTTTTTGAAAGAACTACGGCCCAGGTAGTGGTATTTACTATTCCGGCTCTTCCCTTCGAAAACATTTCTTTGGAAGATTATTCTTATCAGTTGGCAAACGATTTAAAGTTGGGGCAAAAAGGCAAAGATAACGGCGTTTTATTGCTTTTTGTCGGTAAGGAAAGAAAAATAAGGATTGAAGTAGGCAGCGGTTTGGAAGGCGCTTTAACCGACGGTAAGTGCGGAAGAATTATAGATACCTACGGCTTGAGTTATTTAAAAAAAGATGATTTTTCAAAGGGTATTACTTCTATTTATAACGCCTTAATAAACGAGGTATACGAAGAATACGACATAACTTACGATAAGAATTACGATAAATCCAAAGTTGATGATGACTTTACCGTTTTTGATTGGATAAGATTGGCGTTAATAATTATTGTAATTATTGTATCGCTTATTATAAGTGTTAAAAAAAGAAGAGGCGGCGGAGGCGGTTTCGGCGGACCCCCGTTTATATTCTTCGGCGGCGGTGGCAGAGGTTCCGGCGGCGGATTTGGGGGCTTCGGCGGCGGAGGAGGATTTTCCGGCGGAGGCGGCGGTTTTTCCGGTGGCGGAAGCAGCAGAGGTTTTTAAAAAATTTAAAATATATTTTTAGGCTTGCGGCCCAAAAAGCAAAAAAGGTCTGTATTTTTAAAATACGGATCTTTTTTATTTTTAGAATTTTATTTTTAAAATTTGTTTTTGCTTTTACGCTTAATTTTATCGTTTTTTATTTTTTTGATTTTTGTTTTTAATTTTTTATCTTTTAATTTTTTATCTTTTGATTATTTGTTTTTTGGGTTATTTGTTTTTTAAAATTTTTTAATTTTTATAAAATATCTATTGATTTCTTAAAATCGTTATGCTAAATTAATATAAATTTTAAAAAATTATATTTTACTTGAGGTTTTTTATGCAAAGCAATATAAAAACAAAAAATACAGAAACGGCAGGTAAAAAAACGTTAACCGCCTGTTTTATAGGATATATAGTACAAGCCGTAGTTAATAACTTTGTGCCGCTTTTGTTTGTAACTTTTCAAAACACATATAAAATTCCGTTAACCCGGATTACGCTTTTAATTACCGTTAATTTTATTGTTCAGCTTATTGTAGATTTACTTTCGGCTGTTTTTATAAATAAAATAGGGTACAGACCTTGCGTGGTTTTTGCGCATATATTTTCGGCTTTGGGGTTAATTATGCTTACGGTTTTACCGGAACTTTTGCCCAACGCTTTTTTAGGTATTTTAATTTCCGTTTGCGTTTACGCCGTAGGCGGAGGATTAATAGAGGTAATTATAAGCCCTATGGTAGAAGCCTGTCCCACAAAAAACAAAGAAAAAACAATGAGCTTGCTGCATTCGTTTTATTGCTGGGGTCATGTGGCGGTAGTTTTAATTTCTACGGTATTTTTTGCGTTATTCGGAATAAACAACTGGAAAATATTAGCCTTAATATGGTCTTTAATTCCTATATGCAACGTGATTATATTTTTAAAAGTTCCCATTTTTGCGTTAGAGTCGGATGAAGAAAAGGATTTAAATTTAAAGCAGCTTTTCGGCAGCGGAGTATTCTGGCTGTTGTTAATTATGATGATATGTTCGGGATCCGCTGAACAATCAGTCAGCCAATGGGCTTCGGCTTTTGCCGAAAAAGGCTTAAATATAGGGAAAACCCTGGGAGACATTGCGGGGCCTATGGCTTTTGCGGCGTTTATGGGTATTTCAAGGTTGATTTTCGGAAAATTCGGCGATAAGCTTAATTTGACGGAATTTATGTATTTTAGCTGTGCGCTTTGTATTGTATGTTATTTGTTAATTTCTTTGGTGCCGTCGGCGTTTATAAATCTTTTGGCTGCGGCAGTTTGCGGATTTTCGGTGGGCATTCTTTGGCCCGGAACATACAGCATTGCCTCGGCTTCTTTAAAAAACGGCGGTACGGCAATGTTTGCGCTTTTGGCTCTTGCCGGAGATGTAGGATGCACCGTAGGGCCCACTCTTACCGGTATGGTTTCGTCGGCGTTTAATAATAATTTAAGGTGGGGAATTTTGGCGGCGGTGGTTTTTCCCGTAATGCTTATTTTAAGCTTTTTTATTTTAAGAAAAGTATTAAAGAAAAACGAAAAACAATAAAAATAAAAATTTAAAAACAGCAAAAATAAAAATCCGTATTTTTAAATACGGATTTTTTGTTATATATAAGGCGGCGTTTTACAAACCTTTGGGATTTGCAAAACCGCCGTATAAAAAACCTCGGCTATTATTCCAGTTCAAAAGCACCGGTATAAAGCTTGTAATAGGTTCCTTTAAGTTTTATAAGGTTTTCGTGATTTCCGCGTTCTATAATTCTTCCGTGGTCCAATACCATTATAACATCGGAATTTTGAACGGTGGAAAGCCTGTGGGCTATAACAAATACTGTTCTGCCCTTCATAAGCTTATCCATACCGTTTTGCACCAAAGCTTCGGTGCGGGTATCTATAGAAGAAGTAGCTTCGTCTAAAATCATAACGGGAGGGTCGGACACTGCGGCTCTGGCTATGGAAAGCAATTGCCTTTGACCCTGGCTTAAACCGCTTCCGTCGCCTTTTAATACCGTGTTGTATCCGTTTGGAAGCATAGTTATAAATTCATGGGCATTTGCAAGCTTTGCCGCAGCTATACATTCTTCGTCGGTAGCTTTTATGTTTCCGTAACGTATATTTTCCATAACCGTACCGGTAAATAAATTAACGTCCTGTAAAACAATACCTAAAGAGCGGCGCAAATCCGCTTTTTTAATTTTGTTTATGTTTATGCCGTCATATCTTATTTTACCGTCGTTAATATCGTAAAAACGGTTTATTAAATTTGTAATGGTTGTTTTTCCGGCGCCGGTAGCGCCTACAAATGCAATTTTTTGTCCCGGCTCGGCAAAAACGCTTATGTTATGCAAAATTTGCTTTTCGGGAGTGTATCCAAAATCCACATCGTCCAAAACCACTCTGCCGCAAAGCTTTGTGTATGTAACGGTTCCGTCTTGGTGCGGATGTTTCCATGCCCAAATACCGGTGTGTTTTTCGCTTTCCTTTAAAACTCCGTTTTCTTCGGTTGCATTAACCAAAGTAACGTAACCTTCGTCTGTTTCTGGAAGTTCGTCCATAAAGTTAAAAATACGTTCCGCGCCTGCAAGGGCGGTAACTATGGAATTAAACTGATTGGAAATTTGCGCTATCGGGTTTGTAAAATTTCTTGAAAGGGTTAAAAACGAAGCTATCATACCTAAAGTAAGCGTATTTACGCCCGAAATACCAATGTTTAAAACTCCGGCAATCGCCATATATCCGCCTATAATTGCAATAATAATATATTGTATATAACCCAAAGCGTTCATCATGGGCATCATACCGTAAGCCATACCGTTTGCGTTTTCGGCGCTTTCTTCCCAAGCCTTGTTTCTTTTGTTAAGTTCTTCTTTTACGGCTTTTTCGTGGCAAAAAACTTTAATAACTTTTTGACCGTTTATCATCTCTTCAATATAACCGTCTAAAGAAGCTAAGTTTTTTTGTTGGTCTATAAAATTTTTTCCGCTTTTAGAAGCTACTGCCTTTACTAATTTTAAAATAAAGAAAATAGCTATTAACACAACGGCGGTTAGCCAAACGCTTATATAAAGCATACAAAAGAATACTGCCGTTATTGTAAAAACCGAAGAAATCAACTGAGCGAACGACTGTGCAATCATTTGCCTTAAGGTATCGGTATCGTTTGTGTATAGGCTCATGGTGTCGCCGTGAGTGTGGGTATCAAAATATTTTATGGGCAAACGCTGCATTTTTTCAAACATTTCGTCCCTTATCTTTTTTAATGTGCCTTGCGCCACCGTTACCATTAATCGGTTATATATGTAAGACGCCAAAACACCTAAGGCGTAAATAACCGCCATTACGCATAAAACTTTAAATAATCCCGTAAAAGAGGGAGAAGACGAACTTAATAACGGAGTAATGTAATCGTCTATTAAAGACTGTAAAAACATAGAAGACACCGCGCCGGCTACCGCACTTAACAAAATGCAAATAACAACGGCTATAAGCGTAAATTTGTATTCGCTCATATAAGAGATCAGTCTTTTCAAAGTTTTTTTGTTAAACTTTTGTCTTTGAAATTTGCCGTTTTTGCCGCCTGCTTCATTTGAAAAAGAAGCTCCTGCGGGGTTGTGTTTGCCGCTGCGGGCAAATCCTTGGGTATTACTCATTCGTGCCATTCTCTTTGTTATCTCCTTTCTGTTGGGATTCGTAAACTTCGCGGTAAATGGAACATCTGCTTAAAAGCTCGCTGTGCGTTCCCATATCTTCAATTTCACCGTTGTTTAAAACTATAATTTTATCGGCGTGTTTAACCGAGCTTATTCTTTGGGCTATAATTATTTTTGTGGTGGCGGGTATAAATTCTTTAAAAGCTTTTTGAATAAGCGCGTCCGTTGCGGTATCTACGGCAGAGGTAGAATCGTCCAATATTAAAACCTTTGGTTTTTTAAGCAATGCCCTTGCTATGCAAAGTCTTTGCTTTTGTCCGCCCGAAACGTTTGTTCCGCCCTGCTCAATAAATGTGTTATAACCGTCTTTCATGGTGTTTATAAACTCATCTGCGTGGGAAAGTCTGCAAGCCTCTTTAATTTCTTCGTCCGTTGCGTTTTCGTTGCCCCAACGAAGGTTTTCGGCAATGGTACCCGAAAAAAGTTCGTTCTTTTGCAAAACCATAGCCACGGCGTTTCTTAAGGCAAAAAGATTATAGTTTTTTACATTTACGCCGCCTACGGTAACGCTGCCGGAGGAAACGTCGTAAAGACGGGGAATAAGCTGTACCAACGAAGTTTTAGAAGAACCGGTACCGCCTATAATGCCTACGGTTTCGCCGGAATTTATATGAAGATTTATATTGTTTAAAACCTTTTTATCGGCTTTGGACGCATAAGAAAAGCATACGTCTTTATATTCTATTTCTCCGTTTTTAACTTCGTTTACGGAATTTTCGGGGTCCTCTATATCTGTTTTTTCCTGCAAAATTTCGGAAATTCTTCTGGCGGACGCCGAAGAAATAACTATCATTGCAAAAACCATGGAAAGCATCATAAGGCTCATTAAAATTTGCATTGCGTAAGAAAATAAAGCGGTTAAATTACCGGTGGTTAAACCCAAAGCGGCGTTGTTGCCGCTTGAAACTATTGCTTTTGCGCCTATCCACGAAATTAAAATCATAACGGTATATACGCAGGCCTGCATAAGCGGCATATTTAAAGCCAAAATTTGTTCCGCTTTGGAAAAGCTTTTATAAATACGGTTGGATATTTTTTTAAATTTGCTTATTTCGTAATCTTCCTGATTAAACGATTTTACAACCCTTATACCCCTTATATTTTCCTGTACCACATTGTTTAAGTGATCGTAGGTTTTAAAAACGTCTTTAAATATGGGATGCACCTTTTTTACTATTAAAAACAGTAAAAAACCCAATATAGGAATAACCGCTAAAAATATTAAAGATATTTCCGCGTTTATTTTAAACGAAACTATCATTGCAAATATCATCATAACCGGACCGCGCACAGCCATACGTATTAACATTTGGTAAGCGTTTTGAATATTGGTTGTGTCGGTGGTTAAACGCGTAACTATAGAAGCGGTAGAGTATTTATCTATATTTGAAAAAGCAAAGGTTTGAACATTATTAAACATATCCCGCCTTAAATTTGCCGCAAAACCGGCCGAGGCTTTGGCGCCCGTCCTGGCGGAGATAACGCCCGTTGCAAGCTGAATTAAGGCAAAAACAAGTAAAATTAATCCGTATTTCCAAACATTGGCCATTTTTCCTTCTTCAATACCGAAATCTATAAGATTTGCCATATTTAAAGGAATTACAATTTCAAAAGCCACCTCCAAAACCGAAAGTAAAATGGTTATAACAGAGGTTTTTTTGTATTCTCTTAAACTTTTATATAATGTTTTTATCATTATTTTTCCTCCCCCGAGAACTTAAATTTATTTAAAAGAAATGTTAAAAGATAAAAATTAAAACAAAAAATAAATATTAAATTTAAATCGAAGTGCCGTTTAAATTATTGTAAATGGTTAAAAGGTAATCGTTAAGTTCCTTTTTTTGTTTTTCCGAAAATCCCAAAAGCATGGTTTTGTTGGTTTGCGCTATAACCTTTTCTATCTCTAAATGTATAATTTTTGCTTTTTCGGTTGTAGAAACATTTTTGTTACGTTTATCCGAAAAATCCAAAGAGGTTTTTAAAAAACCGTTTTGCTCCATACGGCTTACAATTCCCACAACCGTAGGATGTGAGCATTTTAAAAAGGTTTCTATTTCTTTTTGAGTGGCCGTTCCGTTTTTGCTTTCCAAAAAAGCCAGAACCTTAGATTGCGTTAACGTTAAGTTATGCTTTTTAAAATCCGTATCGGCTTTAATTTTTATTTTATCGGTGATAATTTTTAAAAGATACTCTACTCTAAAGGTGTCCTGTTCCATTTTTTCACTTCCCTTAACTAAGGTTTTTGTTTGGGTTTGCGGCGGAAACTTAAAACCGGAGGTTTTAAGCAATGCTTGCCAAAAGAGAAGCTTTGGCAAGCATTTAAAAGGCAAAGCCTTTTAATCCGCCGCGGACGGTATAAATGTTAATTCTGTAGCACGCTACATATTTTAACATTATGAATTTTGTTTGTCAATAAAAATAATGCACATATTTTTTTGTTTACAAACAGTTAATATAATTTCTATAAAAATATTAAATTCAAATTTATTTTATTGGTTTTAATTAATTATTATATTAAATTTATATAGCAACAGCTTTAAATTTTATGTTATAATACTTTTATATTGGTATAAAAATCGGATGCGGAGAAAATATGAAATATATAAAACAGTTAAGCATTATACTATTGGTTTCTTTAATAGGGGAAGCTTTGCATTATTTTATTCCTTTAACTATCCCTGCAGGAGTTTACGGAATAATAATTCTTTATTTGTTGCTTTATTTTAAAATAATAAAACTACAGGACGTTAAGCCCACCGGAGAATTTTTAATAGATATTTTGCCCATAATACTTATTCCCTCGGCAGTATCTTTATTAAATTATTTTGAGCTTTTAAAAGTTAAAGCTTTGGGATATATTTTAACCGCAATTGTTTCTACCGTAATTGTAATGTTTGCCGCCGGAAAAATTACCGACATTATTATTTTAAAAGAATTAAAAAACGAAAATAAAAATAAAAGCGGAAAAAAAGCAAAAACCCAAGCAAAGGTTAAACCGTAAAATATAACCGTACAATGTTTTTATTTTAAATGTTTTTATTTTTAAACGGAAGGAAATTTTAAATGGATTTTTTAAACAGTTCCGTATTTTTCGGAACGGTTTTAAGCTTATTGGCATACTTTTTAGGATTTTATTTAAAAAAATTAATAAAAAAGAATTGGTTTAATCCTTTTTTGTTTGCTGTTATTTTGGTAATTGTAATTTTACTTATTTTTAAAATTCCGTACAAAACTTTTTATAACAGTTCAAAATATTTAGATTTTTTGCTTACGCCGGCAACGGTTTGTTTTGCAATACCTTTATATGAAAAAACCCATATTTTAAAAAAGAATTTTAAAGCTATTGCAATAGGTATTTTAACAGGTGTTATAACTTCTTTATCTTGTATATGGGCTGCGGCTAAAATATTCGGATTTACGCACAACGAATATGTAACAATGCTGCCAAAATCCGTAACGGTTGCAATAGGTATGGATTTATCAAAAAGTTTAGGCGGTTACACCGGAATAACCGTTGCCGTTATAACCATAACGGGTATTACCGGCAGTGTACTTTGTCCGTTTTTGTGCAAAATTTTTAAAATACAAAGCTCGGTGGCAAAAGGCGTTGGAATAGGCAGCTGTTCCCATATTTTAGGAACTTCCGAAGCCTACAACTTAGGCGAAACCGAAGGAGCGGTAAGTAGTCTTTCACTTGTAATTGCCGGAATTTTAACGGTTTTTGCCGCAATGCTTTTTTCTAATTTGCACTGATAGTGGTGGTATATAGGGCGGCGAAAACACCTTTGGCACAAAATTTTAAATTTTGTACTCGCCGCCGTACAAAAAGCGTATAGCCAAAACCTTTAAAAATATTTAAATATTTAATTTTTAAATAAGGAGAATTTTTATGGAGCTTGAAATTAAAAAAGAATTAAAAAACGAAAAAACAAAAAACAATGCTAACTCTGCTTCTAACGTTGATTTTAATTTTAATATGATTAAAAAAAATTACGATCTCGGCGGAGGCACGCTTTATATGTTCGGCCCTAAAGAAGGCTGGCAGGCTATGGGTTATGCCATAAAAACAAAAGGAAATAAAGTTATTTTTATAGACGGCGGAAACGAGCAACCAAAAAGCGAAAAATATTTATATAACCTTATTAAATTTTTGGGCGGCAGAGTAAACGCCTGGTTTATTACTCATCCGCATTCCGACCATTTCGGAGCGCTTACAAACTGTTTATTAAACGAAAATTATGATTTTTCGATTGACTGCATTTATTATAATTTTCCAAACGACGACGAATGGCTGAGAACTACCGAAAACAATCAGAACAGTATAAACTACACCCTTTTAAAAATGTTTTTTAACGGTATAGAAAAAAGAAATATTAAAACCCATATACTTAAAGAACACGAAACCTTTGATTACGGCGTTAAGTTTACGGTTTTAAATAATTTAAACAATTATAAAAATTATCATACAATAAACGATATTTCCATTGTAATTAAAGCGGAGTTTCCTAAAAAATCCGTATTGTTTTTGGCAGATATAGGTTTGGCGGCAGAAGAAGACCTTATAAAAAGTTCAAAAGATTTACTTAAAAGCGATATAGTACAAATGGCTCATCACGGTCAGGGGGCTGTAGACGAAAAGCTTTATAAAATGATAAACCCAAAAATAGCTTTATGGGACACCCCTTCGTGGCTTTGGGAAAACGATTCGGGAGATGGAAAAAATTCCGGTCCGTGGACTACGCTTATTACCCGTAAGTGGATGGAAGAAATAGGTGTAACCGAAAATCTTGTAACCGCTTTCGGAGATTACGAGATAATATGATGTATTATAATATTACATAAATAAATAAAAAATGAGTAGATAGAATAAATAGATTGCAATGTTTTTGTTAAAATAATAAATAAAATTAAAAATTAAAAATATAATTTAAGTTTAAATAGGCAGCAAACAATTTTGTTTGCTGCCTATTATTTTGTTTAATTAATTTATTTATTAATTAATTAATTAATATTGTACATTGATTTTAAAAGTTCTTTTCCGGTTTTGGTTTTAAATAAATTATTATAGGCGTTTTTTATTACTGCGGAACTAAAATTGCTTTCATTTGCATTTACCAAAAAATCGGCCTCAAGCAAAATATCAAAATCCAAACCGTTTGAAGCTTTAGGCGAATGATGATGCCCCACAATAAACACCGCTCTTTCTACGGTTTCTTTTTTTAAGCTTAGGTTTTTAATATCGGGAGAATTTAAAAATTCTCTTGCTAAAATTTCTCCTTCTTTTTCTTGATAAACTCCGTTTGTATTTCCGTATTTTTCTCGGCATAACGGACACGCTATGTCGTGCAGCAATGCGCTTATTAAAAGCGTATTCAGCTGTTCTTTGTTTAAGCCTTCATTTTTTGCTATAATTTGGGCAAATCCGAAAACCTTTAAAAAATGATTTATATCATGCATATTTTTATTTGAATAATCAATCATTTTTTGCGATATTACATATATTTTATCAATCATAATTATATATCCTTATATCCTTTTAAAATATTGTTTTAATACCCTTTAAAAAATTTTTTAAAAAATTCCTCTTTTAAAAATTATATTAAATAAACCTAAAATTTTAAAAATTGCAAATTTTAAAATGCGGCGAAAATCCAAAACTAAAGTTTTGGGGCAAAAGCTTTTGCTTTTGCCAAAGCCCAAAGGGCTATTTTCGCCGCAAATCAAATTTAATTTATTTTGTTTTTTTCTTAATAACCTTAAGCCTTGAAAATTCTTCTCTTTCACGCTCGTTTAAAACATCGGTTATAAAGGCTATCTGTTCTGTAAATTTAGGAATAACAATATTTTTAAGAGCGTTCGCCCTTTTTTGTGTTTTTTTAATGTTAACCGATAACCTGTAAATACTGCTTTCAATTTCGGCTAGCTTTACACAAAGCTTTTTAACTTCGGTAAACGCTTTTACCGCTTCGTCAAATTCAATATTCGTTCTGTGGTAGGTAAAGGGATTGGTTTTTTCATCGGTTTCGGTTAAAGACAATTTAGGAAGATTAACGCCCATAACGCTGCGGTAGGTTATATTTACTCCGTTTTCTACCGGTGCCGATAAAGCAATGTCGTCAGGTATTCCGCCCTTTATATTTGCTTTTTTTAAAGCTTCGTAGGCGGTTATATAAGTTTTGTTTATACTGTCCTTTATTTCCGAAGCCTCATTTAAAAGCTGCATAACTTCCCTTATTAAAACGTTTCTTTTACGGTCCATAAGCTCGTAGCCCGTTTTAGCCAAAGCGTATGAGTTTTTTAAATTTATTAAATTACCTTTAGTAGGAAAAACTTTATCGGCCACAAAGCTCCAGTCCTTTCTTCATTTAAGTTTAAAAATATTTAAATTTATTTTAAATATTTTGATATATTTTTTGGTACGGCGGCAAGCCCAAAGCCTAAAGGCTTTGGCAAAAGCTTAAGCTTTTGCCCCAAAAACAAATTTTTGTTTTTGGGGGCTTGCCGCCCTTATTTTTTATTTTTGCGGCTCGTCGTAATATTGCTTTAAAAGCTCTTCGTCCAAACGGCTTAATTCCGTTCTGGGCAACAGCTTAAGCATTTCCCAACCCAAATTAAGCGTTGTAATAATATCTCTGTTTTCGGTAATTCCCTGAGCTATAAATCTGTTTTCAAATTCTTTTCCGAAAACCAAATATTTTTTATCCGTAGCCGATAACTCGTCTTCACCTATAACCGAAGCCAAACTTTTAACTTCTTTAACTTTTGCATAAGAAGCAAAAAGCTGCTGCATCAACGGCGAATGGTCGGCTCTTGTATAGCCCTCGCCTATACCGTCTTTCATAAGTCTTGACAAACTGGGCAATACGCCTATGGGAGGGTAAATTCCCAAACCGTCTAAAGAACGGTCCAAAACAATTTGTCCCTCGGTAATATATCCCGTAAGGTCGGGTATAGGATGCGTAATGTCATCGTTAGGCATTGTTAAAATGGGTATCTGCGTAACGCTTCCTTTAACCCCTTTTATAATACCTGCGCGTTCGTACAAGCTTGCAAGGTCGGAATATAAATATCCGGGATATCCTTTTCTTCCGGGAATTTCTCCTTTGCTTGAAGAAAATTCTCTTAAAGCTTCACAATAAGATGTCATATCGGTCATAACAACCAAAACATGCATATTTTTGGTAAACGCCAAATATTCCGCCGCCGTTAAAGCAATTCTCGGCGTAATGGTTCTTTCTACAATAGGGTCGCTTGAAAGATTTATAAACATTGTTACGTGATCCATAACTCCGGATTTTTTAAAGCTTTCTTTAAAATAATCCGCTACGTCGTTCTTTACGCCCATCGCGCAAAAAACAACCGCAAAATCTTCGTTTGTACCTACGTTTGACTGATTAACTATTTGTACCGCCAATTCGTTGTGCTTCATACCGCTGCCCGAAAAAACCGGAAGCTTTTGTCCTCTTATAAGCGTAGATAGCGCGTCTATTGCACTTATTCCGGTACAAATATAGTTTTTAGGATATTCTCTGGAAACCGGATTTAAACTTGAACCGTTAATATCTCTTTTGGTTTCGCTTACAATGGGCGGAAGTCCGTCTTTCGGTCTTCCGGCACCGTCAAAAATTCTTCCCAAAATTTCTTTTGATAACGCTATTTCCATGGCTTTTCCCGAAAGTACCGTTTTGGTATTATCCAAAGAAAGACCTTTTGCGCCTTCAAAAACCTGAATAATGGCAGTATTGCCTAAAATTTGCACTATTCTTCCGGTTCTGGTTTCACCGGAATTTGTTTTAAGAGTTACAAGCTCTTCGGCTTTTGCGTTTTCTGTGCCTTCAACCGCAACCAAAGAACCGGTTATTTCACTAAAACCCACATATTCTTTAATCAAGAGCTTTTCCCCCTAACCGTTAAGCGTATCTTCCGCCGCTTTTTTAATTTCGGCCAAATAATCGTCAAATTTATCAAAATGCTCGTTGTCTATATCATATTTTAATTTTGCGGCTTTTTCAAAAACTCCGCTGGTAAAATAAGGCGCTACGGGCTTAGACGCCGCAACTATTTTTTTACCCTCTTTATAAAGCGTTAAAAATACGTTCATCATTAAAAATTGCTTTTTAAGCGGAACATAAGTGTCGTCTTTATGAAACGCGTTTTGCTGCAAAAATCCCAATCTTATGGCCTTTGCAACTTCTATTACAAGTTTTTGGTCATCCGGCAAAACATCTGCGCCTATTAATTTAACTATTTCCATTAAGCTGTTTTCTTCACGCAAAATGTTAATAATCTGCTGTCTGAAATCAAAAAACTTTTCATCAACGTTTTTATTAAAATAGTCCGCAAGGTCATCGGCATATTCCGAATAAGACTCCATCCAGTTAATTGCAGGATAATGGCGTTCGTAAGCCAAGTTTTTATCCAATGCCCAAAACGCTCTGGTAAAACGCTTGGTATTTTGGGTTACAGGCTCCGAAAAGTCTGCGCCCTGAGGCGATACGGCGCCTATTACCGATACCGAGCCTTCGTTGCCGTTTAAAGTTGTAACTCTTCCGGCACGTTCGTAGAACTCTGCAAGTCTTGAAGGCAAATAAGCAGGGAAGCCTTCCTCTGCCGGCATTTCTTCAAGTCTTCCCGAAATTTCTCTTAAAGCTTCTGCCCAACGGGAAGTGCTGTCTGCCATCATAGCTACGTGGTAGCCCATATCCCTAAAATATTCTGCCAGCGTAATACCGGTGTAAATACTGGCTTCTCTTGCCGCAACCGGCATATTTGAAGTATTTGCAATTAAAACCGTACGCGAAAGCAGCGGCTTTTTGGTCCTGGGGTCTATCAACGCCGAAAATTCATCCAAAACCTGCGTCATCTCGTTTCCGCGCTCGCCGCAGCCCACATAAATAATAATATCTGCGTCGCACCATTTTGCAAGCTGGTGCTGAGTCATTGTTTTACCTGTTCCGAAACCTCCCGGAATAGCGGCGGTTCCGCCTTTAGATAACGGGAATAACGAATCTATAACCCTTTGACCGGTTATAAGAGGTACCGTTACGGGAAGTCTGTTTTTAATGGGTCTGGGCTTTCTTATGGGCCAGCGTTGTTTTAACGTTAAAATAACTTCGTTTTCTTCGCTGCCGGCTATAGCATTTGTTTTATTTTTATCGGGTTTTACCTTTAAAACGGTATCGTTAACGGTATAATTTCCGCTTTCGGCTGCAAAGGTTATTTCTCCGCAAACATTAACCGGACACATAATTTTTTGGGTTATGCTTTCGGTTTCTTTAACAGTGGCAAAAATTTCTCCGCCTTTAATTCTTTCGCCCGGTTTTTTCAAAACCGTAACTTCCCACTGCTTTTCTTCGTTTAAAGAAGTATATTCTCCGCCCCTGGAAATAAAGGCTCCGCCTTTTTTCTCCATTTCTTTTAAAGGGCGTTCAATACCGTCAAAAATATTTCCTATAAGTCCCGGTCCCAAATCCACGCTTATAGGGCTTTTGGTTCCCACAATTTCTTCGCCTGCGGAAAGCCCTGCGGTTTCTTCGTAAACCTGAATAAGCGTATCTTCCGTAGCAACGCTTATAACTTCGCCTATAAGACGCTCTTTGCCTACAAAAACCATTTCGCCCACAAAAAAATCTTTTGTGTTTTTAACTGTTACAACCGGACCGTTTATTCCGTAAATACAACTGTTCATAGCTTTTTCCTTAAAATTTTAGTTTTAATAATTTAAAAATCTATTATTAGTTCTTCTTTTTCGTAAATACTTTGCATAGCGGTTAAAATTCTGCTGTCTAAAGTATCGTCGTAAACTAAACTGCCGTTATTAACCTCCGCTTTAATTCCGCCTACCGAAATAGTTTTATCCTTTTTTATATTAAGGTTTTCAAACTCTGCAAAGACTTTATTTTCCAAATCCTTTTCTTTTACATATATAACGGCATTTTTATCTTTTTTAAGTATTTCTTTTAAAGACTTTTTCAAAAATTCGGTATATTCATCCGTTTTTAAAAAATCGTTTAATTTAAGCAAAAGTTTTGCCTTTAATTCCGATATATGTTTTTCGCGTTTTAATATAGCCGCGTTTTTAAAGCTTTGAGAAATTTCCGAAAGCTCTTTTGCCTGTTCGTTTTTAATTTTTAAAACAGCGGCTTTTTTATAGTTTTCGGTTTCTTTTTCGGCCTCTTTTTCGGCGCTTTCAAGCTGAGTTTTAATATAGCTTTCGGTTTCTTTTTTAATTTCGTTTTGCTGACGCTTGGCTTCTTTTTTAATTTCGTTTAAAAAAACCGAAATATTTATATTTTGTTGTTCCATATTTTTCACCTTGCAATTCTATAGCGTTTATATAGATACGGGTTTATTTTGGTACGGCAAAAACAAAAGTCTTTCTGTTCTTTTTGTTCTTTACAAAAGCAAAAATCACTTTTGCCTTAAAAAAATTGTTTTAATCTTTTGCCGTTCTTGTTTTTACAGTTTTACTCCGACCGCGTCTTTAACGTAATCGGCTACATTACTTATGTCATCGTCGGCAGTAATATGCCTGTCGGGAACCTCTACCACCAAAGGCCTTACTTTATTAAGTTTAATATCGTTTAATTTTTCCGGCACAAATTCGGCGGCTTTTTTGGTTATAAGCATAATTGCAATATCTTCGTCTTTTACCGCTTCATCTATTGCTTTTTCGGTTTCTTCTTTATCGGAAACAATAGTTCCCTCTATTTTTGCCAGCCGAAATCCCAAAGCCGTATCGTGATTATCGCTTATTAAATAGAATTTCATTTTAAAAAGTTTCCTTTTAAATTTGATTGATTGGGGTTAAACCCAAATGCGGTTAAGCCCAAAGCTCGAAAATTTTCGGGCTTGCAAAAGCATTTTTGCTTTTGCCCAAAACAAAAATAGTTTTGTTTCGGCGGGCCCAAATCCATATATGTTCGCTTGTTTTTTAAAATGTTTTTTAAGTGCTTTTTAAAGTGTGGGAAGATCCGGAATTTTAATAACCATAAGTATAGCAATAATAAATCCGTAAATAGCTACGGCTTCGCCCAACGCAACAAATATAATTGACTTACCGAAAGATTTCGGATTTTCCGCAACGGCACCTATAGCTGCGGGAGCACCTGCCGAAAGCGCAATACCTGCACCTATAGCTGCAAGACCTATAGATAAACCTGCGCCTACAAGCGCCAAACCTGTAGCAATACCGGCACCGGAATTTGTTATAGCCGGGGTTGTTTCTGTTTTTGCTGTTTCCGCAGAGGCTGCGGTTTCTTCGCCGGAAGCTGCAGACGATGTTTGAGAAGCTGTAGCAGCCGAAGCCTTAGAAGAAGTAACTCCGCTTACTATAAAGCTAAAACAAAAAGCTACGCAAAGAAAAACCGCTAAAGATACAAAATGACGAGTGAAAGCTTTTTTGGCATTTCCCGTTTTTTTCATATACATTATTCCAACTAAAACTGCTGCCGCAAGACTTAAAAGGGGAAGTGCAATGGTTAATAATGTGTTAATGTTCATTTTAAAAACTCCTTAAATTTTTATTGTTTTATTGTACGGCAAAAGCCCAAAGCCCTTTGGGCTTTGCAAAAGCGAAGCTTTTGACCTAAAACAAAAAATTTGTTTTAGGCGGCTTTTGCCTTAATTTTTATTTTAAACTTTTTAGTTCTCTTTTACTTTCAGCGGAGTAAACGGTACTCCTTCGCCGTTGTAAAATCTGCTGAACATCTCGTAAAATTCAAGCCTTAATACCTGAATACCTACTAAAAGTCCCTCTAACGCTATAACAAATATGTTGCCGAATACCATCATTATAATTCCGCCTATTCCGCCGCCTACCATATCTGCCAAGGCCGAGAACGCCATCATCATACCTGCATGAATCAATACAAACGCGCCCACACGCAAAAAGCTTATGGTGTTTGTAAAATATCCAAGTAAAACTTCAAAAAGTTCAAAAAAGTTTTCTAAAATAAAATCTCCCGGATTTTCCATTTTAAATCCGTTGCCCGAAACCAGTTCGCCTAAAGGTTCGTGCATAAATATCAGCACAATCATTAAAAGTATAATGCCAACCAATAAACCTGTGCTTAAGTTTAATTTAAGCAGCATATTGCCCACTATAGCCAAAAAGCTTGCATAAAGCACAAAACCGGCTATTCCGTTTGCTCCGAACAAGGCACTGCCGTAGTCTTTCTTTTTAAAGTTTGCAAAAATACCCAATATAAGCGCCATACAGGTTAAAACCACGCCTATTCCTACCGATACCGCCAAAAGATTTACCGCGTTGCTCATTACTTTAAACGGCGCTCCGTTTGCAAATCCCAAAGCCTTATATACCGGGTCTAAAACTTCTTCGTACCCAAATACCGAGCCAAACACAAAACCGAATAACGTTCCGGCTATTCCGCAGGGTATTAACGGTTTGCCCAAATCCATATTTTTGCATTTGTACATCCATAAGCCCACTAAAGCCAATATAATTCCCTGACCCACATCGGCAAACATTACGCCGTATAAAAGGGTATAGGTTATGGCTAAAAATGCGGTCGGGTCTATTTCGTTATAACCGGGCACACCGTAAATTTCAACAAAAAATTTAAACGGTCTCCACAAAGCCATATTTTTAAGCTTTGTAGGCGGTGTAATACCCATATTTTCCGCTTTGGAAGCATCCACATCTAAAATACTTACGTTTTTAATATTTTTAAAAAGCTTTTTAAAACCGTCAAATTCGCTTTTTGGAACAAATCCCGTTAACGAAATATAATTATCTTTATAATTGGCGGCGTATTTTCTGCATTCAAAAATATCGTGCTTTCTTTTTAAAGCAGCATATAAAAGCCAAAAATTATCGCCTTCGGTTTTAAAGAAACCGTCTATGCCTTCTTTTGCTTTTTTTACTTCTTCTTCGCTTTGCTTAATTTCGTTTTTGTATATTTCAATAAGTTCTTCCGGTTCTCCTATATCGTCCGGTAAAATCAACCGTTCAAAAAACAAACTCGAAAAAATTCTGTCGGCTTCTATAATTTTATCCGTGGGAGCCATATAAATTCCGTAGCATGATTTTTCTTTAAAAGAACAGGGAGTAAAAAATATGTAGGGATAATTTTTTTGATATTCCTTTATTTTTTCGTAACCGTCTAAAGAAAGCCTACCAAACCTAACCTTTAAATACTTTGAATGTATAGCGTTATGTACATTAAGGTCCAAACCTACAAAATTGGAAATCTTTTTTGTTTTTTCTTTTAAATTTTCAATTTTTTCGGTGTTGGCGGTTATGGTGCTTTGTAAACCGTTAAGCTTATTTAAAAGCCCCGTTAAATACTCGCTGTTTTCTTCAATTGCTTCTGACTTCTCGGAGTAGCATAAATCGTTTTTAACCTCCACTCCGCAATGGTCCATAATTTCCTTCATTATTCTTAAGTTTTCGGCATAGGGGTTTTCCTCGTAAACGGTAAAACCCTTTTTGTTACCCGAAATCTTATCCTCTAAATGAAAGCAGCCGGAATCCATACAAACGGCTATAATATCGTTTAGGCTTTCCCTTGGGCCTAAAATATTAACCATCTGCATATTTTCAACCATTTTGTTTGCTCCTTTCCGCATTATAAATAGTAAGCATATTTAAAATTTCATTTTGGTCAAGCGAATATCTTAAACCTTCTATAACATGCGTAAGATCTTCTGCTTCGGCGCCCAAATATAAAATATACGATAACAGCACAACCGCAGAGCTGCTTGAAAAATGAATATTTTTAATAAGCCGTTTAACAAATTTTTTGTAGGCGTTTTCCAAAAGATTGGGAACGGAAGCGTAGCTTTCCTGATTTTTGCCGTAAGCCGTTGTTTTTAAAATACTTTCAAACTCTTCTTTTGTTTCGGCAAAAAACAAAGCTTTTTGTTCGTCCTCTTTTAATTCCGCCAAAACTCCCGTTGTAGAAAAACGCATTGTTTTAAGGTCATCGGGATAAAATTTTAACATCCTGTAAATAAAGCACAAATCCAAATATTCGGCTTTAAAAGAGAATATATATAAAAGCTCTTTTTTTACGTCTCCCGAAAAGGCCTTTTTAATTTTTTCAACCGACTTTGTATAATACGCTTTATCCAACGCCAATTCCAAAGCCGAAATATCTATACTGTCGTTCTTTAAGAACTCATTAACATATTTTTTATATCTGGTGGGCCTTAAAAACTCCCTTAATTCGTTTACGGTTTTAACACGGCTTAAAGCTACTAAATCTATATCCGTAAAACGGTTTAATTCAAACGAAACATAAAGGCCGTAATTTTCGCTTTTGCCCGCCAAAAGAAGCCTTGTAAAAAATAAAATTTCGTTTATTTCATACTCCAGCATAACTATATAAAACAAATCTTTTCCCAAAGATTTTTCATAGTTACACAAACTTTCAATATCTAAAAAAGAGTGGTTTTTTAAAAGCCTTTCCAAACTTCCTCTGTGCCAAACGGATTCTTTATAAAGCGTTAAAACGTTTTTATATTTTGTTTGTTTTAAAATTTCAACTGCGCTTAAAACGCTTCCGCTTTGCGAAAGCTGCACAAATAAATTGCTGTCTATGCGGTTGCCGAACCTTGTTCTTACTTTTGCGTAAACCGCATTCTCTGCCAAGTTTGACATTTTCTCTCACCTGCATTTCTTAAAAACTTTAAACCCTTTTTAAATTTTTTTACTTTTTCGATTTTTTGAAATTTTTAAGTTGTTAAATCTTATTAAATTTCGTTAAACCTTAAAAAAACAATTCGGATTTAAAATTAAGAAATGGTTTTTTCGAATAATTCGTTTAAGTATTTTTCGCCGTTCTTATTAAAAAGCTCTTCTATACGGTCCTGAATTTTCTTTGAATTTTCTTCCATATCAACCTTTTTATCTTCAAGCTCTTTTGTAAGCTTTTCTTTTATTTCTTTAATTTCTTCATCGGCTTTGTTTTTAAGCTCTTTTTTAAGATTTTCTTTTTCGGCTTTAATATTTTGTTTGCGTTCTTTCGAAAGCTTTAAAGCCTTTTCGGTGCTGTTGCTTTCTTTTTCGTCTGTTTTAAAAATTTCGCTTAAAATATCCGCAGCATTTTCTTCTAATATTTTTTGGTCGTTGGGTTTCATATTTTTCACCTCGTTTTTTAACTTTTAAAAATTTTTAAACTTCAAAAATTTAAGAACAAAAGGTAAAATTTTAAAAGTTAAAAGGTTATATTTTTCTTTCATTATATTTTAGCACTTTTTTTGTAAAAATCAACCCCAAAGGGTTATATGTATTAATATATTTTAATATATTAATACGGTTCTTTTAGGGCGAAGCCCCAAAAGGCCAAAGGCCTTTTGCAAAGCTTAAAATTTTTTAAGCTTTGCTCCGAAAACCGAACGGTTTTCGGAGGGCTTCGCCTTTATTTTTATTTTTTATTAAGGGGTTACAAAAACCGTTTTGTTTGTTTTGTAAATTACCATTCCGGGCTTGGCTCCCGCCGGTTTTTTAACATTTTTAATTTTTGTATAATCTACCGCTACGCCCGAACTTAATTTTGCCGCGGAATTTTTAGCGGCAATACGGGCGGCAAACATTATAACGTCGTTGGGAACTTCCTTACCGTTTGTAACTATAACCACATGGCTTCCGGGAATATTTTTTGTATGAAACCAAATATCCTGTTTATCGGCTTTTTTTAAAGTCAATTGATCGTTTTCCAAATTATTTCTGCCTATTAATATTTTAAAGCCCAAATACTCTTCTTCTTTAATTTTTTCCGCAATTTTTCTTTTGCTTCCGTTTTTACCGCCGTTTTTGTTGCTTTTATTATTTTGGTTTCTGTTTTTGCCCTTTAATATCCCGCAAAAACGCAGTTCTTCTTTTATGGCATTCATATCCGAAACCGTATGTGCTCTTGTTAATTCTTCGTTAACGGAATATAAATATTCCAACTCTTTTTCACATTCCTCTATAAGCCCTGCCAAGGTTTTTACGGCGTTGCAACTTTTTTTGTAATCTTTAAAATATTTTGCGGCATTTTCCTGCGGACTTTTTGCCGGATTTAATTTTATTTTGATTTCTTTATTATTGTTGTAATAATTTTCCGCCAAAATAAAGCTTTCGCCTTTTTTTATTTTGTAAATATTTGCCTTGATAAGCTCTCCGCATATTCTTAAATCTTCGCTTTTTTCGGCATTGGCTAAATCTTTTTTTCTTAAAATAAGCTTTTTTTCGGTTCGGGAAATTGCATTTTTTACGGTTTTTTTAAGTTCCCCCGAAAGGTTTTGATTTTTCCGTTTATTTACAAGCGTAGAAAAATAATTATTTATTAATTCGGCATAGCTTTTAAAATATATATTATTATATAAATTTCCGTATTGCTTAATTTCGGTAAAAGTAAAATCTTTATAGTTTCCGTTTCGGTCCGCCAAAACGGTAGGCTTTGCATTTTTTAAAAGTTCTTCTATTTTGCAATTCCTAAATTCCAACTCACGGTTAATTAAAGGGCTGTATCCCAAAGATGTATTTTCGGGCGGAGTATAAATTGCTCCCGGAGCTATTATTCTTGTTTGGGTTTCAAGGTCGGACCTAAAAAACGAATCTATTATTTTATTGTCTTTTGTTAAAATAAAATTGCTTTTAGAACCAAAAAGTTCTATAAAAATATCGTAAGATTTAATTTCAAAAAGGTCATCTCTTTTTAAAACCGTAATTTTAACTATTCTGTCCAAAGGCATTTTTTCTGTTTTTTCTATTTTCCCGCCTTGAAGGTATTTTCTTAAAAGCATACAAAAATTCCCGGGTATTTCGGCGCTTTCAATCTTTTCTTCGGTAACGGTTATAAACGAAAGCGGTAAAGATATTACAAGCTTTTTGCGTTTTATAAAAAATATAATTTCACCGCTTAACCCCATAGATATTTTATCTATGTATAAACCTTGGAACTCTTTCAGTTCAAAAACAAGTTTTTCTAAAAAAATATTATCCAACGGCAATTTTTATTCCTCCGTTTCTTAATGTAAGCATTATGTAACATTAAGTATTTGTATTTTTGTGTTCTTGTATTAATTTTGGGGCGATAAGCCCCCAAAAACAAAATTTGTTTTTGGGGTAAAATTAAAGCCTTGGCTTTAATTTTACAAAAGCCCTTTGGGCTCTGGGCGTATCGCCCGCGGCAGCAGTAATTTTTGATTAATTTTTTATTTTTTTATTTTAGTTTTCTTAAAACCGATTATACCATATAAAAAACAAAAAAGCATCAAAAAGTGATGCTTTTAAAAACATATTAAATTTTAAACAGAAACAAAAATTGTTTTTTAACTAATGGAAATGTAAAGTTTGGTTTTAAAGTTAACTTTTGTATGCGTCTAAAGTTTTGTCCTTTATATTTACATATACGCAGCTTTTGCATAAACCGCAAATATCAAGTGAGATTTTTTCTAAAATGCATTTTCCGTTTTTCATATAAACGCAAAATTTATTTTCACATTCCAAATCATTCACCTCTAAAACACAAAAACTTCCACATCTATACATATATTAACATATTATTTATACAAATGCAACCGTTTTAGGTTATATAAATATAACCACATTTCAGATATAAACTAATTATGGGGGAAATGTGTATGTTTAAGATAGATAAAAATCTAAAAAGCGCAAATGTTGCAAGAACGGTCAGATTTACCGAAACACTTTTTGAGCAATTAAATTCCGTAGCTTCCGAAAACGATATTTCTTTTAATCTGCTGGTTTTGCAATGCTGCCAGTATGCATTAAACGATTTGGACCAAACAAATCAGGTTAATTAAATTAAAATTGTCCAAAAACTAAAAACAAGAAGTATTGGTAAGATTAAGTAAAACAAAAATTAAATAAGAAAAACAAAAACCGGGAAATTTTGCCCTGGCTGTATAAGGAAGTATTTTTGAAAATGCGGTGTAACCTCAGTGATATGGGGTTACACCCTTTTCTTTATGCACAATTATCGTTAAGTTTTTTACGCATTTTACCCAATATGATACATTAAATTTTTCTTCTCTAACTTTCGTTGTGGTCTCCGGTGCAGTTATCGAGGCGATTTCTACCGCTGAAATCAGCACCAATCGCACACCAAAAGAAGAAACCAATGAATAAGGCGGCACTTTAACTCAAAGCGGCAGGGGGGGGAGCAATCTCCCTGCCGTGATTATATAATTGACAATTCTCAACTATCTTGTAAACACAAGATATAGTATTAAATTTAGGCTTCAAATACAAATACATTCAAAATCACTTGACAATATTATAATTTAGGAGTATAATGAAAATCGGCAAATATTAAAGGAGGTTTGATATATGTCAGTATTTAGTGAAAGGCTTACCGCATTGATGAAAGCCAAAGGGTTTTCACAGAAAGATTTTGCAAAGAAAGCAAACATTACAGAGTCGGCAATGTCTTACTATGCAAAAGGAGTACGTACCCCAAGTGGCGAGGTTCTTGTCCGAATCGCAAAGGCTCTCGACACAACCGCAGATTATCTTTTAGGTAGTACGGATAATGCTCCAATACCCGAAGCTCAAAAAGAACTTAAATATCTGCAAAGAAATCTCGGCAAATTAGACGAGGAGCAATTAAAGAAAGCAGAAGGAATGTTGAAATTGATGTTTAATGACATCTTTGAGGACGATGACGAGGAGTGAAATAGTGGCGAGTAATACAAAACCTAATTTTTCAGCAGCATATTCAAAAGCCAACGAGATTTTGGTTAAATCCCGTGTTATTTCCACGTTCCCATTCTCTCCCATCGGTCTTGTAAAAGAACAATCCGCTATTAAGTGCCGCACCTATAAAAAGGCTCTAAAATATGGTATTGATATTACTGATTTTGGCAGTGAGTCAGCAACCATTTTTGAATATGGCGGCAGGCAGATTATATTTTACGATGACAGTAAACTGATGACTCACGTAAAGTACTCTATTCTGCACGAATTGGGACACCCGTTAAACAATCACGATTTCAGTGTTACCGACAAAGAAATCTATGGTCGGTACGAAGTGGAAACAAACTACTTTGCCGCACAACTGCTTATGCCGGAGCAGGTGTTACATGAGTTTACCAATAGGGGCATCCACATTACGAAGGAGTTTCTGATGCAACACTTTGAAGTTTCGGAAACGGCGGCAAAAAAGCGTATTGAAACGCTCGCTAAAACAACGGTTGAGTGGCGTTCCCGACAAGAGAAAGAATTTGACGATGTTATCCTCTTTAAGTTCGCTACTTTTATCGATAGTATTTGTCCCCCACGTAAGAATTACTATGATTTTGAGGACGAATACGACCGTCAGCGTGAAAGGGACTCTTGGTACTAATAACACGGCGAAATTACATATTGGAGGTGATGCCTATGGTTGTAAATAGTAAAAAGAAAAAGCATTCCGCAAGTTGCTGCAACAACGAACGAAATGCTTAGTTCCGCGTCGGATATGCTATGATAACCGACTTAGCTGTTTGTTCATTATAGCATATCCAAACCCGCTTGTCAATTTGTCAAGCAAAAATAGCGAAAAAATCGCGATAAAATACTGAAAATTCCGCAAGCAGCGGAGAAAGGATTATTAACTATAATGAACAATTTATTTTATGATGGTTTCAACTCAAAGTTGATTGAAACCGCCTTTTTTGAGGGTTTCCTTGAAATTCCTATCTTGGAAGCTCCCAAAGAAATCGTCATACCTTCGGTTGCCGTTCCTTTTTCAAAAAGGGATAAAATTATCAACTCTTCGGAAGAAATGCTTGTATTTTACGAGCAAGATGCCGAATTTAGAGAGTTCGTCAGTATACCGCAGAATTACATTGACAAACTGAAAGACATTCAAATATGCTCTACGCCCGATTGCTCTCTTTACCGAGATATGCCGCTTTGGGAACAAATCGCAAATATCGGTGTGAGCCGTTCTGTAGGACATTATTTGCAACAGCAAGGAAAGTATGTTATTCCTAATGCCCGTTGGGGTGATGAAAGAACGTACACAAAGGGTATTTTTGATTACATACCCGCATTTTCTGGCATACCGAAAAACAGTGTTGTGTCAATCGGCACTTACGGGTGCAGTAAAAGCAAAGAGGATAAATATTACCTCGAAGCAGGACTTGAAGCAATGCTAACCGAATTAACACCGCAGGATGTTATCGTGTACGGCTCGTATAACCCTAAAATCTTTGGTAAGTATGAGCGTTATACCCGTTTTCATCATCTGCCCGATTGGACTACCTATGTCCACAAATGGAAGAAGGTGGGCTGATATGGGAACAAGCAAAAGCGGGCGTTATCTCAACACCAAAGGCTCAGGACGAAGTGTTAGCGATTATGCCCTGGTTCATTCAAGTGAGGGTGCGTTTACACGCAGTCAAACCCGTGTAAACGGGAAAATGGTTATTAAGTTGCGACTTAATAATGGTGGACACAGCCAGAAATGTATGGAGTTACTCGACAAATACGGAATCAAGTATAACATCGTGAAAACCTATCCCAATGGTGTTCGTATTGGTAACATACCGAACCATAAAAAGCCGGCAAAACAAACGAATGTTGGACAAGCATGGTTTCCTAAATCGTGGACAGAAAAGGATATTCGCCACGCAGGAGAACACGTTGCCGGACTTAAAGGTAATCGCCGTATACCCGATGGTAAAACAATATACGGCGTTTATAAGGGCGTTCGTGTCGGCGTAAAACGAACAAACGGAAAAATAGCAACAGTTTTCCCAAACTCTGACCAAAGTTCAGTATTAAAGAAACGGAGGAAATAATATGAATACCAAACTTTTGAGAGAGATTCTTTCACGTTATGTGTCTATCGATCCTAATGATGATTTCGGCATAGAAAAATGCTGGAAAGAAATGACCAACATTCTATCGGAAGATGTTTCTGCTACATCCCATTTTTTTGAAAACGAATGTTCTGATGAGGAGTTTTACTGGCTTGGCTCAATATTTGAAGATATAGCCGAAAAGACCCAAAGCAAAAAACTGATACAAGTGCTTCGCAACCGTCTTGCAAGGGTTACTCCCGAAACATATTGTCAGCAGAATTTCAAAACCGAGCATATGCAAAAATTGATTGATTATGCTGAATATGTAAGGAGCATTGGTATGGAAATAGATTATGCCGAAGGCAAAATTGACGAATAAACCTCGCACGGCAGGGACTTGTTCTCTGCCGTGTTTCTCTTTTTGGCGGAGTGATGTAGATGTAATATTTTTCAAGTGTAAACCACCTCCGCGTTTACAATTTCGGTGGCTCGGTTACGGATATTATTCATTTTTTGTACCCATAACATTGGGTTATCCGATTTCAATTTTTTCGTAACATTTTCTTTTTCTACAAGTGATTTGACGAGTTCTTAGAACATCTTTTCAGCCTGTTCTTCAATGTCAGCGAGATAAGGATATAACTTTTCCGTGGTAAGCAGATTGTAGTATCTTATGCGATGATATTGTTTGAGATACCTCTTGTGCCTGTTTGCCCACACGCCGATATGCAGTTTCGGTTGCTCTTTTGTTTCAATGCAAGGCAAGTAATAATATCCCTGCATTTTGTACTTTGTGCCTTGCTTTTCAAATAATGTGTTCATAATGAAACCTCCTTGTATTTGGTAACACCATTTTACAAGGAGGTCTTTGCTTTGTCGAATGTGCGGATTTTGAGGATAGAAAAAGACACCAATCTTTCAATTGATGTCTTGATTTTTACCCTTGCAATGCCAGAAATGTATTAGTTGTTGTACTTCCTTATCCACCCGTGGCATTTTCTCGGTTTTTGTTTTTGGAAAATCTCCAAAGCCCAAAAAATTTCGGACTTTGACAAATTTTTATTTTAATATTTATTAATCTTCTAATATTTATTAATCTTCTATTGCCGCTTTTTGAGATAAAATATCTTTGAATTTTTGCGGGCTGAATTTCGGTTCGCGGTTATAATAGAATAATCCGTTTTGCTCTTGCTCTACATCGGTTAACTGAGTATAGCATAAACCAAAAATATAAGGATTGTTTAATAAGCAGTTAGAAAGACCCCTGAACCGTTCAACAAATTCTTCTTCCGTTTTGGGTCCGTCGCCGTATCCCCAAGCGTTCTCTTTGTTTTCGCTCCAAAGCATTCCGCCGAATTCCGAAACAAATACGGGTTTTTTACCGTCGTAATTCAGCTCGGAACCCATCCAAACTTTTTTAAGAGTTTGTTTGTCTTCGGGTAAATCTTTAAAGTAACTGTTAAAGCTTTCGGGATTTTGGTCATAAGTATGAATGTCAAAAGCGTCGCCCGCTACCTGGAAGCCGCCCGAAACATCAATACAGGGTCTTGTGCTGTCCAAAGCTTTGGTAATATCGTAAATCATTTGAATTGCCGGTTTAAAATGACGCCTGCCGTCTTCTCCGTAATGCCATGATTCGTTTTGCGGACACCAGCCTATAATGCTGGGGTGGTTAAAGTCTCTTTTTATTTCGGCCATCCATTCGGGCAAAATAGAATATATGGATTGCGGGTCTGAGTTATCAAGTCCCCAGGACGGATATTCGCCCCAAACCATATAACCCAAACGGTCGCAGTGATATAAAAATCTGGGCTCGAATATTTTTTGGTGAAGTCTGGCACCGTTAAATCCGCAGCTTAAAGAAAGCTCAATGTCTTTTTCCAAATCTTTTTCGGTGGGAGCGGTGTAAATGCCGTCGGGATAAAATCCTTGGTCAAGAACCGTGCGCTGAAAAACGGAGCGTCCGTTAAGTAAAAATTTATAGCCGTTAAATTTAACCGACCGCATACCGAAGTAGCTTTTTACTTCATCGCCTTCAAAGTTTAATTTAACATCGTATAAATTTCCCTGTCCCAAATCCCATAAATGGGTTTCGCTTAAAGAAATAATTAAAGTTTCTCTTCCACCGTAAGTTTTTAAGCTTCCGCTTCCTACTTTTTTACCGTTAAAAAATACGCTTGCGGCAAACTCTCCGTCGCCTACAAGTTCCGTTTCCATAAAAACCTCGGTAAAATCGGAATTAAAGCTGTATTTAATGCTTTCTATATACTTTTTAGGAGTATATTCCAGCCAAACGGTTTGCCAAATACCGGTAGTACGGGTATAGTAACAACCTACAGAATAATAATCTCCCGACTGTTTGCCGCTCGGAATCATGGGGTTGCGGCTGTCGTCTTTAACTATTAAAGTTACGTCGTTAAAGCCATCTTCCAAAAATTCGGTAATATTAAATTTAAAGCTTACATATCCGCCCTTATGCTCGCCTACACGTTTTTCGTTAACATATAAAACGCAGGAGTAATCTACAGCTCCGAAGTTAATAAAAATTAAACCTTCAAGTTGTTCGGGCGTTACAAAAACGCTTCTTTTGTAAACCACGCCTGCCATTTGGTCTATGTGTTTAACGCCCGAAAGCTTGCTTTCGGGGCAAAACGGAACGTTTATGGACTGTTTTAACTTAGCGCTTTTTTTATAAAGCTCACGGTTTTCGGCGGTAGCGCCGTTATCTATTTCAAATTGCCAAGTTCCGTTTAAATTTAAAAAGTTTTCTCTTAAAAACTGGGGATTGGGATGTTCCGGTCTGGGAATTCTCTTCATTTTGTTTTCTCCTTTTGTTTTTATATTGTTTTATTTTATTATGTTTTTATTATATTATTTTTTTTATTTTTTATATCATATTTTTAAAGCCGGGTTTATTTAAATTTGTTGATAGGCTGTAAAAAACTTAGGTTTTAAAATAAATAAAAAGAATATTAGCTTTTTATATTAGCTTTTAATAATAGTATATTTGCTTTTTTCTTTTAATTAAAGTGTTTTTTCTATTAAAAATATTGACATATTCTATTAAAAAAATTATAATGGTTTAAATAAAAATTATATATTGTTTAAAAATTAAACCTTTTTGTTTTAAAATCGTTACATAAATCACTACATATTTAAAAATTTAAAAACAAAAAATTGCCGAAAAGGAAAACAGTAATGCTTAATAACAAATACTTTGATAACAAAATTTGCGATGTTGACAACAATTATATAAAAATTACCGCTTTAAGGCATGAATGGCCCGAAAAAAAGGATTTTGTTATAAACAAAAAAAACGGTATGAAAGAATATACGTTTTTACATTTTTTAACCCCCGTTAAACTTAAGCTTAACCAAAAGCTTTATGATGTCAAACCGGGCGGAATTGTTTTTTATTCGCCTTTTACGCCGCAGTACTTTAAAGCGGAGGTTCCTCTTTTGCATAATTGGATGCATATAGAAAATAATAACGATGATTTTAAAAATCTGCTTTCTTATTATAATATAGAGGAAAACAAAATTTATTATCCTAAGTTTGACGGTTTAATTACAAACAAAATAAGAAGTTTGGAATTGGAATGGTTTTCTTCAAAGCCTTTTAAAAATGAAAGCCTTTGCGCCGAGCTTAATTCTTTTTTGATTTTTTTAAGCCGAGCGATAACAAATAATGTGGAATTGCCGCAAAATTTAAAAGACGCCGAAATTTATAAAGAAATACGAAACACTTTGGTGCAGGAATACAGCAGTAATTGGGATATAAACAAATTGGCGCTTATGGCACATACCAGCGCTTCGAATTTTCATTTGGTATATAAAAAAACTTTCGGCATTTCGCCCATTAAAGATTTAATACTTATAAGAACGGACGCCGCCAAAAATATTTTAATTAACACGGACGATAAAATAACCTTTGTGGCTGAAAAAGTAGGGTACCAAAACGAGTTTCACTTTGTGCGGCAGTTTAAAAAAATTACGGGCGTTACTCCCGGAGAATACAGAAAAAGATATAAATAAAAGTATAAATAAAAATAAAAGGGTTGCGCTAAGGCGAAGAGACCAAAGCCCGAAGGGCTTTTGTAAAATTAAAGCCCCGGCTTTAATTTTACCCAAAAACAATTATTTTGTTTTTGGGCTCTTCGCCGTTAAGTTAAATTTAACTCACAGCCGAAAAAACACATATCAAATAATTTATAAAAAAATTATAAAAAATTATTTAAAAGTATATAGCAAAAAAATTGTAAAAGTATATTGAATTTTACATTATTTTTTGTTAAAATAATATCAGACTGAAAGAAAGATTAATTTTAAGGAGTAATAATATGGCATTAAATAAAAAATCCATTACAGACATTGATGTAAAAGGCAAACGCGTTTTGGTTCGTTGCGATTTTAACGTTCCGCTTGATAACGGCGTTATTACAAACGATAAACGTATAGTTGCTTCTTTACCTACCATCAACTATTTGTTGGAACACGGCGCAGCTCTTATTTTATGTTCTCATTTGGGACGTCCCAAGGGCGAATTTGTTCCGGAATTTTCTTTAAAACCGGTAGCAAAAAGGCTTTCCGAATTATTGGGAAAAGAAGTTAAAATGGCAAGCGACGTTGTAGGCGAAAGCGCTAAAAAACTTGCAAGCGAATTAAAACCCGGAGAAATTCTTTTACTTGAAAACGTAAGGTTTGAAAAAGGCGAAACCAAAAATGACGAAACTTTATCAAAAGAATTTGCTTCTTTGGCGGATATTTATGTAAACGACGCTTTCGGTTCGGCTCACAGGGCTCATTCTTCCACAGCGGGCGTTGCAGCGTATTTGCCTGCGGTTTGCGGCTTTTTAATTCAAAAAGAAATTGAATTTATAGGCGGAGCTTTAGAAACCCCGAAACGTCCGTTGGTAGCAATTTTGGGCGGCGCAAAAGTTAAAGATAAAATAGGCGTTATAGTTAATCTTTTAGATAAAGTAGATACGCTTATTATAGGCGGCGGTATGGCTTATACATTTATGAAAGCATTGGGACACAGCATCGGCTCTTCGCTTTTGGATGAAGAAAATATAGGCTTTGCCGGAGAAATGATGGAAAAGGCAAAGGCAAAAGGCGTTAAATTTTTAATACCCATAGATAATAAAATAGGTAAAGAATACGATAAAGACACAGAATTTAAAGTTTGCCCCAGCGATGAAATTCCCGACGGCTGGATGGGACTTGATATAGGACCCAAAACAGAAAAATTGTTTGCGGACGCTCTTAAAGGTGCCGGCACCGTTATTTGGAACGGACCTATGGGTGTAAGCGAATGGGATAACTTTGCAAGCGGAACAATTGCGGTTGCCACCGCAGTTGCAAATTCCGGCGCTATTTCAATTATAGGCGGCGGCGACAGCGTAGCAGCAGTTACAAAGCTTGGTTTTTCGGATAAAATGAGCCATATATCCACAGGCGGCGGAGCCTCGTTGGAATTTTTAGAAGGCAAAGAATTGCCGGGCATTGCAGCTTTAAACGATAAATAAATTTTTTTGGCGGAAGAAAAAACTTCTTCCGCCAAAAAGTATTTATAAAGATTTATAAACAGTATGCATATATAAAAATATAAATACATAATATTCCGTTAAAATTACAAAAATTACAGAAGTAAACATATAAATAAAGCGGATTTAAAACAGATAAAAATAAAATTATTATAAATTATTATTAAAAGAAGGTATAACTATGAAAAAAGATTTAAGAAAGGCTATTATTGCCGGTAACTGGAAAATGAATAAAACCCCTAACGAAACCAAAGAGCTTATTGCACAAATGAAACCTTTGGTACAAACAAACGGCTGTGAAGTTCTTTTGTGCGTACCTTTTGTAGATCTTTGTCCGGCATTAAAAACCGCAGAAGGTTCTAATATTAAAATAGGAGCCGAAAATTGCCATTTTGAAAAAAGCGGAGCCTTTACCGGAGAAATTTCGGCAGATATGCTTAAAGAAATGGGCGTAGAATATGTAATTATAGGCCATAGCGAACGCAGACAGTATTTTGGCGAAACAGACGAAACGGTAAATAAAAGAGCTACCGCAGCCATAAACGCAGGTCTTAAAGCAATTATTTGCGTAGGCGAAACATTAACTCAAAGAGAACAGGGAATTACATCCGAACTTATTTCTATGCAAACAAAAATAGCTCTTTTGGGATTAAGCGAAGAACAGCTTAAAAATGTTGTAATTGCTTACGAGCCGGTATGGGCAATAGGTACAGGCAAAACCGCTACCGCAGAAGAGGCCGAAGAAGTTTGCGCACACATAAGAAATGTTGTAAAAGGTCTTTACGGCGAAAAAGCCGCAAATGCTCTTACTATTCAATACGGCGGTTCTATGAATGCCAAAAACGCCGCGGAATTATTAAGCAAAGAAGACATTGACGGCGGACTTATAGGCGGCGCCTCTTTAAAAGCCGAAGATTTTTCAGTAATCGTAAAAGCTGCCGCAAACGGCTAAAGATTAAAAACGGGGGGCGAAGCCACAAAACAAAAATTTATTTTTGTTTTGTGCAAAAGCAAATTCTTTTGCTTTTGCAAAGCCCGAAAAATTCGGGCTTTGGGCTTCGTTTAGGCAAACAACGGTAAAAATGCTTTAGGGCGTTAAAGCCGCAGCGATTTTTTAAGGAGGAAAAATTTTGAAACCTTTAGTTTTAACTATTATGGACGGTTTCGGCAATAACCCCGAAACCAAAGGCAATGCCATTAAAGCCGCAAAAACACCTAATTTGGATAAATTGTTTGCGGAAAACCCAATAACATATATAGGAGCTTCCGGAATGGACGTAGGTTTGCCGGAAGGACAAATGGGAAACAGCGAAGTAGGACATACAAATATAGGAGCCGGCAGGGTTGTTTACCAAGAGCTTACCCGTATAACAAAATCCATTAAAGACGGAGACTTTTTTACAAACCCCGTTTTACTTAACGCAGTTAAAAATGCAAAAGAACATTCATTGCATTTAATGGGTTTGGTATCTCCCGGAGGAGTTCACAGCCATATCGAACATCTTTATGCTTTGCTTAAAATGGCAAAATTAAACGGAGTTGAAAACGTATATATTCACGCTATGCTTGACGGACGCGATGTGGCGCCTACAAGCGGAGTTGAATATTTAGCGGAGTTATCCGAAGAAATTAAAAAAATAGGCGTTGGAAAAATTGCTACCGTTATGGGAAGATACTACGGTATGGACAGAGATACTCAATGGGACAGAGTTGAAATGGCTTACAACGCTATTGTAAATGCCGAAGGCATTAAAGAAAACGACGCTATAGAAGCCACAAAAAAATCTTACGAAACAATAGACGGCGACGGAAAACATTTAACGGATGAATTTGTTATTCCTACGGTAATTGCCGGCGGCGGAAAGGTTTTGGATAAAGACAGCGTTATATTCTTTAACTTCCGTCCCGACAGAGCAAGAGAATTAACCAGAGCTTTTTGCGATGATTCTTTTAACGGATTTAAGCGTGAAAGAACCGTGAAAGTTAATTTTGTTTGTATGACGGAATACGACGCCACAATGCCCAATGTTTCGGTGGCATTTGCTCCCAAGAGCTTAGATATGACCATGGGCGAAACATTATCTAAAAACGGTAAAACTCAGCTTAGAATAGCCGAAACCACAAAGTACGCTCACGTTACATTCTTTTTTAACGGCGGAAACGAAGTTAAGTTTAAAGGGGAAGACAGAATATTGGTTCCCACACCGGATGTTGCAACTTTTGATTTAAAACCCGAAATGAGCGCTTATCCGGTATGCGAACAGGTAGAAAAAGCAATAGCGAGCGATAAATACGATGTTATTATTTTAAACTTTGCCAACTGTGATATGGTAGGACATACCGGTATTTTTGACGCGGCGGTAAAAGCTGTGGAAACCGTAGACGAATGCGTAGGCAGAGTTGTAAAAGCCGCAACAGATAAAGGCGGAGCGGTTATTATAACGGCGGATCACGGCAATGCCGATAAAATGATAGATGCCGACGGTTCTCCGTTTACGGCACATACTACTTTTCCTGTTCCGTTTTGTATAGTAGGTTACAAATGCGAACTTGAAGACGGCGGAAGACTTTGCGACATTTCTCCCACAATGTTGGAAATGTTGGGAATAGAAAAACCGGTACAGATGGACGGACATTCTTTAATAAAGCATAAAAAATAAAAAATAAAGGGCGGCAAGCCCCAAAACAAAAATATATTTTTGTTTTGGGCAAAAGCAAACTTGCTTTTGCAAAGCCCAAAGGGCTTTGGGCTGCCGCCGTACAATAAATTAAATAAAAAAGCAAAAAGTACATATAATTGTTTAGAAAGGATGGAAAATAAAATGGAAATTACAAAAGACAGCATTATAGGAGACGTTTTGGATTTTGATCCTTCTACGGCGGAATTTTTCTTTGAAATAGGTATGCACTGCTTGGGCTGCCCTTCGGCAAGAAGCGAAAGCATTGCAGAGGCTTGCTCCGTACACGGAACCGACGCCGACGCTTTGGTAGAAAAAATTAACAAGCATATAAAAGGTTAAATAAAACCAAACCGAATTTAAAATGCAAAAATAAAAACAGTGCAAACAATGCGGCGAAAACAAATCAATAAATTTTTAAATTTATTGATTTGCAAAAGCTTTGCTTTTGCTCAAAAACAAAAATCATAATTTTTGTTTTTGGCTTTCGCCGCGGCACAAACTTTAGTTAATAATAAAGTAAAAAATAAAATAAAACAAAATAAAACAAAATAAAATAAAACATAAAAAACAAAATAAAAAATAAAGTAAAAATTTTTTGTTTTATTATTAATTTAAAAAACGGAGCAAAAAATGGATAAAAGACTAACGGCTTTGTGTTCTTTAATAGAAAAACATAAAACC
Organism: Oscillospiraceae bacterium; assembly: GCA_902796905.1. GTDB lineage: Bacteria > Bacillota > Clostridia > Oscillospirales > Acutalibacteraceae > UMGS1279. The sequence goes on along the minus strand of CADBQU010000032.1, from coordinate 36,229 downwards.
ATTGCGGATATCGGTTGCGACCATGCCTATTTAAGTATTTATTTAATTAAAACAAAAAAGGCCGAAAGAGTTATAGCTTCGGATGTAAAGCCCTTACCCCTTAAAAAGGGAAGTTTAAACATAAAAAAAGAAGGCGTGGCAGATTATATTTCGCTGCGCCTTTCTTTTGGTTTTAGCCAATATAAGCAAAATGAAATATCCGCAGCGGTTATTGCAGGGATGGGCGGAGATACAATTATAGATATTATAAGCACCGCTCCTTTTAAAATAACTTTTCCGCTTTATTTGCAGCCTATGACCTGCAGCGAAAAACTTTTGGATTATTTAAATAAAAACGGATACATAATTAAAAAACATAAAGCGGTTTTATCTGCCGGCAGATATTATAATGTTTTTTGCGCTGTTCCCGCAAAAACAAAAGGCATTATAAATAACGATATATTGTTTCCCGTTGTAGGAGCTTTGGATTTAAACGAAAAAAGCGCTAAAGCACTTTTAAACAAAAAGCTTAAAAGTTTACAAAAAAAGGCCGAAAGCTTAGCTTTTGTTGAACGAAAAAAAGAAGAATACGAAAAAACGCTGTTTTTAAGCAAAGAATTGGAAAAACGTTTAGGCAAGCGAAAATAATATATAAAAACATTTAAATTTATAATATTTTGCAAAGGCAATTTTTGCCTTTGCAAATTTTGCTTTTTATAATCTTTACAAATTTAAATAAATGTTATAAAATATAATAGAATAAATATAATGTTGGTAGTGAATGATTTTTACTTAAATTAAAACATTAATTATAAAAAAGAAAAAACTAAAAAATTGGGAAGAGGATTTATGGCAAAAGAAAATGTCCACGAAGGGCATAGGATGAGAGTAAAAGAACAGTTTTTAAAAGAGGGTATGCCTTTAAGTATGCCCGACCACAAAGTGCTGGAAATGTTGCTTTTTTATGCTATACCCAGAATGGATACAAATGAAATAGCACATAATCTTATAAAAACTTTCGGCTCTTTTGCGGGAGTTTTAAATGCGGATTACAGCCAGTTAATAAAGGTTAACGGCATAAGTAAAAATTCGGCAATTTTAATTAAAATGCTGGTTCCTATGTTTAGGCGTTATGAAACCGAACAGAACAATTTTTGCGATATTATTCACTCTTTGCCCGAAGCCGCAAAGTACTTTTTAAATTTATTTAAAGGCGAGCCGAAAGAAAAAGTTATAGTTATGTGTTTGGATAATAAAAATAAAATAATAGTATGCGAGGAAATGTTTTCGGGCAGCGTTAATACGGTAGATATAAATACAAGGCTTATAGCCGAAACCGCCATGAAACACAATGCTTCGGGAATTATTTTATCTCATAATCATCCCAACGGCTTACCGGAACCCAGCATTAACGACCGCCGAACCACAATTCAGCTTTCCCAAGCTTTAAAATATTTAAAAATTTCTTTATATGACCATATAATAGTAGCAAACGATAAATATTTTTCAATGGCTTCTTCGCCTGACTTTACGGAAGTTTTTGGGAAATTGTTGTAATTTTTAAGCGGCGAAGAACAAAATTTATTTTGTTCTTTAAGCCCAAACCACAGTTTGGGCTTAAAAACGCCAAAGCGTTTTCGCCGCCGGTATGCACTTTAAATAAAATTCAACCGATAATTTTTTTATTTTTAAGGGTAACTGTTATGAAAAAAATTATTAAAAAAATATTCGCGTTAATAACCGTTGCAGTGCTTATTACAACGGTATTTTCGTCTTGCGAAAAACAGGATGTGCTTTTGCATGACGAAAGCGAAGATTTTTATAATACTGCGGATAACCCTTATTACGATAATCCGGAAAATCCTGAGCTTAATACATCTAACGGCGATATTATTTATTTTGACGATATTTTAAGCAGTAATTCAAATACAAACAATAATAATTCTTCCGATTTTAAAAATTCAAATTCCGGCTATTATAACGGGTCTTCGTTTGTAATAAGCAATAACAGCGGCGGAAGTAATTTAAATTCATCTTTAAAATCTTCTTCGGGTAATGGCTCTGCAATCATAAGCAGCAAACCGTCTAACGGCAATACGGGAGGAAATACAGGCAACACAGGAAATACGGGCGGAAATAATTCAGGCTGTTATAATCCTACTTACTATGCCTCTAACACAAAGGCAATTTGGCTTTCCCAATGGAATTTGGAAAGCGTATTTAACGCAAGCAAAAGCGCTTCGCAGTTTACAAGTAAAATAAGCGCAATAATGCAAAAAATAAAAAATTACGGGTTTAATACCGTTGTGGTGCAGCTTCGTCCCAACGGAGATTCTTTTTACCCATCCTCTTATTATCCGTGGTCAAAGTTTTGCAGCGGTACCGTCGGCAAGGCTCCGGGTTACGACCCTACGGCAATAATGGTAAACGAGGCACATAAAAGGGGTCTTTCGTTCCACGGTTGGTTTAACCCTTTAAGGCTTGCGGCTACAAGCGTTATGGCGGCAACGCCAAATAATTATTTAACAAAACAGTGGTATAACGATAAAAACAAAAAAGGAACCTATGTGGTTTTAAGCGGGAATTACTGGTATTTAAATCCGGCTTATGCAGAAACCAGGAATTTAATTATAAACGGCGCAAAAGAAATAGTAAGTAAATATAAAGTTGACGCATTGCATATAGATGATTATTTTTATCCCACTACCGCAGCTTCTTTTGACAGCGCCGCATATAAAACCTACGGTGCAGGTAAAAAGCTTGAGGATTTCAGAAGAAACAATATTAATATTTTGGTTAAAGACATATATTCTGCCGTTAAAAGTAAAAATTCAAAAATAAAGTTTGGCATAAGCCCTGCAGGTAATATAAACAACAATTATTACGATTTATACGCGGATGTTTCGCTTTGGGGCAGAAGCAGCGGATATATGGATTATGTTATGCCGCAGATATATTTTGGATATAAACATAAAACCCTGGATTATAAAAAATGCTTAAACCAGTGGAAAGCGCTGGTTACTAACGGCAATATAAGCCTTATAGTGGGATTGGGAGCATATAAAATAGGTTTGGCTTCAGACGGCGGAAGCGATGAGTGGAAAACCGACACCACTATTTTAAAACGCCAGGTGCAGGACGCAAAAAGTATGCTGGGAAGTAAATACCGCGGATTTTGCATTTTTGATTATGATACATTTTTCAGCACAAATGATTTAAATACTAAACAACGCGACAATATGAAATCGGTGATATGATGGATAAGGAAGAAATAAAAATTAACGAACAAAAAATAGTGGAAAAAGCCAACGAGCCGGTAAGAAGAAGGGATAGGAGAATGAGACCCCAATATCCCAGATTTTTAATTCCTATAGCCGTGGTTCTTTCGGTGGTATTGGTTTTATCGGCGGCATTTTGCTGCGTTCCTTTAGGTCAAAATTTTATAAAAGGACTTTTAAACAAAACCAAAACAGAGTCTAAAGAAGTAACAAATATAATAAACGAAACCTTAAGCGACGGCAAAATAACCTTGCTTGCAAATTCCGATACGGTTAACGGAGTAAAGCTTTCGCTTAAAACGGATTTAGGAGAAAGCATAACGGACGAATCGGCGGAATCGGTAATTTTAAAGGTTAAAGAAATAGGTTTTAATACCGTGTTTTTAAATTGCGAAGTTTTGTTAAACGGAAGCGATTATTCTTTAGATAAAGTTACCGAAAACGATTTAAATACGGTTTTGGCAAAGTGCTCGGCAAACCAAATTAAGCCGTATATAAATTTTGTTTTAAATAAAGATTTATTAAGCCAAGATATTCAAAAAACAGGGGAATATTTGGGTAAAGTTGCCGCTTCTTTAAAAAACAATATATTTTTAGCGGGCGTTACGGTAGAAAATCTTGAGTTTTCATACGGTAACGATATATACGCGGCTTACTTAAACGAAGGTAATTACAGCGGTTTCGGTGCCTATTGCGAAAAGCTTTCGGCGGCTAAATTAAAAACGCTTTCTTATAATTTTAAAAAGGTATGCGATAATAAATATTTCGGTGCATTTTTAGGTTGCGGATATAATTCGGCAGATAAAACCGTTACGGCTGAAAACGGTATAAATATTATAAGCGTTTTAGAACAAAATATTTTTGATTTGGTAATAGCTTGCGATTTAGGGGCTACCGATAACGCTTCTTTGCCGTTTAAAGAAATGGCGGAGTATATAAGCGGAAAAGCGCAAAATTCCAACAGCAGATTCGGCTTTTTGCTTTACAGCAGTAAAATAAATAACGAATATAAAAATCCCGACCAGCTTACAAGAGAGCTTATGGTTTTAAACGATATAAACTCGGGAATGCTTTGTTTTGACAGTTTTTCGGCTTTAACAAACGATAAAACCGGTGCCGGAGCTGCGGCAATAAAATATATGCAGGGAAAAATGAAAAATTATTCTCCCAAAGGTTTAACATTTAATTCTCCCGCAAGTTTAGATAGCACTACCACCAATTCATCTATAGCTATTTCCGGTGCTTCTGACCCGGAATTTGAGCTTACTATGGACGGTAAAAAGATAGAACGCACCAGCGACGGATTTTTCTCTTTTCAGCAAGATTTAAAGGTAGGACAAAACAATTTTACATTTACACATAAAGGCGAAACCAAAAAACTCAGTATTAATTACAGATATGTTGTTTTAAAATCCATAGACCCTTCTACCTCTTACACTTTTGAAGGAAATATGGAATTCGGCGTAACGGCAATAGCCCGTGCCGGCAGTACGGTTCAGGCTTCTTTTAACGGTAAAAAAATAACGTTGGAAAGGTCTTACTCCGGCAAAGAAACAACCGACCCCGCACCGGCCGATTTTGTTAAATTTACGGGAACGTTTATTTTGCCTGCAGGTAAATCTACGGCACAAAATTTAGGAAGAGTAAAGTTTACGGCGGCGTATAACGGAAATACCGAAAGTATGCAAAGCGGCAGTATAACGGTTAAAAAAGCGGTTTCTGCGCCTATAAGCAGCAATAAGCCTTCAAGCAGCAATAAGCCTTCAAGCAGCAATAAGCCTTCAAGCGGAAACAATCCATCCTCCGGCGGAAATACTTCGGGAGGAATAAAATATTTGGGCGTATTGCCGGGGAACAAACAAATAGCAGAAGTTACTAAGTTTCAAATAGAAACCTTTAACGGAGATACAAGAGACGATTATTCCAGACCCACAAACGCTTATCTTTGCCAAGGGGTAACGGATTATGTCAGTGGAGCCAAAATATACGCCAACGGAATGTACTATTATAAATTGGATTACGGAAAAAGAGTTTACGAAAAAAATTCAAACGGTACCTGCGTTAAAACATATTACGGTTCTTTGCCCGAACATAAAGTGTCGGTTGCGGGATTTTCGACTTCGGGACAATATACAACCCTTACTTTAAATTCTACGTATAAAGCACCGTACAATATAGACGTTCTTCCGCAAAGCTATACAAATCCTTCAAAGCAGGATTATACTTTGGGAAGCGTAACTTATTCTTATGTAGAGATATATTTACCTAATTTAAAAAGCTTTTCGGGAAGTTTTAATGCGGCTAACAGTCCGTTGTTTTCTTCCAGCAGTTTAATTAAAAATTCAAGGGGATATACTTTAAGGCTTAATTTAAGAGAAAAAGGAGCTTTTTACGGATATACCGTTAGTTATGATTCCGCCGGAAAAATGACTGTTAAATTTTTAAATCCAAAGCATGTAAGCGGAAATAATCTTTCGGGAGTAAAAATAGTTGTGGACGCAGGGCACGGCGGAAGCGATTACGGAGCCACGGCAAAAAACAATAAAGGCGTAACCATAAGGGAATCGCAATTAGCTTTAATGCTGGCGCAAAAGGTACAAAAAAAGCTACAGTCTTACGGAGCCACGGTGGTTATGACCAGAAATTCCGACGTTAGACTTTCGCAGGATACGCGTGTTTTATCAATAAGGAACGCCAACGCTCATTTTGCGGTATCTATTCATAGAAATTCAAGTGACAGCGCAAAACCCAGTGCTTTTAACGCATATCATTTTAATGCGTTTACAAAAATGCCGGCGCAATATATTTATAATGCAACGGCCGATAAAAAACTTTACGATGTTACTGCGTGGAGCGGCGTTAAATGGCACTATTTTTATTTAAGCAGAATTTCCAATTGTCCAGTGGTTTTAACCGAAAACGGATTTATGTCTAATGCAAACGAATTGCAAAAAATTATAGACCCAAGCTTTAACGATAAATGTGCGGACGCAATAGCTACGGGAATTATTAAGCATTTTAATAATCAGTAAATTAAAAAAACTATATTGGTGTAATGGTACGGGCGAAGCCCCAAAAGGCTAAAAGCCTTTTGCAAAGCTAAAGCTTTGCCCAAAAACCGAAGGTTTTTGGGGACTTCGCCCTTAAAGCACAAAAAGCAGCGGACAAAAGTATAGGCTTTTGTCCGCCGTTTTTTGCCGTTATAAAAACGGTATATTATTAATAATTTTATTAATTGATTTATTTATTAATGTTTTTATTAATGCAAATGCGCGTATAAAAATGTTATATTTTTAATATATATTTAAATATATTAAAAAAATTATAAGAATTTTATTTTTGGTTTGCAAACAGTATTGTTTATGTATATTTATATTTATATTGACTTTTTTATGCATTTTTGTTAAACTTATTTTTATATTTTTGTAAAAGTCGGTCTTTATTTTTATTTGGGAGATTTTTTATTATGCAAATTTTTATTACCTGTTTTTTGTTTGCCTTAGGAATTCTTTTTGTGGTTAAAGGCGGAGATGTATTTGTAGATTCCGCTACAGCTATAGCAAAAATTTTAAAAGTACCTACATTTATTATAGGCGCCACAATAGTAAGCCTTGCAACCACATTGCCCGAAATGATAGTTTCGTGTATGGCGGCGGCAGAAGGCTCCAACGAAATGGCAATAGGCAACGCCGTGGGCTCGGTTACGGCCAATACCGCAATTATAATGGCAACCGCTATGATAGCCATGACAATTTTTGCCCCCAGAAAAAAATACATGAAACAAATTATTTTGCTTATAAGCGCCACGGTAGTTTTGTGGATTGCAAGTTTAAAGGGATATTTAAATATTTGGGGCAGTATTATTTTGGTAATAATATTTGCTTTGTTTATGATACAAAATGTTTTAAGCGCAAAAAATGAAATTTCGGCTTTAAATATAAAAGACGCCGAAAAAGAATTGAAAGAAAAAAATAAAGAGAAAAACGAAGCCGATACAAACGGTAAAAATAATATAGGCAAAAACATTCTGTTTTTTGTTTTGGGCGCGGCGGCAATTGTTGTGGGCTCAAGATTAATGGTGGACAACGGCACAAACATAGCACGCTGGCTTAAAGTAGACGAAAGAATTATAGCCGTAACTTTAGTTGCAATAGGCACCAGTTTGCCGGAGCTTGTAACTACAATAACCGCAATAGTTAAAAAAGAATCTTCGCTTTCGGCAGGTAATATTATAGGTGCAAATATTATAGATATTTCCTTAATTTTACCGCTTTGCTCCGTTATTTCAAATAAACCTATTCCTGTTTCGCACAACAGTCTTTTTATAGATTTTCCGGTATGCATATTGGTAACGCTTGTGGCTATGATACCTATTTTATTCCGTCAAAAATCTTCTAAATTTCAAGGCATTTTGCTTGTGGCAATATACGCCGTATATTTAGCCGTTACAATTTTTTAAATAAAAATAAAGCTTAAAATTAAAGTTTAATATATAATAAGGCGAAGCCCCGAAAAACAAAAGTTTTTCGGAACAAAAGCTTTGCTTTTGTTAAAGCCCGATGCCTTTTAGGCTTCGGGCTTTGGGCTTCGCCCTAATATAAACAATACCAAAAATAAAAAGCAAAACGAAAATTATTGAAAAAACAATAAAAATCCGTTTTGCTTTTACTTCTTAAATTTATTAAATTAATAAATAAATTTTTACGCTTGGGTAATTTATCAGTTAATATTAATAAACAATAATATTAATAAGCAATGCCTTGTGCTTTCATAGCGTCGGCTACTTTTAAGAATCCGGCAATGTTGGCGCCTGCTACAAGATTTCCCTCTACGCCGTATTCTTTGGAAGCATTGTATGCGTTATGGAAGATGTTAACCATAATGTCTTTTAAACGTGCGTCTACTTCTTCGAATGTCCAAGATAAACGCAAAGAGTTCTGGCTCATTTCCAAACCGCTTGTTGCAACGCCGCCTGCGTTTGCAGCTTTTGCCGGTCCGAATAATACGCCTGCATTTTGTAATGCTGCGATAGCTTCGGGGGTAGAAGGCATATTTGCGCCTTCGCAAACAGCTTTAACACCGTTTGCAATTAAAGCTTTGGCGTCATCTTCGTTAAGTTCGTTTTGTGTAGCGCAAGGAAGAGCCACATCGCATTTAACGGTCCAAATGCCTTTGCCCTCAAAGTATTTAGCGCCCTTAACACGTTCTGCATATTCTTTAATTCTTCCGCGTTCAACCTCTTTAATTTGTTTAACAACATCAAGGTTAATTCCGTTTTCGTCAACAACATATCCGTTGGAATCGCTTAAAGCAATAACTTTTGCTCCTAAAGCGGTTGCTTTTTCGGTAGCGTAAATAGCAACGTTACCGCTTCCCGAAACAACAACGGTTTTGCCCTTTAAAGAATCGTTGTAGTGATTTAAAAGTTCTTCGGTAAAGTAGCACAAACCGTAACCTGTGGCTTCGGTACGAGCTAAAGAACCGCCGTAAGATAAACCTTTGCCGGTTAAAACGCCGGTATATTCGTTTCTTATTCTTTTATATTGACCGAATAAATAACCGATTTCACGTCCGCCTACGCCGATGTCGCCTGCGGGAACGTCTGTAAATTGACCGATGTGTTTGCAAAGTTCGGTCATAAAGCTTTGGCAGAAACGCATAATTTCACCGTCGGATTTGCCTTTGGGATCAAAATCGCTGCCGCCTTTGCCGCCGCCCATAGGCAACCCGGTTAAGCTGTTTTTAAATACTTGTTCAAAGCCCAAAAATTTAATAACAGAAGCGTTAACGGAAGGATGAAGTCTTAAACCGCCCTTATAAGGACCGATAGCGGAATTGAACTGAATTCTGAAACCGCGGTTAACTTGAACTTTGCCGTTATCGTCTACCCAAGAAACTCTGAACATAATTTGTCTTTCGGGTTCTACCATTCTGTCAATAACGCCGGATTCTGCAAGGTCGGGGCGTTTTTCAATAACGGGTTCCAAAGATTCCAAAACTTCGCCTACTGCTTGTAAAAATTCTTTTTCGTTAGGGTTGCGTTTTTCAACCTTAGCGTAAACATTTGCCAAATAGTCGGATTTAAATTTAAACTGCATAGCTAAAACTCCTTTTATTTAAAAATTTATAAAAAATTATATTTTTACAATTAATGATTATATCACAAGCTAAATATCAGTGCAATATTTTTTAATAAAAATATACAAAATAGGTATTAATTTTGATTGAAAAAATTTTTTTACTATAGTATTATAAAAATATAAAGGAATAAAGGCCCCAAAAACAAAAAATACTTTTTGTTTTGGCGCAAAAGCTTAAAAAAGCTTTTGCCAAAGCCCAAAGGGCTTTGGGGCTTTTTTATGTAAAATAAAATTCTAAATTTAAAATTTTAAAACAAATTTTAAAACAAAAAACCAAAAATAAAAGCTGAATAAAGGCTTAAGACAAAAACGGGGAAAGCGTTTATGAATATTTTATTTGTTTGCAGCGGAAATACCTGCCGAAGTCCTTTGGCAATGGCGGTTTTAAATTCTGCCGAAATAAAAGGCGTGGTTGCCGACAGCGCCGGTTTAAGCGTAGCATATAATTATTATGAAAATTACGGGAACGAAAATAACGATAATAACTATAATTCTAATAATTATAATTCAAATTCTAACTCCGTTAACGGTTCCGATAATACGATTTTGGTAAATGAAAAATCCGTTAACGCTTTGGAATATTTAAACATAAACCGAAAATACATAATACATTATAAACCAAAGCCGTTAACTGTTGAGCTTTGCAAAAAAGCGGATATTATAGCCGTAATGGAAAATTCGCATAAGCTTTTTATAGAAAGTTTTTTTAAAAGCGAAAATTTTAACGGTTTAAATACTTTAAGCAAAGAAGAAAAAGAAGAAATAAAAAATAAAAAAATTATTGTTTTAAATATTCCCGACCCATTCGGGCAAAGCCAAGAAGTTTATAATAAAACGGCGCTGGCTTTAAAAGAAAAAATAAACGAATTAATAAATATAAAAAAAATAAGCGCAAAAAGCGTAAACAGCGTAAAAGCAAAAAACAGCACGGAAAACCCGAAAAACGACTGTAATTTAAACGGCAACGGTATTACCGAAAAAGAAGCCGAAGAGCTTGAAATAATAGAAAAAGAATGTTTTAAAAAACCGTGGAGCCGCCAAAGCTTTAAAGACAGCGTAAACACCGAATTTTACATTTATTATTTAAACCGTTCGGCTATTGGATATGTAGGAGTTTTAAAAGTTTTAAACGAAAGGTACATAACCAATATAGGCGTTTTAAAAAAGTACAGGAACAAAAAGGTTGCCGTTTCGTTATTGGACGCCGCAATAAAAAATGCCGAAAGCGAAAACGCCGCGTTTATTTCGCTTGAAGTAAGAAAAAGCAATACCGCAGCAATAAATCTTTATAAAAAATTTAATTTTAAATTAAGCGGCGAACGCAAAAATTTTTACACATCTCCTTTGGAAGACGCATATATTTTTACATTGAATTTTTGATTTTTTTAAATTTTAAATTTTTTTGATTTTTAATTTTTTGATTTTTAATTTTTTGATTGATTTAATTTTTGATTGACTTGATTTTTATAACAGCGTTGGGCGGCAAGCCGCCAAAAACAATTTATTGTTTTTGGCGCAAAAAGCAAATTTTTGCTTTTTGCAAAGCCCTTTGGGCTTTGGGCTTGCCGCCCGAAAGAAAGGAATTATTTTGAATATTTTAGCTATAGAATCCAGTTGCGACGAAACCTCGGCAGCCGTTACAAACGGAAGAACCGTGCTTAGCAATATTGTGGCAACGCAAATAGAGGAACACAAACTGTACGGCGGAGTAGTTCCCGAAATAGCCTCAAGAAGGCATTTGGAAAATATATACGCCGTAGCGGAAGAAGCGGTAAACAAAGCAGGAATAACAAAAAACGATATAGAAGCGGTAGCCGTTACAAACCGACCGGGGCTTATAGGGGCTTTGCTTGTAGGCGTAAATTTTGCAAAAGGAGCGGCGCAAAGCTTAAATGTTCCTCTTATTCCGGTTCATCATTTAAAAGGGCATATAGCCGCAAATTACATAACCCACAAAAATTTAAAGCCTCCGTTTTTATGCCTTATGGTTTCGGGCGGGAATACCGTTATAACGGAAGTAAAAGACTATAATAAATTTAATATTGTTGCAAGTACAAGAGACGACGCCGCGGGAGAGTGTTTTGATAAGTGCGCAAGGGCTATGGGACTGAGTTATCCGGGAGGAGTTAATTTGGATAGAATCGCCACTGTTCCGGACTTAAAAAAATATCCGCTTCCCACACCTGTTGTTACCGGCAGCGAATTGGATTTTTCCTTTTCGGGAATTAAAACCGCAGCCGTTAATATTTTGCATAATTTGGAGCAAAAAAACGAAAAAGCCGATATTCCGGTTTTGGCGGCCACATTAAGATATAAGGTTTGCGATATTCTTTATAAAAATACGGTTAAAGCCGCAAAAAATTTGGGTTATAAAGATATTGCGTTGGCGGGCGGAGTTTCTGCAAACAGCGAGCTGAGAAAGCGTTTTTCGGAAAATAAAGAATTTAACATATATTTTCCGGAATTAAAATATTGCGGAGATAACGCCGCTATGATGGGCGTAGCCGCGGCTTTTGAAAGCGAAAGAGCAGACAGTTCTTTAAACGCTTTTGCCACAATGGATATAACAAAATAAAATAAGGGCGGCAGCCCAAAGCCCGCAGGGCTTTGCAAAAGCAAAAAATTTGCTTTTGCCCCTAAAAACAATTGATTGTTTTTGGGGGCTGCCGCCCGTAATACAAAATTAACAAACCAAAAAATAATTAATAATTAAAGAGAATGCAAAGATGAATAACAAAAATAAAAACAAAGAAGTAATTAAAAAAAGAAACAAAAAAAGCATTTATTATATTACAAAAACAGCGTTGGCGTCGGTTTTTTTAATAATATGTTCGCTTATTAAAATACCGTTTTTTGTTCCGTTTACGCTTCAAAGCTTCGGCGTTTTTTTGGTGGCGGGAATAATGCCGGAATGCGCTGCGGTTTCGGTTTTGATTTTTATTTTTTTAGGCTTTTTGGGTGTGCCTGTTTTTTCTGCGGGTACGGGAATGGCAGTTTTTTTAAGCCCTACCTCCGGTTTTATTTTAGGCTTTATAATAACCGCTTTTTTGGCTGCCGCCGTATTTAAAAAAAGCGAAAAAACAAAAACAAAATCCAACGCAACATTAAAAAATAAATTCAAAAACCAAACAGAAAACAAAGCCGAAGAAAAAGCAGAAAATATAACGGAAGAAAAAAGTAAAAATAAAACTATTTCCGTTTTTTCTTTAGGATTTTTAAAGCAAACGGCGTTGCTTTTTTTGTGTCAAATACCCACTTATATTTTAGGCTGTTTAACAATGGTTATATTTACAAATTCTTCTTATTCGGTTTTAAATATTTTAACACTTTCGGTTTTGCCCTTTATTTTACCGGATATTTTAAAAATAATTTTTGCACAAATAATTACAATTAAAGTTTTACCTTTTTTAAAAAGCAAAAATTTATAAAATTTTAATATTTTTGCAAACAATAATTTATATAATGAAAAATCAAAAAATTTATGAATTTAAAATCCGAAAATTTATATTTTACTTTTTAAGAAAGGTAAATGTTTATGCTAAGCTTAAAAAACATAACAAAAGTTTATAAAACCGAAGCCTTAACCCAAACGGCATTAAAAAATGTTAATATAAATTTCAGACAAAACGAATTTGTTTCTGTTTTGGGCCCTTCGGGTTCTGGTAAAACCACACTTTTAAATATTATAGGCGGATTGGATAAATATACCCAAGGCGACCTTATAATAAAAGGGGTGTCTACCAAATATTATAAAAGCCGCAATTGGGACAGCTATCGCAACGGCTTTATAGGCTTTGTTTTTCAAAGCTACAATCTTATTCCTCAAAGCACCGTTTTAAAAAACGTGGAACTGGCTCTTACCATTTCGGGTGTTTCTAAAAAAGAACGCAAAGCCAGAGCGTTGGAGGCTTTGGAAAAAGTAGGATTAAAAGACCATAAAAATAAAAAGCCCAATCAACTTTCCGGCGGACAAATGCAGCGCGTGGCAATTGCAAGGGCTTTGGTTAATAATCCCGAAATTTTGTTGGCGGATGAACCAACGGGGGCTTTGGACAGCGCTACTTCCGTTCAAATAATGGAACTTTTAAAAGAAATAGCCAAGGATAAATTGGTTATAATGGTAACGCATAACCCAAAACTGGCACAAGATTATTCCACCCGTATTATAGAGCTTTTGGACGGCGAAATAAAATCCGACAGCAATCCTTGTACGGATGAAGAAATTTTTGCGGAAGAATCAGCGGAAAAAACATCCGAAGAATTAAAAACAGAAAATAAAGAAAATAAAGAGAATAAAGAAAATAAAGAAATAAAAGAAAACCAAAGCAATACTCCGAACGATAAAAATTTAAATAAAGAAAATACAAGCGGAAATTCCGGCGAAAATGCAAGCGGAAATACAAACAAAAATTCAAACAAAGAATATTCAAAAGCTTTTGCCAAGGCTTTTAACAAAGCTTCCAAAAAGGCGTCAAAAAAAGTTTCTATGGGCTTTTTAACGGCGTTGGAGCTTTCTTTCCAAAATTTAAAAACCAAAAAGGGCAGAACACTTTTAACTTCGTTTGCCGGAAGCATAGGCATTATAGGCATAGCGCTTATTTTGGCGCTTTCGAACGGTATGAGCGCGTATATCGAAAAGGTTGAAACCGATACTTTATCAAGCTATCCTTTAAGTATTCAAAGCAATGCGGTGGATTTTAGTTCTTCTAAAGAAATTATGGAGGAAATGCAAAATAAAGAAACCCATAACGATAATAAAATTCATCAAAAAGGCTTTGTGGGTACAACCTTAAAAACCCAAACGCTTACCACTAAAAACAACAATCTTTACGAGTTTAAAAAATATTTGGAAAGCAGTAAAGGCAATACCATAAAAGAGAATGTTTCCAGCGTTAAATACGGTTACGATTTAAACCTGCAGGTTTTTAGCCAAAAAGACAGCGGAAAAATTTTAAAAATAAATCCAAGCGAACTTGAAAACAAAAATGAAATGATGTCAAGCGCAAAATCTATGTGGGCAAGTATGGGCGTTACAACCGAAACCTGGACCGAAATGATTAACAATCAAGAGCTTTTGGAAAGTCAGTACAGTCTGGTAACGGGAAGTTTTCCTAAAAATGCCGACGAAATAGCAGTTATAGTTAATAAAGACAATGAAATTTCCGACCAAACGCTTTATACTTTAGGTTTAAAGGACTGGGACGAATTTAACGAAATTAAAAAGAAAATCGAAAACGGCGAAGAGGTTAAAAAAGAAGATTACAAAAAAGCCTCATTTACGTACAGCCAAATTTTAAACACGTCTTTTAAAATTATTCCCAATTCAAAGCTTTATAAAAAGGTCAATAATGTTTGGGTAGATAAATCTCAGGATGAAGAGTATATAAAAGAACAGTATAAAAACGCTTTGGCTTTAAAGGTTGTAGGTATTATAAAGCCCAACAACACCTCTTCCGGCAATACGCTTGCGGCAATAGGCTATACCGAAGATTTAACAAAGCTTTTAATAAATACCGAAAACCAAAGCGAAATAGTAAAACAACAAAAAGAAAATAAAAATATAAATGTTTTTACGGGTACGGAATTTTTAGATGTAAGCAATATGTCTAACGAAGAACTTATAAACATTTTGCCCCAAAAAACAAAAGCTACTTTGGCGGCGCTTTCCGAAAGCGAAAGAGAGCTGTATTTAAAATCTTTAAAAACTCAAATGAATGCAACCGCCGAAACAAACCTTAATACCTTAGGCGCATTTGATTACAACAAACCCAGTTCCGTTAATTTATATTTAAAGGATTTTGACGCAAGAGAAATAGTAACGGACGAAATAGCAAAATACAATTCTTTAAAGGGTAAAGAAAAAGAAGAATATAAAATTGAATACACCGATTTTATAGGAATTATGATCAGCAATGTTAATAAGGTTATAAATATGATAACCTATCTGCTTATAGGCTTTGTTTCAATATCTTTGGTGGTTTCCAGCATAATGATAGGCATTATAACGTATATTTCCGTTTTGGAACGCACAAAAGAAATCGGTATATTGCGAAGCTTGGGAGCCAGCAAATTTAATGTTTCCAATGTGTTTATTGCCGAAACCGCAATTGTGGGATTTTTCTCCGGCGTTTTAGGAATAGGTATTTCGTTGCTTTTAACCGTTCCGGCAAACTTAATAATAAAAAATCTTTCGGGAGTTAATAATATAGCCGTTTTACCCGCAGAGGGCGCAATTATACTAATAGTATTAAGTACAATACTTACGGTAATAGCAGGGCTTATTCCGGCAAGGCTTGCCGCTAAAAAAGACCCGGTAATAGCATTAAGAAGCGAATAAAAAGTTTTAGAAAAAAGCAAATAACAAAAAGGAAATCGGATATTATATGAGTCCGATTTCTTTTTATTTTTTATTAAGTTTTGGGTTTTAAAAAATGTTTGAATTTAAAGTTTGCTTTACTGCGGCGGGTACAAAATTTTAAATTTTGTACCAAAGCCTAAAATAAAATTTTAGGCTTTAAAACGCCAAAGGCGTTTTCGCCGTATTGCAAATTATTGTCTTTTACGGCTTTGATTTGCTGTTGTATTTTATTTTTTTACAATTTCGGTATTTTTATAGTACCAATTTATAATATCTTTAAAATTACTGCCGGAATTTGCCATATATTCTGCGCCCGAAATACTTAATCCCAAAAAGTCGCCCTCTCCGAAAGATGTTATTAAAAAAGAGTTGTTTTTAAAAACAACGGTAAAATTACTGCTTTTTAAATTGAAAATATTTTTAAATTCTTCGCCTTTAATTTCTTTGGTTATCTCTTTTGGCGTATCTTTATCTTTTTGGCTTTGGTTTTGGTTTTCTTTTTCGTTTGCTGCGGTTTTTCCGGTAACAATTACTCCCGTAACGGTTCCGCATTCGGTTTTATTTATTTTAGAAATATAATTTTGGGTGTTTTCGGTAAAATTAATATTAATATTTAAAAAACCGTTAAGTTTATTTTTAAATTCTTCTGCCGGAACGGTTGTTTTGGATTCAAAGTTTTCGTTAAGTAAATCTCCGGCGCTTTCTACGCTTACAAGGTATGGAATATCGGTTCCCAAAATGTTTTTTGCGCTTTCGGTTTTTCCACCGGAAATTTTATGAACCTTTGCCATTATAGGTTTGTTGTTGTAATAAATACTGTATTTTAAAGCTTTTTCCACACCGTTTAAAAAAGTTTTTTTAACGGTTTCGTAATTTGTTCCCCATTTTGTTTTTAAGGCTTTTAAAAGCTCTTCTTTTGGCAAATAATTTTGCTCAAAATCATCTATATCAAAATTTCTTTGCGGATATTCGGTTTTCAAATATTCTATATAAGTTTTAAAGCTTAAAGCCACCGCCGTTACGGCTTCTTCTTTTGCGTTTTTACTTAAAGAGTTTGCAACAGCCGAAAAAAGGTAACTTTTTTTGTCTACGTTTTGAACGGTATTTAATGATTTAACAAAAACTTTTATGGAATTTTTGTTTTCGGAAAGGGAAAAGCTTATATCTTCTCCCTTTTTATATTCGTTTAAAGCTATTACCGGCAAAAGCAACATTATAAGCGTTAAAAATACGGTTAAAATAAAATAAAGAGGTTTCATTTTTTCTCCGAAAATTTTAATATTTTAATATTAAATAAAAATACGCTAAAACATATCTTTTTATTAAAATATATTTTTAATAATGATACATTATAACTTTTTTAACGGTTTTAAACGGGGAAAAATAAAAAGGACGGTAAAAAAGAACGGTAAAAAATATAAAGGGCGGCGAGCCCAAAAGCCCAAAGGGCTTTTGTAAAATTAAAGCTTTGGCTTTAATTTTATTTTAAAAACAAAAATAAAAAAATTTTTGTTTTTAAAAAAGGCTCGCCGCCGTAGAAAATTATAATTGCGGTGGGTAATTATTCGGATTTTGAAAAAATAAAAGCTATTTCTTTAACGTCGTTTAAAGAATTTATATTAAAACATTTTTGCCTTAAAAAAGCGGCGTTTTTAATACCTTTAATGTACCATGCCGCATGTTTGCGTATTTCCAAAAGCGCATTATGAGGGTCTTTGTATTTAAGCATTTTTTCTGCCTGATAAATTAATATTTCCGCCTTTTGGCTGTTTTTTGGTTTAATGTAGTTTTCTCCTTTTAAATATGCTTTAACCTCTTTAAAAATAAAAGGATTGCCCAAAGCGGCCCTGCCTATCATTATGCCGTCGGCACCGGTTTTATCAAGCATATATTTTGCGGTTGCGCCGTCCGTAATGTCTCCGTTGGCAATAACCGGAATTTTAAGCGCTTGTTTTACATTTTTAATTTCGTTAAAGTTTATTCCGGGACGGTACATTTGGTCTTTTGTTCTGCCGTGTACGGTTATCATATCGGCACCGGCTTTTTCAAGCTCCTTTGCAAAAAAAACGGCGTTTATACTGTTTTGGTCATAACCTATTCTTATTTTACAGGTTAAAGGGATTTTATTGTTTAAAACTTTTTTTAAAGCCTTTACTGTTTCGGCTGCTTTTTGAGGATTTTTTAAAAGTGCCGAGCCACCTCCGGAGGATATTACTTTAGGCGCCGGACAACCCATATTTATATCTAAAAAAGAAGGGTTGTATTTTAACGCTTTTTGCGCCGCAATTTTTAATGCGTCTGTATCCGAGCCGAAAAGCTGAGTTCCCATAGGTCTTTCTTTTTCCGAAACAAATAAAAGCTCTTCGCTTTTTTTATCGTTTAAAGAAACGCCTTTTGCACTGCAAAGTTCTCCCACGCAAAACGAAGCGCCGAATTCCATACAAATTTCTCTAAACGCCCTGTCGGCGCATCCTGCCATAGGTGCCAAGGCTACAGGTATATTTCCGTTTGCAAAAAAATCTTTTATATCGGTTATATCTTTTAGGTTGTTTATATTATTTGTATTGTTTAAATTGTTTATGTTATTTTTGTTGTTTTTTGTGTTCATTTAATTTTCCGTTGTTTTTTAAATTTTTGATTTTCTTTATTTTTTTATTGTTTTTTGGCTTTTTATTTTTATTGTGTTTTTAAAATTCGGATTATTCTCGCTTGCCTAGTGTGACAGGACTCGAACCTGTCACGCCTACGAAACAAAATTTTGTATAATACATTGCCTCAAAACTTGAAATACGACAGTATTCCTGCGTTTTATCGGCTTCGTCTTATAACAAAATTTTCAGTTTCGATAGGTTAAAAGTTTCTGCCGCAGGATTTTTTATTCGGCGAAGCGAGAAATTTGCAGCAAGGCTAACGCCTTGCAAAAATGAACGCAAAGCCGCAATCTAAAATGCGGCGAGCGAAACCGCGGCAGATTCGAGTCCTGTCACACTATGGCGGCAGCCCAAAGCTCTTTGAGCTTTGCAAAAGCTTTAAAAGCTTTTGCCCCAAAAACAATTTTTTTTGGGGGCTGCCGCCCAATAAAAAGTTCCTTTTTTATTTTAACATAAAGATTTGTTTTTTAAAAGATAATTTGGTATAATAATTACACCGATATAATGCTTTATTTTTTGTTTAAGGAGTAAATTATGAAACTTTTGGCTGTAGACGGCAACAGTATAATAAACCGAGCTTTTTACGGAATAAAATTACTTTCAACCAAAACCGGTATTTACACCAACGGAATTTACGGGTTTATGAATATTTTAAACAAACTGCTGGAAACCGAAAATCCGGACGGAGCGGTTATAGCTTTTGACCTTAAAAGCCCTACTTTTAGGCATAAAAAATATGCTGGTTATAAAGCAGGAAGAAAACCTATGCCCGAAGAATTACGAATGCAAGTGCCTATTTTAAAAGAACTTTTAACGGATTTAGGCTATACCTGTTTAGAAAAAGAAGGTTACGAAGCGGACGATATTTTGGGCACTTTAAGTTTTTCTGCCGAACAAAACGAAAATGTTTGTGTTATTTCTACCGGCGATAAAGACAGCTTGCAATTGGTATCTAAAGAAACTTCCGTTTTGCTTGCCACCACAAAATTCGCAAGACCCGAAATTTTAAAAATGACTCCCGAAACAGTACTGGAAAAATACGGTTTAACTCCAAAACAGTTAATAGATTTAAAAGCGCTTATGGGAGATCAGTCGGATAAAATTCCGGGCGTAGCCGGAATAGGCGAAAAAACGGGAATAGAGCTTATTAAAAACTTTGGGTCTTTAAACGGAGTATATGAAAATATAAACAGCCCGTTAATAAAAGAAGGCGTAAGAACAAAACTTATTAAAGATAAAGAAAACGCTTATTTAAGTTATTTTTTAGGTACAATATATAAAGAGGTTCCTATTTCGTTAAACTTTAACGATTATAAATTTAAACCGGTAAATAAAAAAGAAACCGCAAAGCTTTTAAGAAAGCTGGAATTTTTTAAGCTTTTGGAAAAATACAATCTTCAGAACGAACCTACAGAAGACGAAACTTCCGCTAAAAGCTCCTCTTTGGAAGAAAGCGAATTACTTTTTAAAAAATGCCGATATACCAAGGGAGCGGTTTTTGTAAATTTAACCGAAAACGGTTCGGCTATAGCTTTTAAAAACGGCTTTGATACTTTAAACAAAGAACAAACCGAAGAATTTTTAAAAGCAAATATAAAAAACATCGTAACTTCCAATTCAAAAGAAATTTATAAAATACTTTTAAAAAACAATACCGTTAACGGCACAAAAGAAAGCGAAAGTAAAAACGAAGAGAAAAAGGAAAACGAAAAAAATGTTTTATTGCCGTTGGCTTTATTTGATTGCTCTTTGGCAGGGTATTTATTAAGTCCCGACAAAAGCAATTATAAAACCGAAGGGATGTTTAACGAATATATAGGTGTTTTTAATACCAAAATCGAAAATTCAAAAACAGAAAACGGTAAAGAAAAAGAAGAAAGCGCAAAAGAAGAAAATACAAATGAAGAGCTTTTAATTACGGCGGCCGAAACCGAAGCCGTAAAAGGATATTTGCTTTTTTATAAATTAAAAGAGCTTTTAAAAGAAACTAATCAGTACAAACTTTTTTGCGATGTGGAAATGCCTTTAAGTCTTGTTTTGGCGGATATGGAAACCGTGGGATTTAAAATTGATAAAACAGGATTAAAAAATATGGATGAAGAGCTTGAAATACGGCTTTCTCAACTGCTTACGGAAATAGAAAATCTTGCGGGCGAAAAATTTAATGTTAATTCTCCTAAACAGTTGGGAGTTATATTATTTGAAAAATTAAATCTTCCGGCAAAAAAGAAAACAAAATCGGGATATTCAACTTCCGCCGAGGTTTTGGAGTCTTTAAAAGACCAACACGAAATTATACCTAAAATTTTAGAGTACAGAGTTATTGCAAAGCTTAAAAGCACCTATTGCGACGGTCTTTTAAAAAATGCTGACAAAAACGGAGTAATTCACACAACATTTAATCAAACCGAAACAAAAACAGGCAGAATAAGTTCGTTGGAACCTAATTTGCAGAATATTCCCGTACGAAGAGAAGAAGGTAAAAAATTAAGGAAATTTTTTGTTGCAAGAGAAGGAAAAACTTTAATAGACGCCGATTATTCTCAAATAGAGTTAAGGGTTTTGGCTTCGATAGCAAATGATAAAAATATGATAGAGGCGTTTTTGTCAAACGAGGATATTCATACCATAACCGCTTCAAAGGTTTTTAATTTACCCGAAAAATTTATAACACCTGCTTTAAGAAGCAGAGCAAAAGCGGTTAATTTCGGTATAGTTTATGGCATAGGAGCTTTTTCGCTTGCAAAAGATATAGGCATTTCGAGGAATGAAGCCGCGGAGCTTATAAAGGGGTATTTTAATACTTATCCCAATATTGAAAAATATATGGAAGAAGTAGTAGAAAAAGCCAAAGAACAGGGATTTGTTACCAGCCTTTACAACAGGCGCCGATATTTGCCGGAGCTTAAAAACAGTAATCATATGATAAGGGCTTTTGGCGAAAGGGTTGCAAGAAATATGCCTATACAGGGCACCGCTGCGGATATTATTAAAATAGCTATGGTAAATGTATATAAAAGATTAAAAGAGGAAAAAATTAACGCCGATTTGATTTTGCAGATTCACGATGAACTTATTTTGGAAAGCGATGTTAAAGATAAGGAAAAAGCAAAGCGTATTTTAGAAGAAGAAATGCAAAATGCGGCAAAATTAAAAGTACCTTTAATATCCTCTGCAAACGATGGCAAAACCTGGCTTAAGGCCAAAGCATAGATAAAGCAATCGGCAACCGTAGTGTTACAAGTATTTTGTTTAAATAAAAAACAAAAATAGCAAAAAACAAAAACAACCCGAAAAGGTTTTTAACTTTTGGGTTGTTTTATTTTTAGGTTGTTAGGGGCGCCAAGCTCGCCGTACAAAGCCAAAAAGGCTTTGTACGGCGCAAAAGCTTTAAAGCTTTTGCCAAATCCCGAAAGATGCTTTCGGGATTTGGGCTTGGCGCCCCGTAAATATTTTTATTATTTGTGCTTTTTGGCAAGCAGCATATTAATTGCCACATATAGCAAAACAGCTGCAGCAATGGTTGCAATTAATACAATATACATAGCACTTAAAGATACTTTGTTGCCGAAAAAATACAAATTGCAATCTACGCTGTCGCGTATTGAGTCTATCATTTTTAACGGAAAGCCTAAACTTTCCATTTCTTTAAATACACCGTGCAATGCATGGTTTCTCAATAAACCGGTGCCGTAGGTTCCGGGTAAAAAAGAAATTATTTTTTGTAATCCGCTTGAAAAACTCGAAACAGGCATATATGCTCCGCATATAAAACCGTATCCCGCGCTTATAACCGTACCTATGGCACTGGCCTGCCCTTGGGTTGTAAGCGGAAATATAATGCAAGAAGAAAGCGCCGTTCCGAACAGTGCCAAAAGTATTACGTCGGCTGCAAGAAGCGTTACATCCCCTACCGTTAAAAACCAGCCTACCTTTGCCAAATATAAAAGACACATAACAAGCGCCGCAAGGTTAATAATAAGCGTAGAAATTAAAGTGGACGCATAATAACTCAGCGCTAAAGTTCCGGTCTTTATGGGCGCTATGGTTAAATCTTTTTTGGCTCCGTTTACTTTGTCCTGCACCATTAAAAGATTTGAACAAAAAGCAACCGTTACGCAGCTGACCGCCAAAAGAGAAGAAATTAATTCTCCCCCTACGCAACCCTTGAGTAATTTATCGGAAACTTTTACACCTGCAGCTTCCCAAAAAGAGCGAAAGCTGCTTTCGTATATGTTTGCAAGAAAAGTGCTGTACAGTACCAGCAGTATTGCCGGTGTAATAAGGGATGTAAAAAACATTCCTTTATCTTTAAAATACAGTTTTGTGTTGCGCTTAATAAGCGTTCCCAGTCCTGTCAATTCTCTATACCTCCCGTTAGTCCTTTTCCTGTTACGGCAAGAAAAACGTCATCCATTTTTCCTTTGGTAATTTCATAATCGTTAAATATTTCGGGGAATTTTAAAATTAAATCCGTAGCCGCCGCAGTATTGGGAACGGATACGCGGAACGCGTCTTTTAGGGTTTTGTACGGCATATCCAGCTTTTTAATTTCGGTTTCGTTTTGGTTATAAACGGTAATATAATCTCCTGTGTAAGTGTTTTTAAGTGTAAGGGGCGTGCCTTTCGCGGCAATTTTGCCGTGATCGAGTATTATTACATAATCGGCTTCCGCCGCTTCTTCCATATAATGAGTGGTTAAAAAAACCGTAAGCTTTTCTTCACGTCTCAGTTTATCTACCACTGCCCAAAGAAGATTTCTTGTTTGCGGGTCAAGTCCCGTAGTGGGCTCGTCCAATACTAAAATTTTAGGTTTGTGCAGTAAAGCTCTGGCAATATCAATTCTTCGCCTTTGTCCGCCGGAAAGCTTACCTACCGGACGTTTAAGCAGGTTTGTAAAGTCCAAAAGCTCGGCAAGTTCTGCCAAACGCAATTTAAAGTTTTTTCCGTGTATGCCGTAAAGAGCCGCTCTGCTTTGCAAATTATCACGCACGGATAAATCCTTATCCAATACGGAGTTTTGAAAAACCACGCCTAAATTGCGTTTAATATTGCCGGTGTCGGTATCTAAATCTGTTTGACATATATTAACGGTTCCGCTGTCTTTGGGTAACTGACCGCAAAGAATATTTATGGTGGTGGATTTTCCTGCACCGTTTACGCCCAAAAAGGCAAACAGTTCCCCTTCTTTTACATTAAAGCTTAGGTCGTTAACCGCTTGTATTTCGCCGAAACGCTTATTTAAATGCTCTATTTGAATAAGATTATTCATTTTTTTGCTTCCCCTTTGTTTTGCGTTTGGTTTTGCGGCGGCAAGCCCAAAGCCCGAAAAATTCGGGCTTTGCAAAAGCCTTGGCTTTTGCCCAAAAAACATAAATGTTTTTTGGGGGGCTTGCCGCCTTTGCTTGTTTTTACTTTATTATTGTTTGCACTTTTCTGCAAGAGCCAAAAATTTTTTATCCGATTGTATTCCCTGTGTGATAAATTTTCCGTTTTCAAATAATGCATAGGTTGTAACGGGCGCCGGTACGTTTTGAGCGGATTGTTTATCTTTAATATGTATAACTTTTAAAGGAATGTTATGCTCTTTTGCGGTTTGCTGTACCCTTGGCACCCAGTAATAGGTAAACGGGCATTGGTCGGTATAGTATAAAACAAATCCGTTGTTTTCTGCCTTTGGATGTTTTGCGCATTCTTTAAATTCAGGCACATCAAAATTTGTATCTGCATTTGTATTTGCATTTTTGGTTAAAGCTGTATTCGTATTAAAAGGCAAATACATAAGAATAATTCCGCAATCCGAGGTGTCGGCAATTTTAAAACCTTTATGCATTAAATATTTAGGGTCGGATAAAAATTCGCGTTTTCGGCCTTCGGACGATAAAATGCACAGCCCTTTATATCCATTGGCTTTAGCGTCTTTAATACATTCGTCGAGTAAATCGTTGGAGTAACCTTTTCCTTTTAAAGAACCCGAAACCCATAAGCAGTTTATGTAAATATATCCGTTGGCTTTAATGGGTACCCAGGCGTTTTCTGCGGGAATATATTCAATAAAACATTTGCCGCGTTCTTCGCTTCTGTAAAAAACAAGACCTTCGTCAAACTGCTTTTTAAGCCATTCTTTTTTTGCTGTGCTTTGTTTGCCGGACATAGCACAGCAAATATGTTCTTTTTCAATATTGTCTTTTGTAATTCGGAGGTAATTCATTTTAAATTGCTCCTTTTAAATATATTTTTTAAAACCGTAAAAAATACGGCAAAATAATTTTTATATTATATGGGTAAAATTTTACTTTACTGTTTTTAGCATACCTGTCAAACCGCCGATTGTCAAGACGGTATATTTTAAATATACTTTTAAACCGCTATTTTAAAATAATATGTTTACATCATATATTATAAAATAAATTTTACAATATAAATTTTTATATTATAAATTTTTATATTGACCTAAAAATTTTAAAAATAAAAAACAAAATATATTTTGTTGCAATACTTTTATTGCAATACTTTTATTGCTATACTTTTATTGCTATACTTTTGTTGCAATACTTTTGTTGCAATACTTTTGTTGCAATACTTTTGTTGCAATACTTGACAACCGCTTTTTTTAGTGCCATAATTAAAAAGTTGTAATTATGTTTGGGGGAATTTTAATGAGTTATAGGTTTTTATTGGATATTGCAATAATTTTAATAAGTACAAAGGTTTTTGGGCTTATCACCAATAAATTCCATATGCCGCAGGTAGTGGGGGCGCTTTTGGCAGGACTTGTTTTCGGTCCTTGCTTGTTAAACGTTATTTCGCAAACTTCGGTGCTTTCTTCGCTTTCGGAGATGGGCGTTATTGTTATAATGTTTGCCGCAGGAATGACCACGGATATTAAAGACCTTAAAAATGCCGGCAAATCCGGTTTTTTGGTAGCTTTACTGGGCGTTATAGTTCCGTTAATAGGCGGTACTTTGGTAGGCTTTTTGTTTAATATAGGCGGTTCGGATAAATCCGCAATTTTAAGCCATGTATTTTTAGGCGTAATTTTAACGGCCACATCCGTAAGCATTACCGTAGAAGCTTTAAAAGAAATGGGAAAGCTTTCTACAAATGTAGGCAACACTATTCTTGCCGCCGCTATTATAGACGACTTTTTGGGTTTAATAGCGCTTACCGTAGTTACAAGCCTTGCGGGCGTAAAGGTTAATATATTTTTGGTAATATTAAAAATTATTTTGTTCTTTGTGTTTGTAACGGTGGTTTATTTAATTTTCCCTAAACTTTTTAATAAATATACAGAACACAAGCAAAGTAAAAATTTACACAGATACCCCATAGCGGCTTTTGTGTTGTGCCTTTTGTTTGCATTTGTTGCCGAAGAGATTTTCGGCGTTGCAGATATTATAGGCGCTTTCAGCGCGGGTCTTATTATTGCCGCCACTAAAAAAGCCGAATATATTTCGGCAAAATTCGAACCCGTTCAATATATGTTTTTAACCCCCATATTTTTTGCGTCTATAGGCTTAAAGGTTACAATCCCAAGTATGAGCATAGGTTTAATTTTATTTGCGGTTGTATTTACTTTAACCGCTATTTTGGGCAAAATAATAGGCTGCGGAATAGGCGCAAGGCTTTCGGGCTATAACAATAAAGAAGCCTTGCAGGTAGGCTGCGGAATGGCTTGCCGCGGAGAAGTGGCGCTTATAGTTGCAAATAAAGGTTTAAGCCTAGGAATAATAGGCTCTTCGCTTTTCGGACCTATAGTAATTATGGTAGTTTGCTGTGCGGTATTTACGCCCATAATGTTAAAGGCGGCGTTTAAAAACAGTAAAGAGGTTCCGCAGCAAAGCGATATTGTTGATAAAATTGAAGGCAAAGAGCAGCTGGATATTATAAGCGATAATTTAATAGAACAAAACAAAAATTTACAAAATAAAAACTGATTTTTACAAATATAAAAAAATAAAACAAAAAATAAAACCGATTTTGGATTTTTTGTCCGAAATCGGTTTTTAAAGTTTTACGGTGCTGCGGGCGAAGCCCCGAAAACCAGAGGTTTTCGGAACAAAAGCTTTGCTTTTGTTAAAGCCCGAAGCCTTTTAGGCTTCGGGCTTTGGGCTTCGCCCTAAATTATATAACCAATTTATAGTCTTTTCCTTCTATTCCGCCTAAATCGTAAACATTCGTATAACCTAATGTTAATAAAAACAGACTGGCAATTTTGGAGTTTTTATCGCTGCTGCCGTAAACAACTATTTTTTTGTTTAAGTCCGGTAAGAATTTGGTTTTTATTTTAGGATTTATTTTTTTTGCCGAAATATTTATTGCGTTTTGTAAATGTCCCATTTTTTTATAAATATCCGTGCTTCGTACGTCTATCAAAACAAAATCGTCTTTATTTAATTTTTCGTATTCTTCTTTTAATATTGTACGGTATTTTGCGTCTTTTAAATATTCTACCTTAGAGGCGGTTATTTTTGGTACCGATTCTTTTGTGCTTATTTTACTGTATGTTATTTTTACTATTCCAAAAGATTTCGGCTTAAAAGAGCCTGAAGTAAAAGTAACATCCGCTGCGTCAAAATCCACAGTATCGTCTGCGGTATAAACCGAAATACGGTTATTGTAAAATCCGGCTTCGTCTATATAAGCCGTAAAAGTGGTTTCTTTATTTTTGCAGCTGCAAAAAATATTTAAAAACAAAAAAGCCGACAAAATTAACGAAAAAAATTTTTTCATAATATTCTCCCATAATATTATAAAAATATATCAAAATACGGTAATGCCAAAGCGCATAATACAAAAATAAAAAATATAACGTTTAAATATATTTTAAATATCATTTAAAATATTTATTAAACCTGAGTCAGTCTGTAAGCCGAGTTCTGTTTTAATATAGAAAATAAATTCCTATATTAAAGACGACCATCTATCTCGACGCAGAATTGCTCCTGCGCTCCAGCCACCTTTTGAAACACGCCGGGCAAGCGTATAGTTTCGGTTGGTGTTGCATCGAATAGAGTTTACATAAGCCGATAGTTACCTATCGGCCCGGTGCGCTCTTACCGCACCTTTCCACCCTTACCAAAAACCGAAACGAATTTTAAAAAATAAAATCGTTACGGCAAAAAATCGGCGGTATATCTCTGTTGCACTCGTCCTATGGTTGCCCACGGCGGCCGTTAGCCGTTATTCCGCCCTACGATGCTCGGACTTTCCTCAGAAAACGCAAGGCTTAAATTAAAGCCCGTTTTCCGCAGCCGTCCGACTAACTCAGGTAAGTTTAATTTTATCATAAATATTTTAATTTTACAAGTATTAACATTATTCTTGTTTGCCTAGTGTAACAGATTAGAACTTCGGCACAATAACTGTTAAACGGTTGATAATAATTAATGTTTTTACAATAAATGGTTCCAAAATAAGTTTTGGCGCAAAAGGCAGTAAAATATTTTTATTGCCGCAAAGTTTTGCGGTAATAAAGCGTTGGATTTTTTTGCGGTTATAGATAAAAAATCAAAAATATTAAAAATATTATAAGTATAAAAGCATTAGAAATATAAAAGCATTAAAAGTATAGAAATATTTAAAGTATAAAGTTATTTAAAAATATAAAAATATTTAAAAAATTTTTAAATATTTTTATATGTTTTTATTTTAAAATTACCGAAATTAAAAACTCAACGGCTAAAGCCCCCGCGCTTGAACACAAAGCTACGGTTATAAGGCTTTTTTTTAAAAACGAAAGAATAATAGCTACCGCAAACCCAAAAGCTGCTGAATAAACCGAAGAGGTGGAATAAAAAACCGCCGGAACGGTCATAGCGGCCAAAACCGCGTATGGCATATAAAACAGAACGGAATTTAAAAAGCGGGACTTTATTTTTTTGTTTAAAAAAGTAAAGGGTATCATTCTTATTAAAAAAGTTACAAAGGACATAACAAATAAATATATATAAAATTTCAGCGACATATCAGTTTGTTTTCTCCTTTTGCTTTTTTATTTTTTTCGGTTTCGTTATTTTTTCTGCCTTTTTTACTTCTTCTTTTAATTCTTTTGTTATTTCTTCTGCCGTCTCTTTTGCCGTTTCTGTTTCTTCTTCGTCTTTTTTTGGAAAAATCAAAGCCGAAATAACGCTTGCGGCCACGGCGCAAATAATAAGAGCAAACCCTGCAGGCACGGCTTTTAAAAATTTAATATAATAAAAAGCAAGGCTTAAAGCTATTGATAATAACGAACAAAAGGCAACGGCTTTTTGTTTTTTTGCTTCGGGTAAAACAATAGCCGTAAACATAGCGTAAATCATAATGCCTAAAGCGGATATTATTATTTGTGGTAATATGTTGCCTGCAACGGCACCCAAAATACTGCCGATGCTCCAACAAAAATAGGGAATGGGCAAAAGGCCAAAGAAGTATTCGTACTTTAAACTGCCGTTTCTTAAATATCCCAACGCAAAAATTTCGTCGGTAATACCAAAAGAAAGTGCTGCGCGTTTTTTTGCCGTAAAGTTTTTATCGGCCTTTTCGGCAAGCAAAATACTCATTAAAGAATATCTTATATTTATAATAAATTCCGTTAAAGCAAGCTCTATAAATTTTCCGCCCGAAGCTATTATGGGCACGGCGGCAAGCTGCCCGGCACTGGTTAAATTAAACATGGAAATAAGCAGTGCTTCTATAGGTTTCATACCTTTTGATACCGCGAAAATTCCGAACGCAA
The DNA here is from genome assembly GCA_902796905.1 of Oscillospiraceae bacterium. Taxonomy (GTDB): domain Bacteria; phylum Bacillota; class Clostridia; order Oscillospirales; family Acutalibacteraceae; genus UMGS1279. The sequence goes on along the minus strand of CADBQU010000032.1, from coordinate 7,106 downwards.
AAGAAACCGAAAGGTATCCTAAACCTACCGGTACGGAATTTTTTAAACCCATAACAAAAAGGCTTTTGTTAAAATAGTTTTTAGTTATATTTGCAGTTGGTTTTTTATTGCGGTTTTTGTTTAAAAAAGATTTATTTTTTGCCATAGTTTTACCGATTATTAATCAGCAATTGCTTTGCTGTTGTTTTGCGACCTTTCTTTTAAAACGTCAAATTCTGTGTAATAAAGATATTTTTCAAATTGTATTTTTAAAGTTTTTTTGTTTTTTAAATCAATAATGCAATAATCGCGGTAAAAAATTTCAAAGCCGCTTTTAGAGTGCAGCAATCGGCTTACCGTGGTTATTTTACAGCTTTTAACTTCGTTAAAATTATAAAATTTTCCGTTAAACATATTGGTTTTTAGGTAAAAACCGTTTTTATAAATTAAAATTTTAAAGCAAAAATATCGCACTGTTAATTTTGTTAAAGCTATAAAAAGCAGCAGAGTTATTGCAAAAAAACCAATAAAATAAATAGTATTTGAATTGTTGATTTTGTTGTGCAGCGCCGTATTTATGCTTAAATATAAAAATATTAAAAAACAGGCAAAGCTTATAAAAATTCTAAAGCCGGAATTTTCCTTTCCGGTTATAATAAAATCGTAATTATTAGGTGTATTAAGGCTTTTTGGGCAGTAATTTTGAAAATCGCTGCCGATTGCTTTGGGCTTTATGTTTTTTGATAAAAAATCTACTGCGTCTTCATTTAAAAAATCGCAATATAAAAATTTTAAAACGGAAATATTTTTTGTCTCGGTATCAATTGTTTTAAAATTTAAACAATTTTGCAGGGTCCCGTTGCTTGTTTTGCCGTAAGAAACCCAAAATTTTAAAATATCGTTAAATTTATAAAATTTTCCGTTAAACATATTGGTTTTAAAATAAAAACCGTTTTTGTAAATTATAAGCTTATTAAATAACAATTTAAAAATAACGCTCACAAAAATAACAAAGAGAAAAACGGTTAAAAATCCGGTTATTATAAAAGCCCCGTTATTATTTAAATAAAGTAAAACCGTTACGGCGGTAAAAGCCGCGGTAAATATTGTTAAAGGAAAAATGCCTTGTGTGTTTTGTTTTATTTTAAAAACAGGTAGTTCGTTAATAGCTTTGTTTGCCATTTTTTTCTCCTTAAAATTTAAATATAACAAAATTTTTTAACCTAAATATTTAACCTAAATATTTAACATGAATATATTGTTGACTAATACTATTATAGCAAATATTCGGTCTTTGTAAAGAGAGTTGAATTTTTTATTTTTTTAACGAGCATTTAAGAGTATTTAAGAGAAAATAAAAGAAAAAAAGAGATATTGTAAAAATTATTAATTTTTTTATAAATTTTGGTTGACTTTAACTTTTCCTTGTGCTAAAATTATTAGGCTTAATGAAAAAAGGGAGGAAAAATTATGTCTACATTTATGGCAAAACCTCAGGATATTCAGCGTAAATGGTATATTATTGATGCGGCAGGAAAACCTTTGGGCCGTACAGCTGCCAAAGCCGCCGATATTTTAAGAGGTAAAATTAAGCCGGAGTTTACTCCTCATGTTGACTGCGGAGATTTTGTTATTATTATTAATGCAAAAGACGCTGTTTTAACAGGTAATAAACTTATAGGCAAAAAATACTATCATCACACAGGTTACATCGGTTCTTTAAAAGAAGTTAATTACAAAACTTTAATGGCCGAAAAACCGGAATTTGCAATGACCAAAGCTGTTAAAGGTATGTTGCCCGACAACACTTTAGGCAGAAAAGCATTAACCAGACTTCGTGTTTATAAAGACGCCGAGCATATCCATGCGGCTCAAAAACCCGAAGTATTGGAATTTTAAGAAGGGAGACAGAATAAATGTTTGAAGGAAAGCCATATTTTTACGGCACAGGCAGAAGAAAAAGTTCTGTTGCCCGTGTAAGAGTTTATAACGGTACCGGAAAAATCACTGTAAACAATAGGGATATTGATGATTATTTCGGTCTTGAAACTTTAAAATTAATCGTTCGTCAGCCGTTAAACATAACAAACACAGAAGGTAAATTCGATATAGTTTGTAATGTAACCGGCGGCGGAGTTACAGGCCAAGCAGGTGCTATCCGTCATGGCCTTTCAAGGGCTTTATTGTCGGCAGACGAAGAATTTCGTCCGTTGCTTAAAAAAGCCGGTCTTCTCACTCGTGATCCGAGAATGAAGGAAAGAAAGAAATACGGTTTAAAAGGCGCCCGTCGTGCACCTCAGTTCTCAAAGAGATAATTTGTATATTTTCGTTTTTTCGAAATATTCAACCCCGAAAACCTTTGCGGTTTTCGGGGCTTTTTTATTAAAATACATTAAAAGGTTTTAGTTATTTAAAAGCATTGGTACATAAATTTAAAGGCAAAGCCTTTTAAAACAAAGCTTTAGCTTTGCTTTGTTTGCGAATATTATATTCAAAATTCAAAGCCATAGGCTTTGAGCAGCGTGGGCTGTATTTTTGCAACGCAAAAATAATTTTGAAATTTCAATAAAGCAGACGGAACGGAGGTTCCAAAAGGCAAAGCCTTTTAAAGCAAAGCATTGGCTTTGCTTTGTCTGCGAATATTATATTCAAATTTCATTTATATAAGTTATAAAAATGCAATCCGAATATTGCACGGTTTTGGCAATATTCGGATTGCATTAAAAATATAAAAAAGAGGAAATTGAATATTAATTGGATTTTTAAGTTTATTCAAAAAGTAAATATGTGCTTAAAATGTGTTTTGCTACTTCAGTTAAGTGACCTCTGTTAAGACGTCCGTCTTTTAAAGCCTCAAACATTTTAGAATCGTCTCTTTCCGGCATTTTTAAGTCATTGCCGGCTTTAACTTCTTTAACACAATCGGCAAAATTTACCCAGTCGGTCATAACCAAATTTTTGTATCCCCATTCTTCTCTTAAAATAAGGCCCAATAAATCATAATTTTCAGAAGGATATACACCGTTAAGTTTATTGTAACTGGTCATAATACAATATGGATTGGATTTTTTAACGGTTATTTCAAAACCTTTTAAATAAATTTCTCTTAAAGCTCTTTGGGAAATTACAGAATTGGAAGTTTTGCGGTTGGTCTCGCAATTGTTTGCCGCAAAATGTTTTATGGTGGCGCTTACGCCGTTTTCCTGTATACCGTTAACTGCAGCTGCAGCTATTTCTCCGGAAAGTACGGGGTCTTCACTGTAATATTCAAAGTTTCTGCCGCATAAAGGATGACGATGGATATTTAAAGCAGGCGCCAACCAAACGGTTAAATTGTTTTCTTTAAGTTCTTTTGCAGCGGCAGAACCTATTTCGTGCGCCAACTCCCTGTTAAAACTGCAGGCTATTGCGGTGGCACTAGGGAATGCGGTTGTTACAATTTCAAAAAACGTTTCTATTCTTATTCCGGCAGGACCATCCGCCATATTAAAATTGGGAATAAAATATTGCGGTAAATTTCCTGTGGCACCGGTAGAACCTACGCCCGAAAAAGGCTGGCACTTTGTTAGATGCAAAAGTTCTTCGTTGGTTAATTTTGCAATAAAATCGTTTAAAGATTCTTTACCGGAAGCCACTTTTCTAAAATCTATTTCGCATTTTTCGGGGCGAGAGAAAGGAATTTCTTCAAAAACCGGATTAAATTCTTTAACTTCTTTTGTCTCAACTTTTTCTTTTTCGCCGTTGCCCAATAAACGCTCAAACGGTGTATCGGGATATAAAACGTCGTTTACTTCTTTTACTACCGTTTCGTCTAAATTAAATTTAAAGGACTGTATGTGGTCTACGCTGCTTGTTGAAACAAAAACTTCGTATTCGCCGCCGTCTAAAACAAACGCCGATTTTTTAATTTTGCCGGTATCGTCAAAAGCCGCCATATCGGAAATATTAAATCTTAATGTTAATCTTTGGGTTTCGTTAACGTTTAAAAGTTTGGTTTTGTTAAAGTCCACAAGTTGAACGGACGGACATAAAATTTTGGTGTTAGGGGCTTTAAAGTAAACTTGAATTATTTCTTTAGCCTTAAACGGTCCGTTGTTTTTAACATCAACGCCTACAATAATTTCTTTGTCGGTTTTTAAAAAAGTTGTATTTTCATAGGAAAAATTGCTGTAAGATAAACCAAAACCGAAGGGATACAAAACTTTTTTTTGTTTGTCTTTAAAGGTGTTGAAATATCTGTATCCAACATATATATCTTCTTCGTAAATTTGTTCGATGCTTTCTTTACCGTTTTTATTAAAGTTTAAATTTGAAGGATAATCGGTTATATCATATGCCACAGTATCCGCAAGTTTTCCCGATGGAGTTTTATCTCCTACCAATAAATCGGCTGCTGCGGTTCCGCCGTCGTTACCGTTAAGCCAAAGAATTAAAGCGGATTTTATTTTGTCGTTTTCTTTTATAAAATGCATATCTCTAACGGCACAAATATTAAGCAATACAATAATATTTTCAAACTCTTTGCTTACATCATCTATTAATTTTTTTTCGTTTGTGCTTAAATACCAGTCGCCTTTTTCGGGATGGCGGTCGAATTCTTCTAAAGACATAAGCGAAAGCGTAATTATAGCTGTGGTACATTCTTTTGCGGCCGATTTTATAAGCTCTTTTGGTACTTCGGGTTCAAAGCCGTATTCTTCATTTTCTTTTCTTTCTCTTACTTGTTCGTTATATAAATCGAACGGATGAGCTTTTGTTTGTTCTATATAGAAATTTACTAAAGGAGCATATAATAAAATTTTACCTTCTTTTTCTTTTTCTTTCAAACCTTTTAAAATGTTAACACAGTCTTTAATGTTAACGGTACCGCTGCCGCCTCCGTAAGGCACATAATCTATTGTTCCTTTACCAAAAAGAGCTACTTTAGTACCATTTTTTAACGGTAAAAAGTTTTGCTCGTTTTTAATTAATACCGCGCATTCGGCTGCGGCATTTCCGGAAAGTTTGCGGTGTTTTTCGCTGTTCGAAATAACGGTATGGTTTTCGCCTAAGGGCAAACACGGATGAGCTACTGCTCTTAACCATTTCATACTCATAAAAATGCTCCTTGTATTTAGTTTTGTTTTTATTGTTTTGTAGGTTTACGGCGAACAAATACTGTTTATGCTTGCATTTTAAGCTATTTTATGCTACAATTCAAGTCGTAAATAGCTGCGTTTAAGACATTTTATGCTAAAAGGAGAAGTTTTATGGAAGCTTTTTTAGAAAGAAGAGACAGTGATTTTCATAACGGTTTAACGGATTATTTAACCTTTCCGCCTCATTTGCATAAATATGTGGAAATAGTGTACATTATAAGCGGTAAAAGCATGGTTACAATAAACGGAGAACAATATACTTTAAATTCCGGAGATTTAAGCATAGCCTTTCCTTACAGTGTTCACAGTTATAAAGATGAAAATATAAAATTATCTCATTTGATTATTTTTTCGGTAGATTATGTTCCGCTTTTGGAGGAAATTTTAAAAAACAAAATTCCTAAAAATCCTATAATAAAAAATAAAAGTCTTTCGAAAAACGCAAAAATTTTTCTTGAATTTTTAAAAGAAAAAGCCGTAAATAAATCAGATATTGAAAAAAGAAATAAAAATGATGTTTTAAGCAATACGAAAGATACGGAGAGAATAGTTTTAAGCGGAATATTAACCGCTTTTTTGGCGGAAGTTTTTAAAAATATGGAGTTTACGGACAGTCTTAAAAACAAAACGGTAAATTCTATTATAAATTTTTGTAAAAATCATTTTGCCGAAAATATTAAAATAGAAGATTTGTCAAAAGAAATTTATATAAGCACTTCAAGAATTTCACATATTTTTTCCGAAAAAATAGGTATGGGATTTAAAGAATATATAAATAGGCTAAGGATAGAAAAAGCCGCCGGAATGATTATTTCCACCGAAGAAAACATAGGCGAGATAGCCATAAGCTGCGGCTATGAATCTTTAAGAACATTCAACCGAAATTTTTTAAAATTTAAAAAATGTACCCCAAAAGAATTTAAAAAATTAACGGCAGAACAGTAAAAATAAAAGGTTTCGGTATATTTTGATACAAAAAAATGAACCCCACGGATAATGCTTTATATTATCCGTGGGGTTCAACGCATATTATGCAAAAATATTATTTTAAAGAAAAACTGCTTTACAAGCCTTAGCAAACCCAAAACCTTTTTATTAATTTAACTGTTTTTTATTTACTGTTTTTTGCAGCTTCGTTCTCAATATTTAAAATTGTAATTGTAAGTTTATTGTTTGCGGTGGATATTGCTATATAGTCGCCTTCTCTTAAATCCGAAGTAGAGATGTGTTCTAATTTTTTTCCGTCTACTACTTGACAATAAGTATCACTGTTTATTGAAACCGAAGATAAACGGTCGGTTATATCAAGCATAGATTTATTTACCGTAGTGTAATCGGTTATTTTGGTGTTGTTTTGTAAAACGGCAAAAGAGATATAATCGTCGGCTATATAATTGATTATACCGTAGTTATTGCTTGGAAGGGTTACGGAAGAGGTATCGGAACTTCCGCTTCCGTTGGCGTTTTCGGAACCGGTTGTTTCTATAACAGATGTTTGATTTTTTGAATTGTCTTTACACCCCGAAAAACTAAAAATCAAAGCCGAGGTCATTAAAAATAATCCGGTAATTAAAAAGATTTTTTTCATAAAAATTCCTTTTCTTTTATATTTTTTGTATCTTTTATTTGTATTGTTTATGTTTATTTTATATTTAATAAAAGTTAAAACGGTTATAAAAGTATGAACTTTTTTTAAATTTTTGCGCAACACAAAAATTACGGCATTAATTTTAATATTAATACCTATACCGTTATTATTGCCGTTAAAATATATTATAATTAATTTTAGGGGTTTATTCAACTGTTTTTATTCGGTATTGCGGTTTTGCGCGGCAAAATTTATTTTGCCGCAAAAGTAAAACAAAGTTTTACTTTTAAAAAGCTTTGCTTTTTGCAAAACCGTAGGCAAGCGAGAATAATCCGAATCTGTTTTTTGAACACGGATTTCTCGCATTGCCGTGTTAAAATACTCGTTAATCCGTTAGGATT
>CADBQU010000031.1 GCA_902796905.1 Oscillospiraceae bacterium | reverse complement strand
TATGAAGTCGAGGAATGCAGGAATACTGCCGTATTTTAAATGACGAGACAAAATAATCGGACAAATTTTCCGCTATGGGAAGCATTGGACCCTGATTGTATTGTCTATATAAAAAACAAATATTTAAATTTAAAATATTATACTTAACGGTAAATATTTAAACAAAAAACAAAAATAAAAATTACAATAAGAATAAAAATAAGAAATAAGATTTTAAATTTATATTCGGATGGATGAATGTGAAAAAATCGTTTATTTACAGTAATGATAAAGATGAAGAATTTTTGGAATGTGAAAAATTCTGAGTATTTATTATAAAGATAGCCGTAGGAGGTTTTTGGGAGCTTATACTTTTACGGATAAATGCAGAGTTTTCTGCAATGCGCAAACCGCAAACTTTGTTATGTTGGATATACAATTTTGTAAAGCTAATTGGCAAAAAGCTCTGTATTACCTTATTCCTATATTTGCTTATCTGCTGGGCGCAGTGCTTTCGGAATTTTTGCCCAACAGAATAAACAAATTTGAGATTATGCGTTGGGACAAATTTTTTGTGGCTTTTGAAATAGTGTGCTTTTTTATTTTGGGATTTGTTCCCGACAGCGCTCCGGTGCAAATTTGCCAAATATCAATCAATTTTATAGCATCTATGCAGTATAATACTTTTAGGCAATCCAGGAAAGTTCCTTTGGCAACAACGTTTTGTACCAATCATTTGCGACAGGTTGGTATAGATTTGGTTAAATGGCTGCACAAAGGTAACTTTGTTGCAAAAGAAAGATTATTTATGCATTTATATATGATATTAGCTTTTGTAGCAGGCGCAATAGCTTCTACATTTTTAAGTTTAAGGTTTGGCGGAAAAGCCATTTGGTTTGCCGAAATTTTGTTACTTTGGGTTTTCGTTGATCTTTTAAGAGCGGATTTAAGTTACGAAAAAGATAAAATACATATAGTTCCGCACGGACATTAAACCTTAAAAAATCTACTTTTTAAAGCCTTAAAACAAGTGTTAAAAAGTATGCGCCAAGGGCAAAGCAAAGCTTTGCCCAAAAGCCAAAGGCTTTTGCCGAAACTTTAGTTTCGGCTTGGCACAGTAAAATACAAAAAGCAGTAATTTTATTGGCGTTTGCCGTAAATTACTGCTTTTTGTTATTGTTCTTTTAAAAATTAAATGTTAAACGTTTAATTCTATATTTTCCGTAAATTCTTCTTCGTTTTTTATTGTGGGGTTAACCACATTGTTAATAAATTCTATTGTTTGTTCTTTGGCAAAACCGGTAAAGTTTTGAGGCTTTAGCGTTTTTAAAATTTCTTCTTTGGTGGTTTTAAAAACAGGGTCGTTTGCAATGCGGTCTATTAAATCGTTTTCTTTGCCTTCTATTTTAATTTTTGCCGCCGCTGCCATACTGTGTACCCTTATGGCTTCGTGTAATTGCTGGCGGTCTCCGCCTTTTTTAACTGCGTCCATCATAATGTTTTCGGTGGCCATAAACGGCAGTTCTTTTTGTAAATGAGATAAAATAACTTTATCGTAAACCACAAGTCCGTCCGCAACATTTATGTATGTGTTAAGTAAACCGTCCGTAGCTAAAAATGCTTCGGGTATGCTTATACGCTTGTTGGCAGAATCGTCTAAAGTTCTTTCAAACCATTGTGCAGAGGCAGTTATGGCAGGGTTTAAAGTGTCGGCTAAAACATATCTTGCCAAAGAGGCAATTCTTTCGCTTCGCATGGGGTTGCGTTTGTAAGCCATGGCGGAAGAACCTATCTGATTTTTTTCAAACGGCTCTTCTATTTCTTTTAAATGCTGTAAAATTCTTAAATCGTTTGTAAATTTTGTGGCGCTTTGGGCAATTCCCGAAAGCACGTTTAAAACTAAACCGTCTACTTTTCTGCTGTATGTTTGACCCGAAACCGGCTGCACACCGCTAAAGCCCATTTTTTTTGCGATTTTCATTTCAAGCTCTTTTGCTTTTTCCATATCGCCCATAAAAAGTTCTTTAAAACTTGCGGCGGTTCCGGTGGTGCCTTTGCAGCCCAATAATCTCATATTGCTTATTCTGTGGTTTATTTCTTCCAAGTCCAGCAAAAGGTCATATATCCAAAGAGTTGCTCTTTTACCTACGGTGGTAGGCTGTGCAGCCTGGAAATGTGTATAAGCCAAAGTTGGCAAATCGGCATATTTCAAACTGAAATCCGATAATATTTTAATAAGTTTTACAAGTTTCTTTTTAATAAGCTTTAAAGCTTCGGTTTCTATAATAATATCGGTGTTGTCGCCTACATAGCAAGAGGTAGCGCCCAAATGAATAATTTTTTTTGCATTGGGGCATTGTACGCCGTAAGCATATACATGGCTCATAACGTCGTGTCTTACTTCTTTTTCGCGCTTTATTGCAACATCGTAGTTAATATCGTCAATATGGCTTTTAAGTTCATCTATTTGCTCTTTTGTTATGTTTAAACCCAGTTCCATTTCGCTTTCGGCTAAAGCAACCCAAAGTTTTCGCCAGGTAGTAAACTTTTTATTGTTGGAAAAAAGATATTTCATTTCTTTTCCGGCGTATCTTGCGCTTAAAGGGCTTTGGTATACGTCATCAAACATTTTTATTCCTCCGTTTAAATAAAAAGTATTAACATAAATAATGTTAATACAAGTTTGTTCCTATCAAGTTTAAACTTGATTTATAAATTATAACATAATTAACTTTAAAAAGCAATTAAATAAGTATTAACTTAGGCAAGCGAAAATAATTATGGCACTATGGCACCAAAGCTTTAAAACGGAATATTGCCCGGTTTTATTTGTTTTGTTACCTGTAATACGGCTGTATTATTGCGGTTAAACAATTTCCAAAACGAAAACCGTTGTACCCTATTGCTTTGTTAGGATAAATTGTATTTAAGAGATAAAATAATTTGTTGTAATTTACAGTATTTTTTGTATTGAAAAATATTATAATTGATTTATAATAATAGCGTTGCAATATAAAAATATAAATCTGTTTAGGCAATAAAAACGGATGGATTTTTTCTGCGGGAAGTATAGTAACAGGATTTACTTATATTGTATAAATATAATTTATATGTATTTTTATTGCAAAGCCTTGCAATATTAAAGCTAAAGATTTACAGCGTTTAGCAATTGTTTGATATGTAAAAAATTTTATTTTAAATTGCAACACGAACATTAATGTAAAATTAATTTTTAAAAACACAAATACTTTATTATAAAAATATAAGAAGCGATAGTTATGAAAGAACAAAACAAAACCAAAAAATTAAATAAAAGCAAAAACATTAATATAACAGAAGGACCTATTTTAAAAAACTGTTTGCTGTTTGCTTTGCCGCTTATTGCCACAGGCATTTTGCAATTACTTTATAACGCCGCAGACCTTGTGGTTGTAGCGCGTTTTGCAGGCGGAAATTCTTTGGCGGCGGTAGGGGCTTGCACCTCTATAATAAATTTACTGGTAAATTTATTTTTAGGGCTTTCTACGGGCGCCAATGTAGTAATAGCAAGACATTACGGGGCAAAAAATAATAACGCGGTTTTTGAAACGGTACATACGGCGGTTTTATTAAGCGTTATTGCGGGTGTTGTAATAATGATTACCGGTATAAGCTTGGCTTCGTTTATGCTAAACATTACTTCTTGCCCTAAAGAAGTATTTTCTCAGGCAAAAATATATATTATAATTTATATGTTGGGAATTCCCGCAAGCTCGGTTTATAATTTTTGTGCGGCAATATTAAGAAGCGTGGGAAATACCAAAAAACCGCTGTTTATATTAATTCTTTCGGGATTAATTAATATTGCTTTAAATTTAATTTTGGTTATAGTATTTCATTTGGATGTAGCGGGCGTAGCAATAGCAACATCTGTTTCACAGGTAGTTTCCGCAGCATTGGCGGTAACGGCTTTAATAAAAACCAACGACAGTTTCAAACTTTATATAAATAAATTAAAACTTTACAAAGATAAGGTTTTGGATATTTTGCGTTTTGGTGTGCCCGCCGGAATACAGGCAAGTATTTTTTCACTTTCAAACATTGTAATACAGTCTTCAATAAATTCTTTCGGCGCTGCGGCAATAGCCGGTTCTGCGGCTGCAAGTAATATAGAAGGTTTAACCTATACGGTAATGAATTCCATATCTCAAACCTGTATTACTTTTGTTTCGCAGAATTTCGGGGCGCAAAATAAAAAGCGTATAAACAGGTCTTTTAGGTCTTGCATATTTTTAGTTGTTGCGGGCGGTATGTTGCTTTCGGCAATAACATTGCTTTTTGATAACGAGCTGTTATCTTTATTTACGGCTGCCGGCGGAACAGAAAGCGATATACCTGCAGAGGTTATTATAAATTACGGTGTGGAAAGACTTAAATATGTGGTTACGGTTTATTTTTTGTGCGGACTTATGGATGTAATTTCCGGAGCAGAAAGAGGCTTAGGAGTATCTTTACTGCCTACGGTGGTAGCGCTTGTATTTACCTGCGGATTTAGGCTTTTATGGGTATTTACGGTTTTTGATTTATTCAGCCGTACATTAAGCACTTTGTTTTTATCTTATCCTATTTCGTGGACCATTACCGGAATAGTGCATTATATTTGCTTAATTTTTATAAGAAAAAAGCAATTTGCAAAATTACCGGATGAAATTGCCGAACAATAAATAACATATAACTGTTTTAAGTTTAGTGTAACAGGACTCGAACCTGCCGCGGTTTCGCTCGCCGCATTTTAGATTACGGCTTTGCGTTCATTTTTGCAAGGCGTTAGCCTTGCTGCAAATTTCTCGTTTCGCCGAATAAAAAATTCGGCGGCAGAAACTTTTAACCTATCGAAACTAAAAATTTTGTTATAAGACGAAGCCGACTAAACGCAGGAATACTGTCGTATTTCAAGT
>CADBQU010000030.1 GCA_902796905.1 Oscillospiraceae bacterium | reverse complement strand
GAATCTGTTTTTTGAACACGGATTTCTCGCATTGCCGTGTTAAAATACTCGTTAATCCGTTAGGATTAACTGCGTTTTGTGCCTTGCACTGCAAAAAATCCGCCGCTCAAAAAATCTTCGACCCAAAACGAGCGTATTTTTGTGCGGATTTTTATGCGGAGGATGCAATAAGGCTTTCGCCTTATAAAGACGACAAGTGGAAATATGCCAAAAATACACCGTTTTGGGCCGGTTCGGATTATTCTCGCTTGCCTAGACAAGCACAAATAATTTTTTATATAAAAAGCGGAACCGATAATAAAATATCGGTTCCGTAGTTTAAATGTATTCTTTTACCAAAACGGTTTCGTTTTGCGCCAAGCTTTGCTTTACGTCTATAATTCTTTGGTTTTCGCTTCCGCGGAACTTTAAGCGTATGTTTTTTAGATCTTCTACAAATTCGCCGTCTACCAAAACATCTATAAATTCAAGCATTTTGGGAGTAAATTTGCAAAATGCCCGGCTTTTATAATTTTTTTCGGTATTATCGCTTTTGTTGAGTAAATCTTTTTCAAAGGTATATCCCGTATAGCACCAAACGTTTTTGTTGGGGAATTTCTTTTTAAATTCTTCCAAAAACGGAACTAAGCCTTTTTGATTTTCGGGTTCGAACGGCTCGCCGCCCAAAAGCGATAATCCCGCAATGTAGCTCTTGTTCAGGCTTTCAAAAATATCTTCTTTAACCTGCGGCGTAAATTTAAAACCGTAGTTAAAATCCCATGCCTCTTTGTTAAAACAATTTTTACAGGCGTGCCTACAGCCCGAAACAAAAATTGAAACTCTAACGCCCGGGCCGTTCGCAATATCAAATTTTTTAATGGTTGCAATGTTCATTATAAATGGAGAACTCTTTCTTTAATTTCCTGTGTTCTGCCCTGGTTCCAAAACTGAGTTCCTATATAGCCGCAGGTCCTGCGCGCAACATTCATTTTATTTTGGTCTCTGTTGTGGCAGTTGGGGCATTCCCAAACCAGCTTGCCGTCTTCGTCGGTTACTATTTGAATTTCACCGTCATAGCCGCATTCGTGGCAATAGTCGGATTTTGTGTTTAATTCGGCGTACATAATGTTATCGTAAATAAATTGCATTACCGACATAACGGCGTCTATATTATCCTGCATATTGGGAACTTCTACATAAGATATAGCTCCTCCGGGGCTTAATTCCTGGAATTTTGATTCCAAAGCTAATTTATCAAAAGCGTCTATGGGTTCCGTTACATGAATATGATAAGAATTTGTAATATAGTTTTTATCTGTTACGCCTTTAATTTTACCAAAGCGTTTTTGCAGACATTTTGCAAATTTGTATGTGGTGCTTTCAAGCGGAGTGCCGTAAAGAGAATAGTGTATGTTTTCTTCGTTTCTCCACTTTAAGCAGGCGTCGTTTAAGGCTTGCATAATTTTTAAACCGAGTTCTTCGCCTTCGGCTTCGGTTAATTTCTTTTTGCTTATTTCGTATACACATTCCCAAAGACCGGCATAACCCAAAGATAATGTTGAGTATCCGCCGTATAAAAGCTTTGTTATGGGCTCGCCTTTTTTAAGCCTTGCCAAAGCGCCGTACTGCCAAAGAATAGGGGCGGCGTCCGACAAAGTGCCTACCAGTCTTTCGTGTCTGCAGCGAAGAGCTTTGTGGCAAAGTTCCAAACGCTCGTTTAATATACGCCAAAAATCTTCTTCGGTGCCGCCGTTTTCTATAGCGGTGCAAGCAACGTCCACAAGGTTTAAGGTTACAACGCCTTGGTTAAATCTGCCGTAATATTTCGGCTTTCTGTTTTCATCAACATAAGGAGTTAAAAAGCTGCGGCAGCCCATACAGGTATAGCAGTTGCCGTTACCGTTTTCGTCTACTTTAAGCTTTAACATTATTTTTTCGGAAATGTAGTCCGGCACCATTCTTTTGGCGGTACATTTTGCCGCAAGGCGGGTTAAATATCCGTATTTGGAGTCATCTGTTACGTTATCGTCCTCTAAAACATATATAAGTTTAGGGAAAGCAGGGGTAACGTATGTTCCGGCTTCGTTTTTAACGCCTACTATACGCTGTTTTAAAACCTCTTCAATAATCATAGCCAAGTCATGCTTTAAAACTTCGTCCTTGGCTTCGTTTAAATACATAAATACCGTAACAAACGGAGCTTGACCGTTGGTGGTTAAAAGTGTTACAACCTGATACTGTATGGTTTGAACGCCCCTTTTAATTTCTTTTTTAAGACGTTCTTCCACTATGCTGTGCAATTTTTCCTGCGTTGGCTTTACGCCTAATTCTTCCATTTCGGCAATGGTTTCTTTTTTAATTTTTTCGCGTGAGATTTGAACAAACGGAGCCAAATGGGTTAATGATATACTTTGACCGCCGTACTGGTTGGAAGCTACCTGGGCTATAATTTGGGTGGCAATGTTGCAGGCGGTAGAAAAGCTGTGGGGTTTTTCTATCATGGTGCCGCTTATAACGGTGCCGTTTTGAAGCATATCTTCTAAATTTACCAAATCGCAGTTGTGCATGTGCTGTGCAAAATAGTCCGCATCATGAAAATGAATAATTCCGTTTTCGTGGGCTTCAACAATTTCGGGAGGCAACAATATTCTTTTTGTAAGGTCTTTTGAAACTTCGCCTGCCATATAATCTCTCTGAACGGAGTTTACGGTGGGGTTTTTATTACTGTTTTCTTGTTTTACTTCTTCGTTATTACATTCTATTAAGCTTAAAATTTGATTATCGGTAGTATTGGCTACACGCGCAAGGCTGCGGTTATATCTGTATCTTATATAACGCTTTGCGGTTTCGGGTGCGCCCTGTAAAATAATATGGCTTTCTACAAGTTCTTGTATTTCTTCAACCGATAAAGCTCTGCCGGCGTCTTTACAGTAATCTTCTATAACCAAAGATATATAGTCTATTTGACGGTTGGTTAATTCCGGAGCGCTGTCGCCCGTTTCGTTGGCTTTTGTAATAGCCTTTACAATTTTTTGGCGGTCAAATACGTCTTCTGCTCCGCTTCTTTTTATAATCTTCATAATAATTCCCCTATAACTAAATTTTGTATTTATTAATTATTTGTAGTACTATATATGGTATCATTTTGGTGTATATAAAGCAATAGGCATTATGTACAAAAAAATATTTTTTATTTGGTAATATTATATTATTTAAACACAAAATATAGTTTGATATTTTTTAAACAAATACTATATATAGGTATTTGGCTAAAAAATATCTATATTTTGTAGTTTTAATAAATACGGCGGAGCCGGCAAACCTTTGGTTTGCCGATGCCGAAAGCCTTGCTTTCGGCATTTAAAAGGCAAAGCCTTTTAATCCGCCGTAAAAAACCTACAGAAGCAAAAACTCCTGTAGGTTTTAAAACTTTATTTACCGCTTATGCGGTTATTATTTTTCGTCGGGAGCATAAAGGTCTTTGAGTTTTAATAAATGCTCATAACGTGCCTTTGCGGTTTCTTCGTTTCTTTCAAATAAGCCTTCGGCTCTGTCTGCAAATTCTCTTGTTAAGCGGTTGTATCTTGCTTCGCCCATAAGGAAATCTCTGTAAGCGCCGGCAGGAGCTTTGGAATCCATAGTAAACGGATTTTTGCCTTCTGCTTTAAGCGCGGGGTTAAATCTGAATAAATTCCAGTATCCGCAGTCAACAGCTTTTTTCATTTCGGACTGACAATTTGTCATACCGCCTTTAATAGAGTGCATTTCGCAGGGAGAATAGCCTATTATTAAAGAAGGTCCGTGATAGCTTTCGGCTTCCTGTAAAGCTTTAAGAGTTTGGTTTTGGTCTGCGCCCATAGCAATTTGTGCTACATATACATAACCGTAACTCATAGCGATTTCGGCTAAGGATTTTTTGGCTACTTCTTTACCGGCTGCGGCAAACTGTGCTACCTGGCCGATGTTGGAAGCTTTAGAAGCCTGTCCGCCGGTGTTGGAATAAACTTCGGTATCAAATACCATAACGTTTACATCCTGTCCCGAAGCCAATACATGGTCTAAACCGCCAAAGCCTATATCGTAAGCCCAACCGTCGCCGCCGAATATCCAAACGCTCTTCTTAGATAAATATTCTTTGTTGTTAAGAATATCTTTCTTGTTTTCGCAATCGCAGTTAAATGCTTCAAGTTCCGCTACTAATTTTTCGGTGGCGGCAGCGTTTAATTCGCCGTTTTCCGCTGTGTCCAAATATTCTTTTGCGGCAGCTTTAACGCTTTCGGAAGCTTTGTCGCTGTTCATAATTTCTTCTACCTTTGCCATAAGTCTGTTTCTTATAGCTTTTTGTCCGTAGTACATACCAAGTCCGTGTTCGGCGTTGTCTTCAAATAAAGAGTTAGCCCAAGCGGGACCGTGGCCCTTAAAGTTTACGGTATAAGGAGATGTAGCTGCGGGACCGCCCCAAATAGAAGAACATCCGGTTGCGTTGGAAATATACATTCTGTCGCCGAATAACTGAGTGATAAGTCTTGCATACGATGTTTCGGCACATCCTGCGCAAGAGCCGGAGAACTCAAGCAACGGTTTTTTGTACTGAGAAGAAATAACGTTGATTTTTTCGGTTGTTTCTTTTTTCTCTGTAACGTTTGCTACACAGTAATCAAATACTGCCTGTTCTTTTTCCTGAGATTCCATAGGAACCATTTTTAAAGAGTTTGTGGGACATACGCCTATACATACTCCGCAACCCATACAGTCAAAAGGCGAAATTGCCAATGTGTAGGTGTAGTTGGTTTTAACAACCGGTTTGGGAGCTTTTTTCATATTTGCCGGAGCATTTTTTACTTCTTCTTCGTTCATTGCAAACGGGCGAATGGTAGCATGAGGACAAACATAAGCGCATTTGTTGCATTTAGCGCAGGTGTTTTCGTTCCATTCGGGAACCATAACGGCTACGCCTCGTTTTTCGTAAGCGGAAGCGCCTTGCTCAAATGTACCGTCGGCATGGTTTTTGAATGCAGAAACCGGAAGAGAGTCGCCGTTCATAAGGTCTACGGGAGTTAAAATATTTTCAACCATATCAACAAGCTTTTTGCTGCCTTTTAAAGCTTCGGGTTTTGCAGCGTCTTCTGCAGTTGCCCAATCTGCGGGAACTTCAACTTTATGGTAAGCCGTAGCACCGGCGTCTATAGCGTTGTGGTTAGCGTTAACAACATCCGCACCCTTTTTGGAATAGCTCTTTGTAGCGGCGTCTTTCATATATTGAATAGCCTCTGCTTCGGGCATAACCTTTGCAAGAGAGAAGAAAGCGGATTGCAAAATGGTGTTGGTGCGTTTGCCCATACCTACTTTTGCGGCAAGGTCTATAGCGTTAACGGTGTAAAGCTGAATATTGTTTTTGGCAATATATCTTTTGGCTTCTGCCGGCATATGTTTATTTAATTCTTCGTCTGTCCACTGACAGTTAATTAAAAATACGCCGCCCGGTTTAACGTCGTTAACCATTTTAAATCCTTTTGTTACATACGAAGGATTATGGCAAGCTACAAAGTTTGCTTTGTTAATATAGTAAGGACTCTTTATGGGTTTGTCGCCAAAGCGCAAGTGAGAAATGGTTACGCCGCCGGTTTTTTTAGAGTCATACTGGAAATATGCCTGAACATATTTATCGGTGTGGTCGCCTATAATTTTAATGGAGTTTTTATTTGCGCCTACGGTACCGTCGCCGCCCAAGCCCCAGAATTTACATTCTATAGTTCCCGCCGCAGCGGTATCGGGAGCTTCTTTTTCGGGTAACGAAAGGTTTGTAACATCGTCTACAATACCAACCGTAAATTGTTCTTTGGGTTCGTCTTTTTTAAGTTCATCATAAACCGCAAAAACGCTTGAAGGAGGAGTATCTTTAGAGCCTAAGCCGTAACGTCCGCCTATAACTTTAATGTTGCTTCTTCCGCATTTGTTTAATGCGGCAACAACGTCTAAGTATAAAGGTTCGCCTAAAGCGCCGGGTTCTTTTGTTCTGTCTAAAACAGCAATTTTCTTAACGGTAGAAGGAATGGCTTCGCATAATTTTTCTGCCGAGAAAGGTCTGTATAAACGTACTTTTACCAAACCTACTTTTTCGCCTTTGGCGGTTAAGTAATCTATAACTTCTTCGGTAACGTCGTTAATAGAACCCATAGCAATAATAATGTTTTCTGCGTCGGGAGCGCCGTAGTAGTTGAATAATTTATAGTCAGTGCCTAATTTGGCATTAACCTTATCCATATATTTTTCAACTATTTCGGGAACTGCGTCGTAGTATTTATTGCAGGCTTCTCTGTTTTGGAAGAATATGTCTCCGTTTTCGTGGGAGCCTCTCATTACCGGGCGTTCCGGATTTAAAGCTCTTTTTCTGAATTCGTCAACAGCTTCCATATTGCACATTTCTTTTAAGTCTTCGTAGTCCCAAGTTTCAATTTTTTGAATTTCGTGGGAAGTACGGAAACCGTCAAAGAAGTTTAAGAAAGGAACTCTGGATTCAATTGTAGCAAGATGAGCTACGGCGCCTAAGTCCATAACTTCCTGCGGATTGGTTTCGCAAAGCATTGCAAAGCCTGTTTGGCGGCAAGCGTAAACGTCGCTGTGGTCGCCGAAAATATTAAGAGCGTGGCTTGCTACGCAACGAGCCGAAACATGGAAAACGCAAGGCAAAAGTTCGCCTGCAATTTTATACATATTCGGTATCATAAGTAATAAGCCCTGAGAAGCGGTGTAGGTTGTGGTTAACGCACCGGCTGCCAAAGAGCCGTGAACCGTACCGGAAGCACCGGCTTCGGATTGCATTTCAATTACGTTTACATTTGTTCCGAAAATGTTTTTTAAGCCTTGAGCGGACCATTGGTCAACATAGTCTGCCATAGGGCTGGACGGAGTGATAGGGTAAATGCCGGCTACTTCGGTAAAAGCGTAAGAAACGTGAGCAGCGGCATTGTTGCCGTCCATGGTTTTTTGTTTTCTTGCCATGAAATAATAACCTCCTATAATTTTACTTTCATCAGGTATAAAAATAACTAATAAACCACTAAATATTATAATACCTTTTTTAAACAAAGTAAATAGAAAATTTTTGAATTTACTATTAAAAGTAAAAATATGCCGCTTTTTGGATATATTTGCAAAAAGCGCAATTAATATGTTATTGAATTTTAATTTAAAATTTAGTATAATTAATAAAAAAGTAATAAAAAAGATGTTTTGGGGCAAAAAAGCAAATGTTACGGCGGCAAGCCCCCAAAAACAAAATTTTGTTTTTGGGGCAAAAGCCTTGCTTTTGCAAAAACCAAACAAAGGAGCAGTAAAAAATGAAACTTTCGTTTTACGGTGCCGACCACGAGGTAACCGGCAGCTGCCATTATTTGGAAGCGGCAGGAAAAAAGATATTTATAGACTGCGGTTTAAGACAGGGGGAAAACGCTAAAAACCAGTTAGAGCTTCCTATAGCCGCAAACGAAATAGATTATATTATATTGACTCATGCGCATATAGACCATACGGGGCGTCTTCCGCTTTTGGCAAAACAAGGATTTTGCGGTAAAATTTACTGTACTTACGCTACGGAAGATTTGTGCGATATAATGCTTAGGGATTCGGCGCATATACAGGAATTTGAAGCCGAATGGCGTAACCGTAAAGGTAAACGCCAGGGCTTGCCTTTGGTAGAGCCGCTTTATACCGTGCAGGACGCCGAAACCATTTTAAAAAGCTTTAACCCTATTCCTTATGAAAAAAGCGTGGCCATAGACGAAGGCTTGGAAATTTCTTTCAGAGATATAGGACATCTTTTGGGCTCGGCTTCCGTTACTTTTAAAATAACCGAAAACGGTATAACCAAAACTCTGCTTTTTTCGGGAGATATAGGCAATATAAATATTCCGCTTATAAAAGACCCTGTTTTTTCTGACAAAGCGGATATTGTTGTAATGGAAAGCACCTACGGCGACAGATTGCATACTCCGCCCGAAAATTACGAACAAAAATTGGCGGATATTATAGAAGAAACCTTTACAAGAGGCGGCAATGTGGTAATTCCTTCCTTTGCGGTGGGCAGAACGCAGGAAATACTTTATTTTATAAGAATTATAAAAGAAAAGCATTTGGTAAGCGACAACGATTTTGAAGTTTATGTAGACAGCCCTTTGGCTTTAAACGCTACAAATATTTACCGCGAAAATTACAGCGAATGTTATGATGAAGAGGCTTTGGATTTGGTATCAAGAGGAATAAATCCCATAAGCTTTCCGGGATTAAAAACGGCGGTTACAAGCGAAGAAAGCCGCAACATAAACTTTTTGCCGAATAAAAAGGTTATAATTTCGGCTTCCGGTATGTGCGACGCAGGAAGAATAAAACATCATTTAAAACACAATTTGTGGAGAAGCGACAGTACGATTTTATTTGTAGGTTATCAGGCGGAGGGCACTACCGGCAGAGCTATTTTAAACGGTGCAAAAACGGTTAAAATATTGGGAGAAGAAATAGAAGTTAAAGCAAAAATAGCCGAGCTTCCGGGAATTTCAGGCCATGCGGACAAAAAAGCTTTGATAAAATTTGCCGAAAATATAAATCCCAAACCCGAACAAATTTTTGTGGTTCACGGAGAAAATTCGGTTTGCGAAAGCTTTGCTACTGAACTTAAAGAAATTTTAAAATGCCCCGTAACGGCTCCGTATTATACCGAAAGCTGGGATATTGCAACCGTTACTAAAGAGAGAAACGGAAAAGTTATTGAATCTTACAAACCTTCTAAATTTGAAACGGAAGAAACCGTTTTTTATAAAGAACTTAAAAGACAGGGCGAAAGATTGCAAAGTGTTATTGCAAAATCTAAGGGCTACGCCAATAAAGATATTAAAAAATTTACGGCGGAGCTTAATTCTTTAATAGACAGATGGAGCTAAAAACAAGCAATATCGATTGTTTAAGAAAAAACACGGTTGTTAATTATTAATAAAAAATAATAAAGATAATAAAAGATAATAAAAAAACAAAAAAGAATAAAAAAGAATAAAAAAGAATAAAAAATATTTTAAATTTTATTGCCGATTATTTTATTAACGGAGGGTATGAATGAAAAAGCAAAAATTAAGCGAAAATGAATTGATTTTAAAAAAGCAAAAGAACAAAAAAATAAGAGAAACCGTATTGATTTGGTTTATATTTTTAAGCTTTGTGGGTTCTATAATTTTTGTAACTTATAAGCTTATAGTAACGCCTTCGGGGGCGGTTAACGAAACCGGCAGAGGAAAGTCCGACTATGTTTTAATGATATTACAGTGCTTGCTGGGTATTTTTTCACTTTTGATGTCGGGATTTTTAAGTAAAAAAATAAGAATAATTATTCCTTCAAATATGATGATAGCTTTTGCAATATTTTTATATTGCGCCATATATTTGGGAGAAGTTCGTTCGTTTTACTATAGGGTGCCGCACTGGGACAGCTGTTTACATGCTTTCAGCGCTATGATGCTGGGCACTTTGGGTTTTAGTATTATAAGTCTTTTAAATAAATCGGACAGAGTTCCGGTAAATTTAAGTCCCGCGTTTGTAGGTTTGTTTACGCTTTGTTTTGCGGTAACGGTTGGTGTTGTTTGGGAAATATACGAATTTTCGGGAGACCTTATTTTCCATACCAATATGCAAAAATATATTTCTGCAAGCGGAGCGGCAAAAGTAGGGCAAGAGGCGTTAGCCGATACAATGAAAGATTTGATTATAGATTTTTGCGGCGCATTTTTAGTGGCGGTTGTAGGATATATTTCTCAAAAAACACGCAAAAATTATTTGGAAAATTTTCAGCTTAAAAAAGAAAAAGAACAGTAAGAAAAAATAAAAGTTTTAAGTATAACACGGCGGCAAAAACGTTTTTAGCGTTTTAAAAGCCAAAACCATTTGCTTTGGCTTTTTGAGAACAGGCGTTTAACTTTGTTCTCTGCCGTTGGTTTTTTATGCAAAAACCGATATAAGGCAAGCCCCCAAAACAAAAATTGTTTTGGGGCAAAAGCAAGCTGTTGCTTTTGCAAAGCCCAAAGGGCTTTGGGCTTGCCTAGTGTAACAGGACTTGAACCTGCCGCGGTTTCGCTCGCCGCATTTTAGATTGCGGCTTTGCGTTCATTTTTGCAAGGCGTCAGCCTTACTGCAAATTTCTCGCTTCGCCGAATAAAAAATCCAGCGGCAGAAACTTTTAACCTATCGAAACTAAAAATTTTGTTATAAGACGAAGCCGACTAAACGCAGGAATACTGTCGTATTTCAAGT